>JAIMAR010000150.1 GCA_023511855.1 Bryobacteraceae bacterium
CAACTGATTCCAGGGTGGCGCTGGGTGAGGGTTGGCGGTGCGCGCCGGGAGGGTGGTGGGTGAGGGGCGCCCAGGCCGGCACCACAAAGGAATGGCTACCCCAAAACGGCAAGAGAGCGGACACGCTGGTCCGCCCCTACAAACTCGATTTGGTTGAGCAAAGGGCAGCGGACTGCACTGCTCAGGCGCGCATGCGGCGGTAATTTTCCAGACAGCGCTGCGCGGTCTCCAGCTCGGGCAGCGAGTATCCTTCCTGCTCGATCAGGTAGAACTCCACTCCCCCAACGGATTCGGCGACCTGGAAGATCTGCTTCCAAGGCGCGGCGCCTTCGCCGAACAGCACCCGGTAGCCCTTGTCCGGCTCCGGAGAATAGTCTTTCAGATGAATGCAGGCGAAGCGGCCGGGGTTCTTGCGGATCCAGTCGACCGGGTCCTGCTTCACCTCGAGGCAGGTGCCGACGTCTAATTGCAGGATCACCGCCTTCGAAGTCTCGCGGGCGATGATCTCGATGGGACGCACCCCCTCGATCGGGCGGAACTCTTGCTGATGGTTGTGGTAGCCGGGGCGCATCTTGGCCGGGGCCATCTTCTCAGCAGCCTGGTTGAGTATCTCGGCCACCTTTTTCCAGCCGTCCATATTCTCCACCCTTGGCGGGCTGGCCATCACAATGTAGCGGCTCCCCAGGATGCCGTTCAGCTCGATCGCCTTGGCCACTCCTTCGGGGGTGAAAGAAACGGCCCCGTTGTGCGTGGACAGGCAGCGCAGGCCAAGATCGTCGAGGAGCTTGCGCACCTCCTTGGCGTAATCGGGAGTCCAGGAGTAGTACGGCGAGTAGAACTCCACAATCGGATAGCCCATCTTGGCGACGGCGGTGACCGTACCCTTCAGATCTTTTTGAAGCATTCCCCGGACCGAGTAGAGTTCTAATCCGACGGGATAGCGGTCCGCAGCCAAAAGATGCTGCGCCAAGGGGGCTGCGGCCGAGGCGGCCAGGAAAGAACGCCTGGAGATTTTCGGTTGGATGGTCATGGCAACTCAAAGATAGCACAACGAGTTGTAACCTTTCCGGGTTCCGGATCATCTTTTGAAGAAAGCAGCAAACTCAGAGGTGGATGAATGAAAACTTTCGCACGGTTCATTAGCGCCCTGGCGCTTCTTTTGCTTCCCGGCCTGCTCAGCGCGGCCACGTATCAGATTGACGCATCCCATTCCACAGCCGCGTTCACGGTGCGCCACATGATGGTGACCAACGTGAGCGGCGCGTTTGGCAAGATGTCGGGCACAGTCGAGTTTGACCCGGCCAACCCGTCCGCGTCCAAGATCGACGTCACCATCGAAGCGGCATCGGTGGATACCCGCAACGCCAAGCGCGACGAACATTTGCGCAGCGCCGACTTTTTCGATGTGGCCAATCATCCGACGATCACATTCCGGTCCACAAAAGTGGAGCGGACAGGCGAGGACCGCTACCGCGTGACCGGCAACCTGACCCTTCGGGGCGTGACCAAGGAAGTAACTCTGGAGGTGGAGACGACGCCTGAGATCCAGGCGCAGGGAAGCGCGCGTTTCGGCGCGTCGGCGACCACCCGGATCAACCGGAAGGATTTCGGCGTGAACTGGAACCGCACGCTGGATGCCGGCGGCGTGGTGGTGAGCGACGAGGTGCGCATCAACATCGATGTGGCGCTGGTTCGGAAACTAGCCCCACCGGCTAAGAGCTGAGGCGGCAGGCCGCGCGGTCGAGGGGCGCAAGCCGAGGCCCTCGGACGAAGCTCGCGCGGCCAGCTTCGCTAAGGCGTCAGAACCGCTCCCAATGCAGTACTTGGGAGAGGGGGCGCTTGGCTTTCTGCGGGTTTTCCGCCGGATAACCCAGGGCCACCAGACTAATCAGGCGGTAGCCAGGGGGCGCGCCGAGCTTTTGGCAGATCTCCGGGGCATAGGGCTTCTTGTCCCCGGCCACCCAACAGCTTCCCAATCCGTGAGCGCGGGCGGCGATCAGGATGTTCTCGGTGGCGGCGCAGCCGTCTTCCAAGTAGTACTTGGTCTCACGGCAAAGCACGGCCACGCAAGCGGCGGCATCCGCGATGAAGGGCCCAAAGTAGGTCTTGGCGGCGATCCACTTCCGGGTATCCGGGTCGGTGACCACGATGAATTCCCAAGGTTCGACGCCGCGGGCCGTAGGGGCCAGGCGGGCGCAATCGATCAGGTCCTCCAGGATCTCTTTGGGGATGGGTTTGGGTTGAAATACCCGGACCGAGCGCCGGGTCTTAATGGCTTCAATGGCATCCATGAGAACGGGTACCTCCAAGGTTCCATTAGACTCCAGCTCGTGACCGCGGGGCTACAATGAGGCAGGAGGCCAACATGGGTCTGTGGAAGGCCCGCAGCCGGCTGCCGTTTACCGCAGCAATGTTCGTGGGCTTGACGGCCGCGGGCGTGCTCGCCATCGAGATTCCTGAAGGAACCCACGTCCTGATGCGCCTGGAAAACACGGTCACGACGCGGACCGCTCAGCCGGGCGATAAGGTGTATCTGCGCACAGTCAGCCCCATCCTCGTTGGGGACCGCGTGGCCATTCCGCCGAACTGCTTCGCGATGGCGACGGTGACCACCGTAAAGAGGGGAGGACGGGTGAAAGGCCGCGCGGAGCTGGGGCTGCGGCTGGACACACTGGTGCTGCCCAGCGGGAAGGCCGTTTCGCTTGCCGGGCGGCCGGACTCAGTCGATGCCGGCGAATCGGCCCAAGCTGCCGATAAGAAAGAAGGGATGATCCGGCAAGGCTCCGACGGGGGCCGCGATGTCACGATCACGGCATCCCGAACGGCGCAGGGCGCCGCGCTGGGGGCGATAGTGGACCGCAGCGCCCGGGGGGCCGGGATCGGGGCCGGCGCCGGGAGCGCGGCGGGACTTGCTCAGGTGCTGCTCACACGGGGGCGGGACGTCGAGCTTAGGAGGGGTTCGACGATGGACGTGGTGTTGGACCGCCGTTTGACCGTCGAGTAAAGCACCGGGCCCGACCCACGGTTGCACTTAACCAAAGTTAATAGTGTACTAGTGCCAGGTACCCAAAGGTTGCCTGAAAGATGGATATCAAAAAGCAGCGAACTTACCCTATATTATAGGCATGGAGATTCACTCATTAGCCGCAGTAGGCGCTGAGGACCGCCGCCACGAGGTGCGGCACGCGGTGAAGCGGCCATGCCGCATTTACCCGGCCAGCCTGCCGGGAGCCGAACTGGCGGGTTGGACCGGAAACGCCAGCCGTTCCGGACTGTATGTGCGCATGGATGTAAATCAAGAGTGCAGATGGCGGCCTTCGGCCGGAGAAGCCCTGCGAGTGTTGATCGAGCTTCCCGCGGCGCCGGACCGTGTGCCCCGGTTTTTGGCGTGCACCGGAGGGATTGTGCGGAGCGGCGCGGCGCCTGAGGGTGGGACGTTTGTTGCGCTAGAGCTGCACGAGATGAAATTCGTGAAGGCAGCGCCGGACGGCCGGAGGGAGCGGCCGGCTTTGAGCGTGCAATAGCGAGGAGGAGGCATGGGCGAACTGATCGGCACTTCTGCCCGGCATCTCACGCAGGCCGCTCTACAGCCGATGGCGGAGGACTGGGACCGCGCCACCGGTTACGAGGAGCTGGTGGAGAATGCCAGCGACCTTGTGTACACCCACGATTTGGCAGGGAATCTGACTTCCGTGAACAAGGCTGTGCTGGCGCTGACGGGCTACACCCGCGAAGAAGCCTTGCGCCTGAATCTCAAAGACCTTTTGACGCCCAGCTCCTGGCGGCAGGCACAGCTGGTGATGGAGAACGGGCTGGGGGGCGGAACCCAAGCGCCTTTCGAGATGACCTTACGGCGCAAGGATGGGGCCACGGTAGTGTTGGAGGCGAACGCCCGGCTGGTGTTCCGGGCAGGGCGGCCGGCGGGCGTGCTGGGCATTGCGCGGGACGTGAGCGAGCGGCGCCGCAACGAGAACCATCTGCGGCTGCTGCGTTCGGTGGTGGTGAACGCAAATGATGCCGTTTTGATCGCCGAGGCGAGGACAGGCGATCCGCTCGGCGGAAAGATCGTGTATGTTAACGAGGCGTTCACCAAGATGACGGGATACGCTTCGGAGGAAGCCGCCGGGCGTACCCCGCGAATCCTGTTTGGCCCGCAGACAGACCGGGAGCAGCTCAACCATGTGCGCAGCGCGCTGAACCGCGGCGAATCGGCCCGCGTGGAACTGATCAATTACCGCAAAGACGGTTCCGCCTACTGGGTCGAGGTAAACTTCGTGCCGATCGCCGAAGATCACAGTGAAGTTGGCCACTGGGTCGCTGTGCAACGGGAGATCACCCAGCGCAAGCGGGCCGAGGATCTGGAGCGTGACCGCAGCCGCGTGCTGGAAATGGTGACGCGCAACGAACCGCTGGACCGCATCCTGACGCACCTTACGGCCATGATGGAACGCCAGTGTCCGGATCTGATCTGCTCGGTGCTCCTGGTGCGGAATGGCGAAATGGTGCAGGTGGCCGGAGCGCCGCTGACCGGAGAAGAGATCCGGGGATTCCGGCCCTTGCCGCAGGGCGGCCTGGCGCCGGTCTCCCGGGCTCAAACCGCAGCGGCTCCCGAGGGGATGCTTCTCGGCGGCCTGCACTGGCAGTTCCCGATCCTTTCCGGCTCGGGCGCTCCGCTAGGAGCATTTGCGATCTCCTACCGAACAAGGCGCAGACCCAGTCTGGAGGAACTGGAACAGATTTCGAACGCCAGCCGCCTGGCGGCGATCGCGATTGAGCAGCGCCAGCTCACCGACAAACTCGCCTATCAGGCCCAGCACGATGCGCTGACCGGTCTGCCGAACCGGACGCTATTCGATGAGCGTCTGAGCCGCGCCCTGGCGCAAGCGCGCCGGCACGGATGGATGGCGGCGGTGATGTTCATCGACCTGGACCGCTTTAAGCAGATCAACGACACGCTGGGACATACGGTTGGGGACGCCTTATTGCAACAGGTGGCGCGGCGGCTGGAAGGGTGCATCCGCAAGACGGACACGCTGGCTCGGATGGGTGGGGACGAGTTCACACTGCTGCTTACCGAGATCCGGGAACCGCAGTATGTGGAAGTGGTGGCGCAGAAACTGCTGGACGCTTTGCAGGCGCCGTTCCATTTGGACAACCATGAGCTGTTCATCACGGCGAGCATCGGCATAAGCGTGTATCCGAAAGACGGCCAGGACGCCGCCACTTTGGAGCGCAATGCGGACAGCGCGATGTACCGCGCCAAGAGCCTGGGGAAGAACAATTACCAGGCCTTCGTTCCGGAAATCAATGCCTTCGCTTTGGAGACCCTGGAAATCGAGAATGCCTTGCGCAGGGCGCTCGAGAACCAGGAATTCCAGTTGCGATATCAGCCGCAAGTGAACCTCGCCGACGGGAGTCTGGTAGGGCTGGAGGCGCTGCTGGTTTGGAACCATCCCAGGCTGGGTATTATCCCGCCTGCCCAATTCATCCCTGTGGCCGAAGAGAGCGGGCTGATCAATCCGATCGGAAACTGGGTTCTGCGGGAAGCGTGTCAGCAGAATGCCGCCTGGCAGCGCCAGGGCCTAAAGGTGGTGCAAGTGGCGGTGAACGTGTCTGTAATGCAGTTCACGCGGCCCGGTTTCGCCGATGTGGTCTCTGAAGCCTTGAAGGAGGCCTGCCTGGCTCCACGACTTTTGGAGCTGGAGCTGACCGAGAGCGTGGTCATGGGCAACGTGAGCGAATCCAAGCGGCAGTTGGAGCGGCTGCGGAGGTTGGGGGTCGGCATCTCGATCGACGATTTCGGCACGGGCTACTCGTCGCTGAGTTATCTAGGCAGCTTGCCCATCGACACGTTGAAGATCGACCAGTCTTTCCTGGAGAACGTGGACAAGGAGGTGAAAAGACGGCAGCTTGTGCAGGCGATTGTTCAGCTGGCGCACGGCTTGGGACTGCGCGTGGTCGCCGAAGGAGTGGAAACGGAGGCGCAACTGGAAGCCTTGCGGCAGGTGGAATGCGACCGGGTGCAGGGCTATTTGATCGGGGATCCTGTTTCTGCGCAGGCCACGGCTGAGCTGCTGAGGCGACCCCGGGAGCAATCCCTGCTGAGCTGGAACCTGCTGGCCGAGGCCGCCCGGCGACTGCGGCGGAGGTCTCTGTCTTAATCCCGGACAGGAGATCGGCCGCCTCTCCCTGCCCTACCCGGCTGTGCCGGAATACGAGCGAACCTTTCTTGGGCCGGTCGCGTTGTTCCCTCCAAACCTGCGGATAAAGGCCACTAAAGCGTTTTCGGGGAGAGCGGTGTAGAATATGAATTGACTCGACGCTGGCCGCACCAGACTGAGCGGCTGCGGACGTACACATAAGCGGGAGCCTAGCGATGGGAAAAAGTGTAGTGGAACGGCTGATCGAGGCCAATCCCAGCATGGAGGTCTGGTGGGATTCGTCCCCCCTGGTCTTTGAGAATTGGGTTCGGAAGATGGTGGCGGCTGCGCCGGAAGGCCACCGAGCGGAGCTGGAGGAGCAGCTGCGGAGGCTTTTTGTGGCCAGCGATCCTCCGCGGAGCGTTTTCCGCGGCTGCACCACGAATCCGCCGCTTTCGCTAGCCGCGGTGAAAAACGATCCGGCATATTGGAACCGGCGCATTGACGATCTGATCGCTTCCAACCCAGGCATCACGCCCAAGGAGCTGTTCTGGGCCACCTACAAGGCGGTGATCCGCAAGGGCGCCCAGATGATGCAGCCGATCTGGGAGGCGAGCGGTGGTCGTTACGGCTACGTGTCGGGGCAGCTGGATCCGCGCTTTTTCGATCAGAAGGAGGAGATGATCCGGCAGGCCGAGGAGATTGCCTCTCTGGCGCCGAACATCATGGTCAAGGTTCCCGCCAGCCGGGAAGGCGTGGATGTGGTGCGGTATTTGACCTCCAAGGCGATTTGCACCAACGTGACGACCTGTTTCACTCTGCCGCAGATTATGGCGGTGGCCCGGGCGGCGAAGGAAGGCCTGGAAGACGCAAAGCGCAACGGGGTGGACACATCGCGCTGGAGGGCGGTGATCACCCACATGATGGGGAGGCTGACCGAGCGCGAAGAGCTGATGCGGCAGGCGGAGTACTACAAGGTCGATATCACCGAAGCAGACCGCAAGTGGCTGGGGCTGGCGGTGTTCAAGCGGGCCTGCCAGTTGATCGAGGAAGGCGGCTACCCGAGCAAGATGTTGTTGTGTTCGGTGCGGCCCGGACCGCTGGTGGCCGGCAAGATGCGCTACTGGGACATTGAGCAGGTAGCGGGAGCGGATTTCGTGCTCACAATCCCGCCCGTGGCGCTGGAGCCGCTGTTCGCGCTGGCCGACAACCTGGTGTTTGATCCCGATGCGATCCACCGCCCGGTGCCGCAGGCGTCGCTGGACAAGCTGATGCGGCTACCGTACGGTTTGCAGGCCCTGGAGCCGCACGGCATGTCGTTGGACCAGTTCAACACGCACCCAGCGACCATCTTCACGGTAAACGAGTTCAGCAAGGCTTCCGCGGCGCTGGAGCAGTATGTGACCGACCGGCTGACGCTGGCCACCACCGGGGCCGCTGCCAATTAAGCAAAGACAGCCGCTCAGGACGGACTCATCTGCCCGGTTCCGGAGGGGCAACCGAGCCGGGTAGGAGCGTACCCGTATGGCGATTCGCTGGCTGGGACGCACAACCGCGAGCGGATTTTTGTTCGCGGGAGTGCTGGCGGCCGCAGCCGCCGCAGCGGTTCTCTCCGGCAACAACCTGGTTTTTTTGGTGCTGGCAGGGCTGCTGGCGGTCCTGATGGTCTCCAACCTGGTCAGCCGCCTCTCGCTGGCGGGGTTGGAGTTGGAGCTGCGGCTGCCGGAGCACGTTTCAGCGCGGCGGGTCTTTCCAGCGAAGGTTGTGGTGCGGAATACCAAGCGCTGGATGCCGTCCTTCTCCGTACGGCTATCCGCCGCGGGAAACAGTGCGTTCACCTCGGCGTTGTACTTTCCGGTTTTGCCCGGCGGCGCCACGGCCGAGGAGACCGTGGAGCTGAGTTTTGCGCGGCGCGGGGTGCATCGCGAGGACAACTTTTGCTTCAGCACAGCCTTTCCGTTCGGGTTCCTGCACAGACAAGCCCAAGTGAGCCTGAGGCGGGAAGTGCTGGTGTACCCGTGCCTGGATCCCCAGCCGGGTTTTGACCAGTTGATGGGCGATATCGGCGTGGAGGTGGATGCACACTATCGCGGGCGGGGACACGACTTTTACCGGATACGGCCTTATGAAGCGATGGAGAGCGCGCGGCACGTGGACTGGAAGGCGTCGGCCCACACCGGAACGCTACAAGTTCGTGAGTTTGTGCGCGAAGAGGAGCCGCTGGTGGAGGTGATTTTTGACGTCTACGCGCCGGAAACGCTCCGGGGGTGGTTTGAACAGGCGGTGGACTGTTGTGCGTATGTGGTGTGGCGGCTCAGCGCGCGGGAGGCGCGGGTCCGGTTCTTGTCGCAGGACTTGACGGTGACGATTCCAGCAACGGGTGATGTCCACCGTGTGTTGAAATACCTGGCCCTTGTGCAGCCACGGCCGTGGGCCGAGGTCCGGTTCCCTACCGAGGACAATAGCTACGCACTGGTGTTCACCGCAGAGCCGAAGCGGTTCGATGGCTCCGAATGGGACCGGGCGCATTTTGTAACGCCGGCCACTTTAGGTACAACACGGCAGCCATGAGGGAACCGTTCGAAATCCGGGTGGAATGCTACTCGGGCTACAAGGCTGATGAGCGGCCGATCTGCTTTTGTCTCGGTTCCAGGCGGGTGGAGGTGGTCCGGGTAGAAGACCGGTGGTACAGCCCCGGCTGTACATGGTTTCGGGTACGGGCCGAGGATGGGGCGGTTTATATACTGCGGCACCGGGAGAGTGGACAAGAGGACCAGTGGACCCTGGAATCGTTCCGGCGCGGGTAGTGCGGACGAGGACAGAGTACGCTGCGGGGATGAAGAGGGGAGGCGGGTAAAGGGCGCCGAGGCCGGCAGGAATGCCGGCCGACAGGCTAGAAAGTCTGCCCCACAAGGAGGCCTGCCCCACATAAGGGCGCTTGCCGCGGGACGGGTGGGGTGCGCGAAAGCTCGTTAATTTGTGAGAGAGTTCCTGCCGGCTTGGCGCACATACCGTAACTAAGGGTCCTGCGGGGAGTTGCGGGTCCGGGTTGCCTGTTGGTAGCCTCGGAATAGTCAAGCGCCCGCCGCAGGACTGCGGCGGGATATGAGCATCAAGACACTGGATCAAGAAGAGACCCTGTACTGGCTGGCTTTGCGCTTGATTCCGGGGCTGGGGGCGCAAGGCGCCTGCCGGTTGTTGGAACAGTTTCGAACGCCGCAGGCGGTGTTCCGGGCGTCCCGGTCGGAGTTAGAGGCGGCAGGACTGCCGGGCAGCGCCGCTCAGAGCATTGTGAGCGGATGCACCTTTGAGGACGCGGTCCTCCAGCAAGAAAAGATGCGGGAGGCGGGAGCATCCCTGGTGAGCCTCACCGAGGCGTCGTATCCGGGGCAGCTCCGTGAGATCTACGATCCTCCCCCGGTACTGTTCGTTCGGGGGCGAGTCGAGCTTTTGAGTGGTGTCAATGTGGGTGTGGTGGGGACGCGGCGGCCGACGCCGTACGGCGTATCGCACAAGAGGTGGCCGCGGGCGCCGCCGCCCAGGTCCAGGCGCTCGGCACCATCGCCGAGCGGCGTCGGGAGGTCAAAACGGCCACGGAACATAGCCTCGAGCGGTTTTCGCACATCGCCACCCAGGGG
>JAIMAR010000151.1 GCA_023511855.1 Bryobacteraceae bacterium
GTTCACCTCGTTGGGGCTTGCCCGTTCCGCCATCCCGGCCTCCTAGAACTCCAGACCGCCCTCCCGCGCACCCTCCGCCAGGGCGCGGACCCGTCCGTGGTACGCGTACCCTCCGCGGTCGAACACCACCCGCCGGATCCCCTTTTCCTTGGCCCGCTCGGCGATCAGTCGCCCCACCTCTCTAGCCGAAGCCACGTTGCCCCCGCCGGCCAAGCCGGAACTTTTCGCCGCCGATGAGGCCGCCGCCAGCGTGCGGCCGTGCACATCATCGATGATTTGCGCATAGATGTGCTTCAGGCTGCGGAAAACACACAGCCGGGGACGCTCCGGCGTTCCCGTAACCTTCTTGCGGATTCTCCGGTGGATCCGCAGGCGAATCTTGTTTCTGGAGACCTTCTGTATCATTTGCCGCCCGCTCCCGTCTTACCCACTTTCTTGCGCAGCACCTCGCCGGTGTAGCGGATGCCCTTGTTCTTGTATGGATCCGGCGGACGTAGCGACCGGATATTGGCTGCCACCTGGCCCACCTTCTGCCGGTCCGCCCCGCTGACAATAATATGCGTCTGCCGTTCGATCTTGACATCCACCCCATCTGGAAGCAGCATCTCGATGGGGTGCGAATATCCCAGCGAGAACGTCACGATCCGGCCCTTGACATCCGCCCGGTAGCCAATGCCAACGATGTCCAGCTCGCGCGTAAAGCCGGCCGAAACCCCCTGCACCGCATTAGCCGCCAGCGCCCGGGTGAGCCCATGAAGCGCGGCGTATCGCTCGGAGGCGCGCTGGAAGATCAGTTGCGAGTCCTCCTGCCGCACCGTGATCCCTTCGGGGATCGGCACGGTGAGTTTGCCTTTGGGCCCTTCCACAATCAGTTGTTCGCCGATCGCCACCTGCACGCCTTTCGGCAGCGGCACCGGCTTGTTTCCAATTCGAGACATGGTTAAACCCTCACCACACCTGGCAGAGCACCTCGCCGCCGACGCCCTCACTGTGCGCCTTGCGGCCGGTCATCACGCCCCGCGGCGTGGTCAGTATGTTGATTCCGAGTCCGCCCAACACGCGCGGGATCTCCTTTCGGCCCACATAGACGCGGCAGCCCGGCCGGGACACGCGCTCGATGCGCGAAATCACCGGCGTGTTGTCCGGCGCATACTTCAGGTAGATCTTGATGGTCCGCACCGATCCCTCTTCGGCCAGCTTGTAGTTGGCGATGTAGCCTTCCTCTTTCAGGATGCGGGCGATGTCCAGCTTCAGCCGGCTGGCGGGCACGTCCACTTTGGGCTGCCGCGCCCGCAGGGCGTTGCGGATTCTTGTGAGCATGTCGGCAATTGGATCCGTGTTCATCCTCCAGGCTCCCTTCCTCCTACCAGCTCGCCTTGATCACGCCGGGAATCTCCCCGGCGAGCGCAAGCTGGCGGAAACAAATCCGGCACAAGCCGAACTTCCTGATGTAGCCGCGGGGCCGGCCGCAGCGGTGGCAGCGATTGCGGTGCCGGCAGCGCAGCTTGGGCTTGCCGGCCTTCTTGGCCTCCAGTAACTTCCGGTCTTTGGCGATCTTGGCGGTGGTAGCCATCCGTTCTCTATCCCTTTCGAAACCTTACTGCCGGAACGGCATGCCGAGATGCTTGAGCAGCGCCAGCCCCTCGGCATCGGTCTTGGCGGTCGTCGTAATGCAAATATTCATGCCCTTGATCTTTTCCACTTTGTTGTAGTCGATCTCGGGAAATATGAGCTGATCCCGGATGCCCAGTGTGTAGTTGCCCCGCCCGTCGAAGCTCTTGGTGGAAACCCCGCGGAAGTCCCGCACGCGGGGCAGCGCCACGTTGACCAGCCGGTCGAAAAACTCGTACATCCGGTCGCCCCGCAGCGTCACCATGCACCCGATCGACATCCCCGCCCGCAGCTTGAACGCGGCGATCGACTTGCGCGCCTTGGTGATCACCGGGCGCTGGCCGGTGATCGCCGCCAGCTCGTTCACGGCGCCGTCCAGCAGCTTGGCGTTCTGCGTGGCCTCGCCCAAGCCGATGTTGACCGAAATCTTCTCCAGCTTGGGCACGGCCATGATGTTCGTGTAGCCGAACTCCTTCATGAGCGCCGGCACTACGGTCTTCTTGTAATGTTCCTTCAGCCTGGCAGCCATACTATTTCTTCTCCAGCGGCGCGCCGCACTTGCGGCACACCCGCACCCGCCGCGGCTTGCCCGCCGTGGTGTCGATCTTGTGCGCGATGCGCACCGGCCCGCACGCCGGGCAGACCAGCATCACATTGGAGACGGAGATGGGGCTCTCCCGCTCGGCAATCCCGCCCTTGATCTGGCGTGCGGGATTCGCCCGGGTGTGCCGCTTCACCATGTTCACGTGCTCCACCAAAACCTTGCCGGTGCTGCGGTCCACATGCAACACCCGCCCGCGCTTGCCGCGGTCCCGGCCCGCAATCACCTCCACCTCGTCGTTCTTACGTATCAGAATCCGCCGCGGCAAGCCGGCCTTTTGACTCTTCGTCAATCCCTTGGCCATCACAGCACCTCCGGAGCCAGCGACACGATCTTCATGAACCGCTTATCGCGGAGCTCGCGGGCCACCGGTCCGAACACGCGCGTCCCGATCGGTTCGCCCACTTCGTTGATCAACACCGCCGCATTGGAATCAAACCGGATATAAGTGCCGTCCTTGCGCCGCGTCTCCTTGCGCATCCTCACGATCACGCAGCGCACTACCTTCCCTTTCTTGATCGCCGAATCCGGGGCCGCTTCCTTCACGCTGGCCGTAATCACGTCCCCCAGACCGGCGCGCAGCCCGAGGTCTCCGCCGCGCGGCAGGATGCAGCTCAGCTTGCGCGCGCCGCTGTTGTCGGCGACCTCCAAAATCGTCCGCATTCCGATCATGGCGTCCTCCTGTTGCCCTCCGGCCCGGCCGGCGCCGCCTCTTCCAGAGCCTCCGGCAGCGGTTCCACCTGGGCCGCACGCCGGATGATCTCCACCAGCCGCCACCGCTTCAGCCGGCTCAACGGCCGTGACTCCACAATCCGCACGGTGTCGCCGGGACGGGCGGAACTCTCTTCATCGTGGGCGTAGAACTTTTTCCTGTGTGTCACTACCCGCTTGTAGAGTGGATGGGGAACCCTCCGGGTCACCTCCACCACGATCGTCTTAGCCATCTTGGCCGAGACCACCTGCCCCACCTTTTCGTTCTTGCGGCTGACCGCTTTGTCCTCGCTCATGCTCTCAGCTCCTTGCCGCCAACTCCCGCTCCCGCAACACGGTCAAAATCCGCGCCCGGTCCTTCCGTAGTTGCCGGTACTTCTTCAGTGCCACGCTTTGTCCCATCCCCACCTGGAGCCGGAGGCGGAAGATCTGCTCCTCCATCTGCCGGAGCTGGTTGTTAAGCTCGGCGTTGTCGAGTTCCCTGACTTTGTCCGCTCTCATAACCCCACCTCTTACTCGACACCGGGCCGCGCTACCAGCCGGCACGGGATCGGCAGCTTGTGCGCCGCCAGCGCCATGGCGCGCTCGGCGACGCTCCGGCTGACCCCTTCCATCTCAAACAGGATCTTACCCGGGCGGACCACGGCCACCCACTGCTCAGGCGCGCCCTTGCCCTTTCCCATGCGGGTCTCGGCCGGCTTCTTGGTGATCGGCTTGTCTGGGAACAGCCGGATCCAAACCTTTCCGCCGCGCTTGATAAAGCGGGTCATCGCCACACGGGCGGCTTCAATCTGCCGGTCTGTGACCCAGGCGCACCGCATCGCCTTCAGTCCAAAATCGCCGAACGCCAACTGCGAACCGCGCCAAGCCTTCCCTTTCATGCGGCCGCGCTGCTGCTTTCTGTACTTGACCTTCTTTGGCATCAACATGGCGCTATTCCTTTCCTTTTGGCTCGACGCCTTCGCCCGCGGCCCCCGCTACCTCCGGCCCGGCAACCTCAGGCGCCGCGGCGGCAGTTGGCGTCTCCGTTTCCTGCTTCCAGCTAGGAGTGGCTGGAGCCAGCGGCGGAGTGACTGGGCCCGGCGCCTGCAACGGCGGCGCCGGAGTCTCGACCGGCGGCGGCTGCACCGGCGGCGCAGAAGGCTCGCCCGCAGCGGCGGGCCGCCGTTCGCGCCGTTCCCGCGGCGGCGTCCGGCGGGGTTCCGGCTCGCCGAACAGCGACGGTCGGGCCTGAGTATCCAGAATCTCCCCCTTATAAATCCAGGTCTTGACTCCGATCACGCCGTAGGTCGTGCGGGCCTCGCTGAAACCATAGTCGATGTCCGCCCGCAGGGTATGTAGCGGCAACTGTCCTTGCAGGTACCATTCGCTGCGGGCAATCTCGGCCCCGTTCAGCCGCCCCGATACGCGAACCTTAATCCCCTTGCACCCAAAGCGCAAGGCCGAATCCACAGCTTTGCGCATCGCCCGGCGGAACGCCACCCGCTTCTCCAACTGCAAGGCGATCGACTCGGAGACCAGTTGGGCGTCCAGCTCCGGCTTGTGCACCTCCTGGATGTCGATAAAAACCTCGCGGTGCGTCCGCGCCGCCAGCTCTTGCTTGAGCTTCTCGATCTCCGCGCCCTTGCGCCCGATGATGATCCCAGGCCGGCTCGTCCGGATCGTCACCCGCAGCTTGTTGCCGGGGCGATCCACTTCGATCGAGCTGACTCCGGCCGCCTTGAGTCTCTCCCGCAAGGCGTCTTTCAACTCCAGATCCTCGTGCAGAAGCTTGGCGTAGTCCTGCTTGGCGAACCAGCGGGATCGCCAGGTCTTGGTGTAGCCGACCCGAAATCCGTAAGGATGAACTTTTTGTCCCATATTCTGCGTCCCCTGGCTATTTAGCCTCCGCCACCGTCACCGCAATGTGCGACATTCGCCGTTGATACCGGTAGGCCCGGCCCATGGGCGCCGGCCGGATCCGCTTCAGCCGCGGCCCTTCGTTCACGTAGACCTCTTGCACCACCAGATCGTCCACGTTCACATCCGCCGACCGGTTCTGGGCGTTGGCGATCGCCGATCGCAGTAGCTTCTCCACCTCCGGCGCGATCCGCTTCTTGGTGCTGCGCAGTATCGTCAGCGCATCGCCCGCCTTGCGGCCGCGAATCAGGTCCACCACCAGGCGCGCCTTCTGCGGAGAGACCCGAATGTATCTTGCTTCCGCTCTCGCTTCCATATCGTTATCGTTCCGCTTCTTGTTGCCCTGTCCTCATCCTCGCAGCCGGGCCCCGCCCCGCCGGAATCGGCCCTGGGGCCCAAGCCCCGCTTACGATGGCTTGGACGACTTCTCCGTCGCGCTCTTCGCCGCGTGCCCTTTGAAGGTCCGCGTGGGCGCGAATTCCCCTAGCTTGTGTCCGACCATGTTCTCCGTGATGTACACCGGGATGAACTTCTTCCCGTTGTGCACGGCGATTGTGTGTCCCACAAAATCCGGCACGATGGTCGAACGCCGCGACCAGGTGCGAATCACCTTCTTTTCGTTCTTGGCGTTCAAGGCCGCCACCTTTTCCAATAGGTGAGCGTCGCAGAACGGCCCTTTTCTCAGAGAACGGCCCATAGTTCCTCGATCAGGGATGGCCTCTCACCGGTCCGGTCGGCCGCTACAGCCGGCCTCTCCTTCTCCGTGACCCATCCCACTACCTCTTCTTCGACTTGCGCGATACGATCCATTTGTCCGTCCGCTTGTTGTTCCGCGTCTTGTACCCCCGCGTGGGCTGGCCCCAGGGCGTCACCGGATGGCGTCCGCCGCTGGTCTTGCCTTCGCCGCCCCCATGCGGGTGGTCCACAGGGTTCATGCTCACGCCCCGGTTATGGGGCCGCCGCCCCAGCCAGCGCTTCCGGCCCGCTTTGCCCAGCGAAACATTTTCGTGGTCCGTGTTACCCACCTGGCCGATGGTCGCCATGCATTCCACCCGCACCTTCCGCACCTCGCCGGAGGGCAGCTTGATCAGAGCGTATTCCCCTTCTTTTGAAACCAGTTGCGCCTGCGTCCCCGCCGCTCGAGCCAGTTGCGCCCCCTTGCCCGGGTACAGTTCGATGTTGTGCACCACGGTGCCCGCGGGGATATTCTTGAGCGGCAGCGCGTTGCCAACCAGGATGTCGGCATCCGGACCGGATACCACCGTCCGCCCCACCTCCAACCCCACCGGGCAGAGAATATACCGCTTTTCGCCGTCGGCATAATGCAGCAGCGCCACCCTAGCCGAGCGGTTCGGGTCGTATTCAATGGCCGCCACACGGGCCGGAATCCCCGTCTTGTCCCGCTTGAAGTCAATGATGCGGTACCGGCGTTTGTGTCCGCCGCCCCGGAACCATATCGTGATCTGGCCCGTGTTGTTCCGCCCGCCGCTGCGTTTCTTTCCGACCGTCAGCGCTTTTTCCGGCTTCTCTTTGGTGATGTCCTCACGCGACACCACCGTCTGAAAACGGCGAGTGGGCGTGACGGGACGATAACTCTTGATCGGCATCTTAGATCTCCGCGAACTCCGGCGCCTTCTGGCCCGGCTTCAGTCTGACGTAAGCCTTCTTCCAATCCGGACGGTAGCCGCTAAACCGGCCGCGCCGCCGCAGCTTCCCTTCCAGGTTGGCCGTCCGCACCTCCGCCACCTTGACCTTGAAAATCTCCTCCACCGCGGCCCGTATCTGAGTCTTGTTGGCGCGGGGATTCACTTCGAACACCAGCGTCGGCTCCGATTCCTTCTTGGCGACGCCCTTCTCGGTCAACAGCGGCCGCCGGATCACTTCGTAGCTCTTCATTGCGACAGCGCCTCCGATAATTTCTGCGCAGCGGCTTCCGACATCAGAACCCGCTCGTGCCCCAACAGCGCGTACACGCTAACCTCCCGCGTCGGCAGCAGCGTGACTCCGGGAAGATTGCGGCTGCTCAAAATCAGATTGCGGTTTTCGCTGTTGTCCACTACCAGAACCGTCTTGCCGGCTTCCAGCTTCTCCAGCACCTGACGGAACGACTTGGTTTTGTGATCCGGCAGGTCAAACTCCCGAACCACTTTCAACTCTCCGTCCCGCAGCTTGGCGCTGAGCGCCGAACGCAACGCCCCCAGCAGCATCTTGCGGGGCAGCCGGTAGCTGTAATCCCGCGGCACAGGCCCGTGTACCGTCCCGCCGTGCCTCCACAGCGGCGACCGAATCGATCCCATGCGCGCCCGCCCGGTACCCTTCTGCCGCCACAGCTTCTTCCCCGATCCAGAGACTTCTCCCCGGACCTTGGTCTTGGCCGTGCCCCGGCGCTGGCAGGCCAGATAGTGCCGTACGGCTTCGTATAACAACGCCTCTTTCACCGGCGCCGCGAATACGGAATCCGCTAGCTCGATCTCGCCCACCTTCTGGTTGTCTAAGTCGAACACATCCACCTTGGGCATCGCATTCACCTCTTCGCGCGGCGTACGACCACATAGCCGCCGTTGGGGCCCGGAACCGCACCCTTCACCACCAGCAGGTTTTCCTCGACATCCACGTCCACCACTTCCAGATTCCGCACCGTCACGCGCTCTGCCCCCATGTGTCCGGCCATGCGCATGCCCGGGAATACCCGCGACGGAAAGCTCGAAGCCCCAATCGAACCCGGCGCGCGGTGGAACATCGATCCGTGCGTGGCGTCGCCGCCCCGGAAATGGTGCCGCTTCACCAGACCCGCAAAACCCCGCCCCTTGCTGATCCCGATCACGTCCACCTTGTCCGACGGCTTGAACTGGTCCACCAGCACCCGGTCTCCGGTCTTCAGGTCGTCATCGCCCGGACGCAGCCGCAGCTCCTTCAGGAACTTGACGCCTTCCACCCCAGCCTTCTTCAGGTGGCCCGCCAGCGGCCGGTTAATCCGGCGCGGCTTCACAAACTCCAGCAGCCCCAGTTGAACCGCGTTGTAGCCGTCCTTCGCCGGACTCTTCCGTTGAACCACCACGCAAGGTCCCGCCTTGAGCAGCGTCACGGGCACCACTTGCCCGTCCGCGCGGAAGACCTGCGTCATCCCGATCTTCTTACCAAGAATTCCTGGGCTCATATCCTGTCCTGCGCCTTCAGAAACCTGCTCTCCGGCCTGACGGCTGAGGCCGGATTCCAGCTCCTGCTTTCTGGCTTACCTCTTCCCAAATGCCTTGATCTCCACATCCACACCGGCGGGCAAATCCAGCCGCATCAAGGCATCCACCGTCTCCTGCGTCGGCTCCAAGATGTCCAATAGCCGCTTGTGGGTACGAATCTCAAACTGCTCCCGCGACTTCTTGTCCACGTGCGGCGAGCGAAGCACCGTAAAGCGGTTCTTAACCGTCGGAAGCGGAATCGGCCCGTGCACTTCGCTATGGGTGCGCTTGGCCGTGTCCACGATCTCCTGGGCGCTTTGGTCCAGGATCGCATGGTCGTACGCTTCCATCCGGATGCGAATGACCTCTTTCTGACCTGCCACGTTCAATCACTCCTCGCCGATGCCACCCTCCCTGCCGGCTGCCGGACGTCGCCGTCCCGCCGCAGCCAACTGGCGGCATCGAAGACTGGGACGCCCCATCGCTGAGAACCCCAGCCGGGAAACCACAAATCCTAATGCACCCCCGCCGAAGCGTCAACGGCCCACAGGGCCTCTTTCAGGCTGTCCCTGCGAGATCATGTCGAGCGACCCGTCCGGCCGCACCCCGGCACGAAGCTCACCCTGCTGCCGGGAACGTTAACTGGCTTGCACGACCCCTCCCACCAGCCGCACCGTCCGGTCGGCGTGGCGGGCGATCGCCGGGTCGTGCGTGACCATCACCACGGTCAGCCCCTGCTCCTGATTGAGCCGCCGCAACAAGGCCAGGATCTCCCGCCCAGTTTGCTGGTCGAGGTTGCCTGTGGGCTCGTCCGCCAAAAGCAGCCGAGGGTCGCCCATTAGCGCCCGGGCAATGGCCGCCCGCTGCATTTCCCCGCCCGAAAGCTCTCGGGGACGATGATGCCATCGGTGCGCAAGCCCCACCAGGCTGAGCAATTCTTTCGCCCGCTCCCGGTGCCGTTTGCCTTCCCACCCATAGCGCCAAACGCCCAAGCGGATCATCACCGGCGTGAGCACATTTTCTAACGTCGAAAGCTCAGGAAGTAGATGATAGAACTGAAAAATCATCCCGATCTGCTCATTCCGCAGACGGTCGCGGGCCCGCGACTTCAATCGGTCGATCCGGGTACCGCCAAAGTGAATCTCCCCTTCGTCCGGGACATCCAGGCTGCCCAGCAAATGCAGAAGCGTCGTCTTGCCGCTGCCGCTCTGCCCCATGATCGCCAAAAATTCGCCCGGGCAAACGTCGAGCGACGCTCCTCGGAGCACCGGGACCTCAATTTTGCCTTTTCGATAGCTTTTGTAGACATTCCGCGCTTCCAGCAGCCGCGAGGGCGGCTTGTTGGCCTGACGTGGCTCTTGTGCCATGTCGATCCGCACGGCGTTGCTGCCGGCCGTCGCCGGGCTTTCCACCTGAGAAGCGGCCAAAAGGCTAGTCCTGATGTGTTCTTTCGACGAGTCTGGCAGGCAGGTTCGGCCTGCAACCGCGGCTGGGTTACTCATAGCGAAGGGCCTCCACCGGGTGCAGGCGGGCGGCGCGGAGGGCCGGCAAGACACTGGCAGCCACAGCAATCCCCACTGCTCCGAGCATCACCGCAACCACTGCCGCCGGCTCAACGTCGGTAGGAATCCTCTCAAAGTAGTAGATTGTCGGGTCGAAAACTTCTTGTCCGGTGATTCGTTCGATAAGCTGGGCAATGTTGTTGATCTGGGCCACGAAGACGAGCCCGCCAACCAGTCTGGCACCGCTTCCCACGAGCCCAAGG
>JAIMAR010000152.1 GCA_023511855.1 Bryobacteraceae bacterium
ACCTGATCGAGCGCGGCAGCCCGCTGCTCTTCGATGAGGCTAGCCAGCGATGGCTCGCCGGGGTGCGTGGGAGGAACCATCTCCATGATGCGGGCTGAACTCTCCTGCTTCAACGCCCATTCTAGCAGCCGGGCTGCGCCGGCCGTGGGAAGGCCGTCAGGGCGTCTCAGAGGGAACCAGTTGCAGGCTGCGTAGGGGGCCGCTCAGGCGCAAGTGTTTGTCGCCGCGCGCGAGCTCGATCTGCAACTGTTCGTCGTCGCCGGTTGCGCCGTGGCCCACCAAGACATCCTGGCCCTCGGCCAGACGCAGGTCGAGCAGGTCCAGGCGGGGCTGGTTCCGGTCATAGCGGAAAGCCCAGGCGCCCCAAAGAGTGCGGCGGGGCTGTTGTTCGGCCAGGATCACAGACTGGGCATGGAAGATGCCTTCCGCCGCCAAGCTGCGGTAGGCGTCCTCACCGAGGCCGGAAGCGCGGAGGACGGCGTCTCCACGCAGGCGCCCCTCGCGCCAGCGCGCATCCTCCAGCCGTCCGGCGACAAAAAAGGCAGGGACTGCGCCCCGCAGGTCGACTTGGAGATATCCGCTGACCGAGCCTCCACGGACGAGGCCCTGGAAGGCCGGGACGTCGACCTGCGCTCCGTCCCAGAAATACTTGAGGCGGACCGATTCGAAGGTCTCTCCGGCCAGCTGTAAAGTGCGGATCCTGAGGTTACCTGAAACTCTACGATCGGCCAGCCAGCGCGGGAGCCGGCCTCGCCCCAAACCGAAGGTGCGGGCAAGCAAACCCCGCGGGCGGCGCAAAGTCGGCAAGAGCAGCGACTGCACGGCGTCCGCGCTCAGTTCCTCCACGCGCAGGTCCAGGCGGTGCGGGCGCGGCGCGCTGGGATGGAACTGATACTGGCCCTGAAAGCGGATCTCTCCCAAGCGGCCGGCCATGCGCCGGGCGAACAGAGCATCTTTCAGAATCTCAACCTCGGCCAGATCGATGCGGAGCGGAGCGGCAAGGCCTTCTATGGGGAGCGTTGCGTCCATCACCCGGATGAGGCCGGTCCATCCTCCTGCCTTCGGTTCCTCCAGGCGGCAGCGCAACAAGCCGCTCCAAGTCCCGCTCTGCAAGGCCGCGGCAAACGGCGGGGGCGGGATGCCCGCCAGAAGGGGTTTCCACTTGATCACCGTTGCGGCATTGAGGGCGGAAGACGTGATCTTCAGATCCAGCGCGGGAGGAGATCCAGGGCGGTATTCCATCTCCACGGAGGCCTGCTGTCCGGTATCGAACTCGGCGGCGGAGGGCAACAGGTGGATGCGCGGGCCATCCAGAATGATCTTGGCTTCCGCGATTTTGATCTGCCCGCTATCGGGATGGGTGAGCGAAACGCTGCGGCAGGCGATGGTTCCGTGCAAGGCAGCGTCTGAACCGATGTCCAGCTCTCCGGCGAGGACGCCGTCCAGGCGGATGGCTTCCGGCAACGCCGTGCCCATATGGCGGGCGATGTCGGCCAGCGGCTGCAAAGGAAGCTCTTGAAACTGGAGCCAGGCATTCCAGCGCGGCGTACCCAGCAAATTGGACACCTGCAACCTGGCTTGGAGGCCGGCGGCGCCCTCGGCAGGGGAGAGCTCCAGTTCAAGGGATTGAGCAGGCAGATCGAGCGCCCCTCGAAGCTGAACTGTCCCGCCCTCGGCGTAGGGCGGCAACTGATCCCAGCGGTGCAGATCGCTGACGCGCAGCCGGCCTTCCACAGCGAGCCGGGACAGAGGCCCGCGGAAGCTCACCCGGCCGCTGAGCTGGCCGTGCACGCCGATGTCGGATCCGTGCAAGAGGGCCACCAACTCGCCGAGAGAGCTCCGCGCCAGCACGACGTCGATGTTAAGCTGGCCGGCTTCGGCGGCGGTGCGCCAAATGCCACGGCCACTGAATTCGCCGAAGCCTTTTGCGGTCCGGTCGGTGCGGGCCGGTTCGCCGGCGAATCTCACCTCAAACGGCTCGGCGGCGTTCCTGGGCGGCTGGACCTGCAAATTGGCATTCCGGACGTAGAAGACCGATTTGACCCCTTGCAGCTTGAAGTTCAAACGGCCGTTGTTGACTGCGATCTGCGGCAAGGGGGACTGAATAGCCCGGCGGAGAAGCTGTTGGAAGTTCCAGCCGGCGCCGGGGAGCTTCACCAGGTTGATGCTCGGACGGTCCAGGCGCAAAGCGGAGAACTCAAGACGGCGTCCCAGTAACCCCAGCAGCCGCACCCGCACCTCCGCCCGGCTGACATAAATGAACGGCTCCAAACCCGCGGCCGGGATGTCGTAGATGACGACGTCCCGCAAGGTGAAACCCGGTCCGCGCAGCAGACTGAAGCCCGCTGAGCCGATCTGGACCTTGCGGTCCAACGAGCTCTCCAGGGCCCGGCGGATGCGTTCGCGGTAGAAGTCCGCACTCAGGTGGGGCGCCAGCAAGACCAAGCCCGCCAGCAGCGCCGGGAGCAACCAGAGGAGCCGCCGCAGAAAGCGCACGTGCGAAGACCTAGCCAAACCTGCATTGTACTGCGGGCTCGGCCGCGGCCGTCTCCCGCCGCGCGGAAGAGAAAGGGCGGGCTTGACGCCAGGAGCGAACGCTCGCCAAAAAGGCGGCAATTTCGCTCTCTGCCGGAGGCGCTATGCTATGATCCGCTTTGAATAGAAAGGGACAACGTGCAAGACCTCGGTTTGGCCCTCCTGTTCGACCTCGACGGCGTGATTGTGGACTCCAATCCCGTCCATGTGCTGGTTTGGAAGGAGTACTTGGCGAAGCATGGGATCGATCCGGGAGGGACTCTACCCGGTCTGATGTACGGCCGGCGAAACGACGAGATCGTACGGGATCTTTTCGGCAGCCATCTCTCCGCCGCGGAGGTTCAGCGGCACGGCGCTGAGAAAGAGGCCCTTTACCGGAAGGTAATGCGGGACCAGTTGGGCCAGCGGCTGGTGCCCGGGATTCGGGACTTTCTGCAACGGCACCGGAGAGTTCCGAAGGCGCTGGTCACCAACGCGGAGCCGGCCAACGCGGAGTTCATTTTGAACGAGTCCGGGTTGCGGGAATACTTCGCGGTGGTTGTCGACGGGCATCAGGTTGAGCGCCCGAAACCCGCTCCGGACATCTATTTACTGGCGGCACACCTGCTGGGCAAGGAGCCCGCGGACTGCATCGTTTTCGAAGACTCCGAGACCGGGGTCCGGGCCGCAAAGGCGGCGGGGACCCGGGTGGTGGCGGTGGCGACCACGGAATCCAGTTTTCCCGAGGCAGAGGTGGTCATTCGCGACTTCATGGATCCGGTGCTTGCGGGCTGGATGGAAAGGCAGCTCACGGCGACATGAGAGCGCACGCACCGCTGTTGCTGCTACTTTGCGCCTGTCGGTTGTGGGCGCAAACGCCGTTAAGTTTGCCTGAGGTCTCCGCAAGGAATCCAGTGGATGGATCGCCTGTGCGTGCAGGCGAGCGGGTTGTGGTTCGCGGCACGGTTGCCGCAGGACCGATCCCGGTCCTGGACTACGCGCACCTTTCGATTCAGGACGAAGCGGGCCATGGGCTGGTGCTCGAGGCTTCCCTGGACCAATTGCAGAATTTCAGGCCTGGAGATGTGATTACGGCGGCCGGAATGGCCGGTCACCGGGCGGGACTGCCGGTGTTGAAGCTGGAAAAAATCGAGCGGAAATCAACCGCGGCTGCCCCGGCGCCGCAGCCCGCACGCATCGCGGACTTGAACTCACCGAGGCTGTTGGGCCGATGGGTCGAGACGGAAGGGGAAGTTCAAGCTACCGGTTCGAACCGGGGCGGGGAGACCCTGCGCATCACCTCGGGCGGCAGTGAGATCACCGTGTTCTATCCGTTTCTGGCGAAACGCGATGCCGGCTTCTCCGGGTTCCGGGCGAGGGACCGGGTCCGGGTGAGGGGCATCGCTTCACAGTACTCGCCCTTGCCCCCCTACAACCGCTCCTACCAGCTCATGATTGGTTCAGCCGATTGGGTCACGCTGCTGGAAAGGCGCTCGTGGCCGCCGGCTTGGCCGGGCGCGGTGGCGATCAGCGTCGTCGCGCTGGTCCTGTTGGCGTGGTTCATCCGGGAGCGGCGGTTGGCGAAACAGCCTCGGCGGACGAGGCGGCTGTATCGCCTGGGCGAAAGGATGCTCGCATGCAGGGAGCCAAGCGAAACCCAGAAGCTGTTGACAGAGTCTCTGCCGGAACTGCTGGGCGTGACCTCAGTGCGGCTGTACTTGTACGACTCCGCCGCATCGGCGCTGCGGCTGTTGGGCGACCCGGCGGGAGTGACGATCGTGCCGCTGTCGCCGCCACCGGCGGAATTGCGGGCCAGAACGGCCGCGCTTTGTTTCACCAATCGGACCCCAATCGTTATTCCGGATGTTCGGCGGAACGCGGGACGAAATGGAGCAGAGGCTCTCCCCCGGGCGCTGCTGGTTGTGCCGATGCTGGTGCAGCGGGAGCCGCTGGGGGTGCTCGAGCTTGCGCACGAAAGCAAGAGGCGCGCTTTCTCCGAGGATGAGGTGGCCGTGGTCCAACACCTCGCAAATCAGATCGCCATCGGCATGCGGCTTTTGGAGCGGGAGGCTTTGCGGGAGCAGCGCGGCGGAAGTGAGCAATACCAAGCGTTGCGGCACGTGGCGGGCCTGGCCGCGCGGGAGTTCGAGCGTTGGATGGCCGGCGGCGAGCTGGGGACGGCACAGGAACCGGACGGCCACGAAGCGCCGGCGAGCCGCGGCGCTCCGCCGCCGGAGGTCTTCGCGGCGGCAGCTCGATTGAGCCGGCTTTGCGCCTCCTCGACTCCGTCGCCTGCCGCGGTCGATTTCACCGCTTTGGTGCAAAGGCAGATCGAGCAACGCAGGCCGGACTGGGAAAAACACGGCATCACGCTGAGAGAACACGTCACGCCGGAGCCTCTGGTGGTGGCTGGCATCGGCCTGGCGTGGCTGGAAGAAGTTCTCGGCTCGGCGTTCGAAGCGCTGGAGCGCGCGCTGGCTGCGGGCGGGAGCAATGTCCTTCGGCTGCGGGTGAGCCGTCTGGCGGGGTCGGTGATGTTGGAAGCGGCCGCAGAGAAGGTCCGGGAAGCGGTCTTAACGGATCCGCCACAAGGACCTGGCTCCGCCTGGGTCCTTCCCATGAACCTGGCTGGGGGACTGGTGCGCAGTTGGGGGGGCGAATTGCGGTGGAAGCCGGAGCCTCCCGCCGGACCGGGCTTTGAACTGGAGCTGCCGCTGGCGCCGGCGCTCGCCGGGATGGCAGCGCTAGCGCGGCCGACTCAAGCTCCGCAGCGGGCCTTGACGGCGTTGCTGCTCGATCCGGAGCCGGACTCCCGGCCGTCGCTTCTGTCTGTGCTGGGAAACGCAGGGCACCGGTGCGTAGCCGCAGCCGGCGCGGAGCAGGCCTCACAGATGTTGCGGAACATGAGCTTCGATGTGGTTCTATGCGCTCAGCAGACGCCGAGGCGTTCCTGGGAGGAACTCTTTGTCTTGACCCGCCAGAAGGGGATCCCTTTTGTGCTTTTGACTCAGGAAAGCGGGCGCCCGGAAAGCATTCGGACCGCGGCAGGACAAGACTCTCCGTTGTTCATCTCCGCCTCGGAGGAGGAGCTGCTGAGCCTTTTGGTGCGGATCGGCGCAGGCAATGGGCCGCCGGACGACGGGTACAATGAAGATTAACATGCGAAGAACGCTTTGGCTGGCGGCGATTCTACTGGGGTTGCATTCGACCGGGGGGCCTGCCGCCAAGTACGAAGGTCCGCGACCGCCGAAGCCGGACGTTCCATACTTGTTGCACGCCGAAAGCTTGGTGGAGACCGAGGTTCAGGAAGCCAAAGAGGAAGAGCGCCGCAATGAGGTGATTGCCTGGGTGGCGGGAACGAGCTCGCCTGTGAGGACGCCACTGGCGGAGCCGATCTTCCTGTTCGAGTCGGAAAAGATTCCGGCGGAGAAGATGCAACTATACAAATTTGAAGTGCGTTCGGGGCGACGGCAAGTCACGATTCCGAAGCGACCATCCAAGAGCGGGGCGCGTCCGCTGCGCTTGAACGTCACGCAGATCGAGGGCAAGCTTTACCGGCTGGAGGCGAACGAGTATCTGGAGAACGGCGAGTACTCGCTGAGCCCGGCGGGATCCAATCAGGTTTTCTGCTTCCAGGTGTATTAGAGCCTCCGGCGCGCGAGAATCGCGCCCGGAGACTAGGCTGCGGCTTTGGATCGGCCGCCGTTAGAATTGGAAATCATGTGGATCACGACGTTGCTGGCCTTGTTGTGGCTAGTCCAGGCGGCAGGACCGGCGGATCTTCTGAAGGCCAGGGATCGGCAAGACTTGGGCGCGCTCCAGGCCGCCGTCGCCTCGCTGAAGCAAGCCGCGGCAAAATCCGCTGCCGACGCGAACCTGCAATACCGGTTGGCGCTGGCCGGCTCCCTATTGGCGGAGGTGGCTTTGGAGCGCGGGGACCGGACGCTGGCGCAGAAGGCGGCGGAAGAAGCGATCCCGGCCGCCCGGCGCGCGGTTGACCTGCGGCCCGACGCGAGCGAGCATCACCGGGTTTTGGGCGTGCTCTGCGGACAGGTGATCCCCGGCAACCTGATGCTAGCGGCCAAGTACGCCCGCTGTGCGGCTTCGGCTTTGCAAAAGGCCATCGAGCTGGCGCCAAATTCGGCGATGAACTATCTGAGCCGCGGCATCGGCAATTATTATCTGCCCGCGGCGTTCGGAGGGGGAGTCGAACCGGCCCTTCAAGATTTCCGGAAAGCCATTGAGCTGGACGGAAAGTCCGCCGAGGCCTATCTGTGGCTGGGCCTGGCGCTGCGGAAGGCGGGCCAGAATGCGGAGGCCCGCAAAGCCTTGCAACGATCTCTGGAGTTGAACCCCAACCGAATTTGGACCAAACAACAGCTCGCCAAAACGCCCGCTTCATGACCCCCGCACAGCCCGGTTCCATGGACATTCTTCGCCCGTATCTGCTGCCTGCTTTGTGCATCGCGGCCATCACGGCGGCCGGCTATTGGGTCTTTCCAGGCCACACGTACTTGCAGTCGGACACGCAGATCTATGTGCCGATGCTGGAGCATCTGTGGAATCCGGCCGTGTTTCAGAACGATTTCATGGTCCGGCGCCCGCATCTGGCCTTCACCATCTTCGACGAGATGGCGATTGCGTTGCGGCGGCTCACCGGGCTAGGCTTCCGGGAAGTATTGGAGGCACAACAGTTGTTGTTCCGCTTTCTGGGCCTTCTGGGCGTGTTCTTGCTGGCAAGATCCCTGCGGATGGCCGCCCGGATGGCGCTGTTGGTGACGGCGGTCTTCAGCCTAGGCGCATTCATTGGCGGGCCCACGGTGCTGACGGTCGAGTATGAGCCGATACCGCGGGCGTATGCCTTGCCGCTGCTGTTTTTGGCGATGGGCTTGATCGCGCACGGGCGCGATCTGAGCGCAGGCGTGGCCGCCTCGCTGGCGTTCCTATATCACCCGACGACCACGCTGGCGTTTTGGGCGGTCTATTTCTGCCTGGCGGTCTGGCCCGCAGGAGGGTTCGCCGCCATGCGCCGGAGAGTGCTGGGCTTGGGGCCGTTGCTGGTGGCTGTGCTGCTTTTGTGGATCGCCAGCCGGCTACAGCCGGGCGTCACCGAATCGCCCGATTTTTTGGGACGGATCGCTCCGTGGTGGGAGCAGATGCTGCGGTTGCGGTCTACATATCTGTGGGTATCCCTGTGGTATCCGCATTGGTACTGGCACTATGCGATTCTGCTGGCCGTGGCGGCGGCGGCCTTCGCCCGCCTGCGGCGGCAGATGCCGACGGACTTGCAGTTCTTCCTGGCCGGGCTCCCCCTGCTCGGGGTGTTGAGCGTTCCTTTGTCCTGGTTGCTGCTGGAGCACTGGAAGCTGGCGGTGGCGCCCCAGCTCCAGGTCGCGCGCAATCTATTGTTCATCACGGCGGGGGCGGTTCTGATGAGCATGATGGCGGGGATTAAGGCTGCCCAGACCTCGCGCTGGTGGGAGAGTCTCCTCTGGTTCCTGGCGGCGCTGGCGGTTCCGGTGGGCGAGCCGGTGCAGTGGACCCTGCTATTGCGGCTGGAAGACCCAGTGGTGCGGAGGCGGCTGTTGGTCGCGGCCTGCTTGGCTTTGGCCGCGGCGGTGATCGCCTGGGCCGAACCGCGTGGATTGCGCTGGCAGCGGCCGGCCTGGGCCTTGCTTGCCGCTGCGCCGTTTGTCCTGTACCCCGTGGTGGGGAAAGTGGTTCCCTTCCCGCGGCTGCAAACTCAGCAAATCGCGGAGCTGGCGGGCTGGGCCAAAAGCGCGACGCCGGTCGAGAGCGTGTTCCTGTTTGCCGACGCCGGCCGCGGCCTGGAGCCGGGCATATTCCGCGCCACCGGCCTGAGGGCCGTCTACGTCGACTGGAAAGGAGGCGGCCAGGGCAACTACCTGCCCTCGGTGGCGCGGGAATGGTGGAAGCGCTGGCAGGCGGCCGATGCCCTGAAGTTCAAAGGCGGAGATATTGGCAGCTTTGCCGCCCTCGGAGTGGATTACGTGGCGCTGCGGCACGGGACCCCTGCGCGGGGCGGGACGCTGGTTTTCGAGAACCAGACGTATAAGGTGTACCGGCTGCGTTGAATCAGCGGTTGAGATCGATGCCCAACTTCTTCAGTTCTTCGGAGTAATACTTGCGGTGCAGAAGGTCCCACTCCTCGGTGCCTTCGGTGATCTCGCGCTTCTGGGAACGGATCTTCTGGCGGGCTGCCCGGTCCACGCGCTCCTCCATCTGGAGCAGCTCAGTCATTTCGCGCACCATCTCCAACCGCACCTCGTTGGCGTCCCGCTTCAGGCGCGCCAAATGAGCTTTGCGCAATCCCGCCACCAGCTTGTGTGAAATGTCGTTGATCTTGTCGCGGGAGAGCTTCATGTGATCGCCCGTGTCGCGTCCGGAGGCCCGGATCACCTTGCGCTGGGCGATGAGCGTATTCTTGATGCGGCGGAACATCTCCTGATAGCTGACGCCCTCGCGGCGCATGTAGTCGCTGTACTGGCTGAGGATCTCGCGCACTTCCTCATTGAGCCGGTCCTCGACGAGCAGCTCTTCGGTGATGATGTTGGCAAACAGCTCGGCGACGGCCTGGGGCTGGGTGGTTTCGATGATTTGCGGGCTTAGCTTGGTGACCAGTTGGCGCGCGAGATAGGCAATTAGTTCCCTGGGAAGAAGCATTCGCGGGCTTCTGCGCTCCTACGCATTCCAGTTTCCAGTCTACTTGGAGGGAATAGCTGTGTCAAATTCGGCAGGGGAAGCAATGCGCCGCCGGACACAGATGTTGAAGAAACCACCGGGGGCGGGACCGCCCGCCCCCGGGCCAGAGATACGGTACTACATCGTCCCGATTACCAGCGGAACGCGATGGTGATGTTCTGCAACGGCTGGCCGCCGCCGCTGGCCGTAGTTCCCTCGTTCGAGGTCGAGGGGTTAATGGTGCCGAAAGTCTGCGGATTGGTGAAGTTCACCGTGGTGTCCGGCGGCCCCAGATTGTACCACTTGAAAGGATTCTGGAAGTCGTAACGGAACTGGATGGTGTAGCGCTCCTTGATCCGCCACTCCTTGGCTGCCGAGAAGTTATGATCAATGAACCGCTGCCGGTCCATCGTGTTCCGCCCCACGTTGCCGAACGTAAACGCATCCGGGTACCGGAAGAAGTCCATCGAGTGGATGAGCTTGTTCTGGTTGGCCCGCG
>JAIMAR010000153.1 GCA_023511855.1 Bryobacteraceae bacterium
CCGCACTTCTCCCGCGGTGCCGCCGGCCAGGTCGGTAGCTTCACGTTCGTCCGCTCCCCTCCCGTTCGGGGTTCACGCTGCGCGACCCGAGCGCGCCTGCGGTTCCATCCGTCTCGGGATCGCATCGAAATATGCGGTCGCGAGCGCGTCGAGGGCCAGGTGCAGCTCCGGGCCCGGGCCCGCGATCCGCAGCCCGTCGGCCTCGGGCCGGACCTCGCCGATCCGCGTGCAGGGCAGCCCGGCGGCATTGGCCATGCGGGCCACTTTGACCGCCCTCATCAACCCGCCCCCGTAAAGGATGTCGGGCTGGATGACCTGCGCCGTGCCGGTCTCGATGATGCGGCGGAAATTCCGCAGGCTCATCTCTTCTTCGCCTAGTGCGATCGGAATGTCCAGCGCATCGGCAATCGTCTTCGTCTCGTCGTAGTAATCGAAAGGCACGGGTTCTTCGAAAAAGGCGTAGCCGTGTTCTTCCAGTAAGCGCCCGATGCGAAGCGCCATCGGGACATCGTAGGACCCGTTGGCGTCCACATAAAGCGTCATTTGCTTGCCGAAAATCCTCCGCACCAAAGGAATCAGTTGCACGTCGCGCCTCGTCGAAGCCTCGTTGTACCGCATCCGGGCGCCCAGCCGGAACTTGATCGCTTTGGCTCCCGTCTCGCGCGTGATCTTCTGCAAATACTCGACCTCCGCTTCCGGCGAGTTCCCGCGATTGCCGCTGGCGCGGTAGACCGCAATGCGGCGGCGGTGAACCTTGCCGAACAACTCCCCCACCGGCTTCTGGCAGGCTTTTCCGAGCAAATCCAAAATGGCAATCTCAACCGCCGCCATGCAGACCCAGAACGGCAGCCCTTGCCATTTGTAATTCGACTCCGCCAGATAGGCCTCATGAAAAACCCGTTCCAGCTCGCGTGCGTCCTTGCCCACAAAATGCGGGGCTACCCTTTGGAGAAAAATCGGGTAAGCGGACCGCATCACGCCGCTGTGCGCCTCCGCAAATCCCGTCAGGCCCCCGGCGCGGACGCGCGTGAGGAAGAAGGACCCGCTGCGCAGCAGCTCCACGGACTCGATCTTCAGAGGCTCGCGCAGCAGGTCTGTGCGCAGGACCGGTTCCTGCATCAGCCGGGCAAGCCTCGCCCCCAGCTCGGTCTGTGCCTCGCCCTGCGCTAGCGCCTGCGAAGCGGCTGCGCCGGCCACCGACATCACCCACCGGCGGCGGTCTGTTTTCATCGGCTGAGATTGTATCACGCGCCTTACAATGCCACTGAGAGGGCCGGCAACCCGCGCCCTTCCCCCGGGCCCTGCCTCCATGCCCGGGGCGGCAGGCGCCGTGAAAGTCCCCGCGGCGCACGGCTCACATATAGATCGGTTCGAGCACCTTCCTGATGTACTGCATCTGAACTCTGGCGCTCTCGAGCGGCGAAATCCTGGCGTTGTCCAAATCAATCGTGATCCAGCCCCGGTAGTTCACGTTCTTCAGAATGCGGTGCAGCGCCGGGAAATCGATCACTCCCTGCCCCAGCTCAACCACATTGTCCATGTAACCCGGCAGGCTCCGGTTGTAGCCGCGTATATCCTTGTAGTGGATGTAGACCAAGCGGTTCTTGTATTTCTCGAACATCTCCTCCGGTTCGCCGCCGCCCATCCACAGTTGGGCGGTGTCGGGCGCCAGGTTGAAGTACTTGGGGTTGGTCTGCTTCATCAAGGAGTCGATCTGGCGCGGGTTCTCGATCAGGCTGTGGACGTGCGGGTGGATCCCGGTCTTAATGCCGTATTCCTCAAGCGCGATCTTGCCGATGCCGTCCATCACCTTGGCCATTTGCCGGATGGCGGCGCGCTCGTCCGGCACGTTCGGTGTTGGCGGGCCGATGATTAGCCGGTCGGACGCCATGCGTTTTAGATAGCCCAGGAATCGATGGCACTCCCGAAGAATGCGGGTCTCCTGCTCCGGTTCATGGAAGCGGTCGGCCCAGTAGATCCCGGCCAACCGCAATTTGTACTTCGGCAGCAACTCCGCCAGCTCGTTCATGTTCTCGTCGTCGACCGGAAGGTTCCGGGTGGTGAACGGCTCCACGCCTTCGAATCCGGAAGCCGCTACGTCCGGACAGATCTGCGACCACCGGATCGGCCCCGAAGCCTTGGCCGTCCAGGTGACGGCCCCCAGCCCCCAATGGATGTTGCGGCTGGTTGCGTCCAAGGGCGCGGTTGCGGCTGCCGCCCCTGCCGCCAGGATAAACTGCCTGCGGTCCCAGTGCCGGTGATTCATCGCTGTCATCCCTCTCTCTTTGCTTTTGCCCTTTCAAAACGGTCCTCGGCCGCGCCACATAGCGGTGTGCCTCAGCCATGTACATCATAATCCTGTTAAACCGCTCGGTTGCGCGCTTAAAGCCGGATCGGACGCAGCTGCGCGGTTCAAAATGCAACCTTGGACCAGGCCGCCCGGCGGAGCCGGTCGGCAACCGCAGCCCACTCGGGTCCCTCCGGCGGCGCCTCCACGGCAATCCAGTCCCACCCCTGTTGATCCAGCCGGTGCAGCGTCTCATAGAGCGCCGCGGCATAGTCAGCCGCGCTTTCGGGCATCCGCACGCCGACCACTTCAGACGGCAGCCGCCAGCTCCGGTGCACGCACACCCCGCGCCCCGCCGGAAGCTCGCGCGGATCAGTGACCACCAGCAGCGCCGTGCGAGGGCTATAGTGCCTCGGATGCATTCCCGGGGAAGGATGAGCGCCGCCCTCACCGTTCTCCAAGCGGCCCGCATACTCCACCGGGCCGATAAGAGCTTCGATCGCCTCCCGTGTGACCATGCCCGGCCGGAACAGGCGCGCCGGGCGCACCGCCACCGATAGCACCGTGGACTCGATTCCCACCTGAGCCGGCCCCCCATCGAGAATCAGGTCCACGGCCTCGCCCAGCGCCGTGCGCACATGGTCCGCCGTGGTGGGCGAGAGTTCTGTGAACCGGTTGGCGCTTGGCGCCGCAATCGGCACTCCTGCTTCGCGGATCAGCGCCAGCGCCACCGGGTGCGCGGGCATGCGCAGGCCCACCGTCGGCAGCCCCGCCGTCACCGCATCCGGCACGCAGGCTGCCTTCGGCAGGATCAGCGTTAAGGGACCAGGCCAGAAACGCTCCGCCAAGAGTTGAGCCTCGGAAGGCCATTCGGAAGCCAGGCCGTGCGCCATCTCGATCGAATTCACGTGCACGATCAGCGGGCTCGTCGCCGGGCGGCCCTTGACTTCAAAAATCCGCCTCACGGCCTCCGCATCCAGCGCGTTCGCCCCCAGCCCGTAAACCGTCTCAGTGGGGAACGCCACCAGCCGCCCGGCGCGAATCAGCCGCCCTGCTTCTTCGAGCAGCGCCGGATCCGGAGGCAGGTCGGCAGCGTTAATCTTCGCCATCCTCTTTGCCGTTGCCGGCGATCTTGCCTGTCTTGCGGTAGACGAGGTACGCCTGAATGAATTCGTCGATGTCGCCGTCGAGCACCCGGTCCACGTCCCCGATAGCTAGCTTCGTGCGGTGATCCTTGACGAGCCGGTAAGGGGCCAACACGTAGCTGCGGATCTGACTCCCAAAATTAATATCGAGCTTGTTGGCCTCCAGCTTCTCTTCCTCGGCCCGCTTCTTGGCCAGCTCGTACTCATAGAGCCGGGCCCGCAATTGCTTCATGGCGGCCGCCCGGTTCTTATGCTGCGAGCGCTCGTTCTGGCACTGCACCACAATCCCCGTGGGCAGGTGGGTGATCCGGATCGCCGAATCGGTGCGGTTCACATGTTGTCCGCCGGCGCCGCTAGCGCGAAACGTGTCGACGCGCAGGTCTTCGGGCCGGATCTCAATCTTGATCTCGTCATCCACCTGCGGGTAGACAAAGACGCTGGCGAACGACGTGTGCCGCCGGGCGTTGGCGTCGAAGGGCGAAATCCGTACAAGGCGGTGGACCCCCACCTCGGATTGAAGCAGCCCGTAAGCATTCGTCCCGTTGACCTCAAACGTCACCGATTTGATGCCGGCGCCCTCGCCCTCCAGCCGGTCGGTGATCACCGTGCCGAAGCCCTTGCGCTCGGCCCAGCGCAGGTACATGCGCTCGAGCATCTCGGCCCAGTCCTGGCTCTCGGTGCCGCCCGCCCCCGGATGTATGGTGACGATCGCGCTCAGAGCGTCATTTTCCCCGCTCAGTAGCATGGCGGTCTCCAACTTTTGGAGATGCTGGCGGAGCTTTTGCATCTCGGCTTCAATCTCGCCGGCCACAGGCTCACCCTCGCGCCAAAGCTCAAACAGGGTGTCCAAATCCGATGTCATCCTGCGGATCAGGGCGTCGCTGAAGACGGCCTCCTCCAGCCGCTTCCGCTCCTGCATCAGCTTCTGGCTCTTCTCGGGCTGAGTCCAAAAGTCCGGCGAAGCGATCAGGCGTTCCGTTTCTTCTAACTGGGCCTTCTTGTTGGAAGCGTCAAAGATAGCCCCGCACAGCTTCGGCCTGCTGGCGGAGCGGCTGGTAGGCGCGTTCGAGTTCCTCGAGCGTCATAATTTCAGTGTATCAAAGTCGATAAGAAAACCCTGCGGCCCCGGGCTGAAACACCGCGTCTGCCCTAGCGTAGCCGTTACCCCGGCCGCCTCGTGGATGTGGCCGGAGAAAAACGCCGCCGGCTGGTGCCGTTCAATGAACTCCCGGATCGCCCGGCTTCCGGCGTGCACCCCGTCCCGCACCCGGTCGAGCGGCGTCCCCAGCGGCGGGCAATGGCAGATCAGGATCAACGGCTTCAACAGAGCAAAACGCTCCAGGCGCGCGGCAATCTCCTCCTCCGTGTATTCGCCCGGCGTGTTGAAGGGCGTGGGGTTGGAATAACCTAAGCCGGCAATGTGATACCCGCCCGCCTCCAAGGACTCTCCGTGGAAGTGGTTCAACCCATGCGCTTCGCACGCCCGCGCGGTGGCGGAGGCAGACTCGTGGTTGCCAGGCAGCACGTAAACCTTCCCCGCCCGCCGCTGCAAGACGCGTGCGCAGCGGTCCAGCCCGCGCGACCAGCTCGTTAAGTCGCCCGCGGCAAAATAGAGGTCCGCTTCAATGGCCATCAGCCGCTCCAGCGCGGCCGTGTCGCCGTGGATGTCGGAAAACACCAGGATCTTCACAAAAAGTCAGGACCCTCCATTCGTTATCATAGTGTTCAAAACCGCCCATGGCGAAGCCAACCGAAACCAACCCTGGGATCAACGACTGGCTGCTGGAAGAGCTCTACCAGCGCTATCACTTTGACCCACAAGACGTAGAGGAAGAGTGGCGCGCGTTGTTCGGCGCCGCTCCGAGGCCTTCCGCTCCCCCGGCCGCTTCCCCCCCGGAGCCTGAGCTTGACGGCGAGGTTATCCCCCTGCGGGGCGCCGCGGCGCGCATCGTTGAAAACATGACCGCCAGCCTGGCCATCCCCGTGGCCACCTCCCAGCGGGTGATCCCCGTCAAGGCGGTCGACGAGAACCGGCGCATCATCAATTTACACCGTGGCGTCCAGCGCGCCCCCAAAGTCTCCTACACTCACTTGATCGCCTGGGCCATCCTCAAGGCGGTGCAGGCCTTCCCGGTTCTGAATTCCGCTTTCGCCATGCGCAACGGAGAGCCCGTGCGCATCCAGCGCCCCCGCATCAACCTCGGCATCGCCGTCGACGTGGCAGGCAAAGGCGGAAGCCGCTCCCTGCTCGTCCCCAACCTCAAAGACGCCGGCGCGATGGACTTCCTGCAATTCCTGACCGCTTACGACGATCTCATCGCCCGCGCGCGCTCCGGCAAACTCACCTTGGAGGACTTCCAAGGCACCACCATCTCTCTGACCAACCCCGGCACCGTCGGCACCGTCGGCTCCGTCCCCAGGCTCATGCCCGGCCAAGGCGCTATCATCGCCACCGGCGCCATCGACTATCCAGCCGAGTATCGCGGCGCTTCCCCCGAAGTCACGGCGCGGTTGGGCATCGGCAAGGTGATGACCATCACCTGCACCTACGACCACCGCATCATCCAGGGCGCGGAATCCGGCCTGTTTCTGGCCAAGGTCGAGGCCTTGCTCCGCGGCGAAGAGGACTTCTACGAAAAGATCTTTGCTGATCTAAAGCTGCCCCACCGCCCCGTGCGCTGGGAGCCCGACCGCCCCGCCGCCGCCGCGGGACCCGATGACCGCTACGCCGAGATCGCCAAGGAAGCCGCCGTATTGCAGCTCATCAACGCCTACCGCGTCCGCGGACACCTCATCGCGGATCTCGACCCCCTGGGCGGTGAGCCGCACTATCACCCGGAACTCGACCCCGCCAGCTACGGCCTCACCATTTGGGACCTGGACCGGGAGTTCCTCACCGGCAGCCTGGCCGAAGCCATCGGAGACAGCCAGCCCAAACCCATCGCCACGCTGCGCGAGATCTTGGAGACTCTGCGCCAAACCTACTGCGGCAAGATCGGCTGCGAGTACATGAACATCCAGCACCCGGAGCAGAAGCGCTGGCTCCAGCAGCGCATGGAGCCGGAGGCCAACAACTGGCCCTTGGATCCCGCCAAGCGTGCCTGGGCGCTTCAGCGGCTGATCCTGGCCGAAGAGTTCGAGCATTTCCTCCATTCCCGTTTCGTCGGCCAGAAGCGTTTCTCTTTGGAAGGCTCCGAGACCGCCATCGTGATCCTCGACGAGATTCTGGAACGCGCCGCCGCCGACGGCGTCAAAGAAGTCGTCATCGGCATGGCGCATCGCGGCCGGCTCAACGTGCTCGCCAACGTCATCGGCAAACCCTACGAGCAGATCTTCTCCGAATTCGAGGGTGACCCCGATCCGGCCAGCGCTCAAGGCTCCGGCGACGTCAAGTATCATCTGGGTGCAACCGGCGTGCACAAGACCCGCACCGGCGCGGAGATCGCTGTGTCCGTAGCCCCGAACCCAAGCCACCTGGAGGCGGTCGACCCCGTGGTCGAGGGCATCGTCCGCCCCAAGCAGGACCGCCTAGCAGACAAAGAGCGCAAGCGCGTTATCCCCGTGCTCGTGCACGGCGACGCCGCTTTCGCCGGCCAGGGCGTGGTGGCCGAAACTCTCAACCTCTCCCAACTGGAGGGCTACCGCACCGGCGGCACCGTCCACGTCATCATCAACAACCAAATCGGCTTCACTACCTCGCCCGAGGAGGCACGCTCTTCGCCCTATTCCACCGACGTGGCCCGCACCGTTCAAGCCCCGATCTTCCACGTCAACGGCGACGATCCTGAAGCCGCCATGCGCGCCGTCCAGGTGGCCTTCGACTACCGGCAGCGCTTCAACAAGGACGTCGTCATCGACATGTTCTGCTACCGCCGCCACGGCCACAACGAGGCCGACGATCCCAGCTATACTCAGCCGCTGCTGTACCGCAAGATCGAAAACCACCCCTCCGTGGCGGAGCTCTATGCTCAGCGGCTCGCGGCCGAGGGCTTGGTAAGCGAGCAAGACGCGGCGCGCCTGCGCGCCCAAATCCGCCAGCGCCTCTCCGAAGCTTACGAGGCGGTGCAACGCCGCAGCGAACAGTTCCCCGCCGAGGAACTGGCCCCCGTCCCCCTGGAGGAAATGGCCCCCTTCTGCGCGCGCACCGCCGCCGACCTGGCCGCCTTGGAACAAGTCGCCCGCGCCCTCACCTCTCCGCCCCCGGACTTCCACGTCCACCCCAAACTGCGCCCGTTTCTCGAACGCCGGCGGCAGGCCTTCGAGGCCGGCGGTCCCATCGACTGGGCCTTCGCCGAAGCCCTGGCCTTCGGCAGCCTGGTACTGGAAGGCACACCCGTCCGCCTCAGCGGACAGGACAGCAGCCGCGGCACCTTCAGCCAGCGCCATCTGGAGCTCTTCGATTACCAAAACGGCCGGAGCTGGATGCCCCTCCGGCACATCTCCCCCCATCAGGCCCGCTTCGACGTCTTCGACAGCTCCCTCAGCGAGTACGCCGTGCTCGGCTTCGAATTCGGCTACAGCGTCGGCGATCCGCTCACCCTGGTGATCTGGGAGGCGCAGTTCGGCGACTTCGCCAACGGCGCGCAGATCATGATCGACCAGTTCATTACCTGCGCCGAGGACAAGTGGGGCCAGCCCAGCGGCCTGGTGCTGCTGCTGCCCCACGGCTATGAAGGCCAGGGCCCCGAGCACTCGAGCGCGCGCATCGAGCGCTTCCTCACCTTGTGCGCCGGCAACAACATCCAGGTCGCCAACTGCACTACCCCCGCGCAGTACTTCCACCTGCTGCGGCGCCAGATGCTCGGCGGCAAGGACCGCCGCGGCGTCCGCAAACCGCTCATCATCTTTACTCCTAAGAGCCTCCTGCGGCATGCCCAAGCGGTGTCGCGCCTGACGGAACTCACCTCCGGCGGTTTCCAGGAAGTCCTGGACGATCCGGCCGCCGATCCCGCGCGCGTCTCCCGCCTCCTGCTCTGTTCCGGAAAGCTCTATTACGAGCTGGCGGCGGCCCGCGCTCAGCGCAAAGCGGACCATGTCGCGATCCTGCGCGTCGAGCAGCTCTACCCCTTCCCCTCGGACGCCTTGGCCGAGCTGCTGGACAACTACGCCCGGGCGGACGAGATCGTCTGGGCGCAAGAGGAGCCGCGCAACATGGGAGCCTGGCGATTCATGCGTGAGCGCTTGTTCCCGCTGCTGGAGCCCACCGGCCGCAACGTCGCCTACGTAGGCCGCCCCGAAAGCGCCAGCCCGGCCACGGGCTCACACAAACGCCACCTCAAGGAACAGGCCGCCGTAATCGACGCCGCTCTCACACCCGCCGTTCCGCGCCGGAGCACCCTTGCTTTGGCCCCGAAGCGCAAAGCGATTTAGGAACCCCCGGTCTCCTCAGGAAGAACGCGGAAACCCTCCCGCAGCGCGGCGTTCCGCAAACGCGCATCCAGGCAAACAAAGGCGCGCCCGACCGGCCTTTGCTCCGCCCATTCCATCGCCGCAGCAAGCTGAAGTGCGTCGGCGGCGCGAAGTTCATGCACCGAGATCAGCCGCACCGCCGAGGAGCGTACCGCCTCCACCGGCAGAACCTCGACCCAGGATTCCGCAAGCGCCAATAGCCGGCTCGCCGCCCGCTGCATCTCCGCAAGGCTAAAGCTCCCCGCCCGGTGGAGCCGGGACAGCGCCGAAAAACACTCGACGAGCGTCCCCCACCACACGACCCGCGCCCCCAGCCTCCGGGCGAGCCGGTGAATCTCACCGGAGGAAGGCTCCCGCACCAACAACGGCAGGATCGCCGAAGAGTCCCAAAAGCTCACCGCCCCTCCCGGCGCTCGTCGATCAGCGCCTTCCGGAGTTTCCCAGTTGGATCCGGCGGGCCAAACGTCGTCAGAACCTTCCGCGGGAGTTTGCCCTTTCCGATCCGCACAATGCCCCGGATCTCGAGGCGGCGCAACCGCTCGCCTTCTTCCTCATCTCCCGGCCTCATTGGGGACAGCGGGCACAAATGAGCGATGAGCCTGCCGCGCTCCGTGATCAGAACTTCCTCGCCCGCCTTCACCATGGCGAGGTAGCGGCTGAGCGACGCTTTGAGCTCGGATACGGCAGCCCTCTTCATATCCTATCTAGTCTATCAGATCTGACCTAATAGGTCAGATGAGCCACCCCTGGCCCC
>JAIMAR010000154.1 GCA_023511855.1 Bryobacteraceae bacterium
ACATCCCCCTGTTCAACGATGCCGCCGCCGACGTTCCCCCCGCCCGCCGGCTTTCCGAGATCTGGAAGGAAGGCTTTGATTTGGTGGCCTTCTCGGGCGGCAAGGGCTTGATGGGGCCGCAATGTTCCGGCCTGTTGCTGGGCCGCAAGGACCTGATCGAAGCCGCGCGCCCCGCCATCAGCCCCGCCGGGGGCATCGGCCGAGGAATGAAAGTCGGCAAGGAAGAGATGATCGGGCTGCTGGCGGCGGTCGAGCGCTATATGAAAACCGATCACGACGCCGAAATCCGCATGCTCGAGGGCCGCGTGCGGGAAATGATGCGAATGCTCGCGGGCATCGAAGGGATCGAAACGGCGGTCAAGGTTCCTCCGATCGCCAACGAAGTTCCCCACCTCGCCGTAAAATGGGACGAGGCCGCAAAGCGGCTGGCTTCCGCGGAGGTTGTGCGCAAACTGCGCGAAGGCGAACCACCCATCGCCGTGCTCAACGAGGGGCGGGGGAGCCTGCTGGTCTCGGTCTGGATGATGCGCGGCAGCGAGCACCGGACCGTGGCCCGCCGCCTCCGCGAGGTGCTGGCGTAGACGCCGGCGGGCGCGCTTGACCGCATGCCTTCAGCGCTGGGCCGGCGGCGGCGCGCAGCGCTCCGCATCCATCTGTTCCAGCTTCTGAACGCGCCGCCGGAACTGCTCTTCCGTGCTGAACTTCGCCGTCAAAAAAGCGGCCAGCACCTGCTCCATCGTCTTGGGCCCGATGATCCAGGCGCCCATGCACAGGACGTTGACGTCATCGTGCTCGACGCTCTGGCCCGCCGAATAGGCGTCGTGGCACAGCGCCGCGCGGATCCCGCGCATCTTATTGGAAGCGATACAAGCCCCCACGCCCGTTCCGCAAACCATGATCCCGCGCTCGGCGCGCCCGCTGCGCACGTCCTCGCAAACCAGTTTGGCGATGTCTGGGAAATCCACCGGCTCCGGACTGAACGTCCCCCGGTCGGTGACTGTGTGCCCCCAGAACTTGAGCATGTTGATCACCACGCCCTTCATCGGAAACCCGGCGTGGTCCGCGCCGATCGACAGCCGCATCCGGGGCATGCCCTCCACCCGGCGCACCGGCGCCTCCGACTGGCCGGTCTGGATCCCTTGCGCCGGGGCGGGGACCACGGCGGGCAACAGCAATCCGCTTTCCAGAAAATCGCGTCGCATCATCGCTTCCTCTCCCTTGCTCGTGCTCACCGGAAACCAGCTCACGGTGATGGAACAATTTCACCACGGCGCGGCGCCGCGCTCAACCCCAGAGCAAAGCCGTCCGCTCCCCACACGGGCCGCCGCTGGCGCCCCCGCCGGCGCATCCGGCCGCCTGTGCGGCGAAGAAGCCGCCAGGCCGCGTGCTAAGCTGATCCATATACGTCCACGGAGGGGCTGTATGGAGAGGAAGAAAGCATCCGATTTTCCGCAAGAACTGCTGAACCTGTTCGACCTTTACGTCCACGGCGACATCGACCGCCGCGCGTTTCTGGAAGGCGCGCAAAAGTTCGCCGCCGGAGGAATCACCGCGGTGGCCCTTTGGGAAAGCCTGCGGCACAACTACGCCTGGGCGCAGCAAGTGCCCAAAGACGACAAGCGGATCACCACTAGCTACGAGAGCGTCGACTCGCCCCAGGGCAACGGCACGATCCGCGGCTATCTGGCGCGGCCGGCGGGCGCGGCCGGCAAACTCCCCGGCGTTCTGGTCATCCACGAGAACCGCGGCCTGAATCCTTACATTGAGGATGTGGCCCGGCGTCTGGCCGTGGCCAACTACATCGCCTTCGCCCCTGACGGGCTCACCAGCGTGGGCGGCTATCCCGGCGACGAAGAAAAAGGGGTCAAGCTGTTCCAGCAGGTGGACCGCGAGAAGATGATGCAGGACTTCATGGCCTCGGCGCGCTGGCTGAAGGCGCGGCCCGACTGCACCGGCAAGATCGGCGTCGTGGGCTTCTGCTTTGGCGGACTGGTGGCCAACACGCTGGCGGCGCGGCTGGGCCCCGATCTGGCGGCGGCCGTGCCCTTCTACGGCGGCCAGATCCCGGCGGCGGAGGCGGCCAAGATCAAGGCCCCGCTGCTGCTGCACTACGCTTCCCTCGATACGCGGGTCAACGCGGGCTGGCCGGCCTATGAAGAGGCGCTCAAGGCCGCGGGAGTCTCCTACACGGTTCATTTCTACGAAGGCGCCAACCACGGCTTCCACAACGACACCACGCCGCGCTACGACGAAGCCGCGGCCAAGCTCGCTTGGCAACGCACGCTGGAGTTCTTCGAGCGGCATCTGCGCTGAAGCGCGGCCGGGGACCGATCTCCCGCCCAACATCAAGGCCCACGCCGCCCCGGTGGCGTTTGTCTCCAGGCTTGCGCCTCCGCCGGGGCAGCGTGAGGCTCGCCCAACCGCAGGCCAGGCGGCCTCCGCCACAGGCCTTGCCTTTCGAGCGGAATAGTGTAATAATTTACACCAGAGATGCGCTCCGTGGTCCATTGGGACGGCGATTGCTTTTTCGCCTCGATCGAGCAGGCCTCCGACCGCCGCCTGCGGGGACGTCCGGTGGCGGTCGGGGGCGTGCGCCGGGGCGTAGTGATTTCGGCCAGCCGCGAGGCGCGGCGGCTGGGGATCCGCCCGGGAATGGCGATGCGGCGGGCGCGGCGGCTTTGTCCGCAGTTAGTCTGCCTGCCAGGCAACTTCGAGCTTTACGAGAGATTTTCTTCGCAAATCCTTGGATTATGCGAAGAAAAGACTCCTCTGGTAGAGCCGGTGACGGTGGGCGCCGCCTACCTGGACCTGAGCGGCACAAGGCGGCTGCTCAACTCGGATCCGGAGGTCACGGTGGCGGAATTGCGCCGCACGGTGCGGGACTGGCTGCGGGTCTCGCTTTCGGCAGGCCTCGCGACCAATAAGACCGTGGCGCGGATCGCCGCCCGGCTGCGCAAGCCGGATGCCCAGCTTGTGGTGCCTCCTGGCGGTGAGGCGGAGTTCCTGGCCCCGCTGCCGGTGAGCTGGCTGCCGGGCGTAGGGCCGGAGACGAGCTCGGCTCTGGAAGTGGCGGGTTTACGCACGGTGGGGGAGCTGGCGCGGATGCCGCTGGACGCGCTCGAACTAGTGGCGGCCAAAGATGCGCTGCGGCTTCAGCGGCGGGCGCAGGGAGTCGATGAGGAGCCGGTGCAACCGCCGCGCGCCGGGGATCCTTCGCGCTCGGAAACGGTGGAATTCGCCGAGGACGTATGGGAGGAACCGCTTGTGCTTCTCTCGCTCAACTCCATGCTGGAAAAGCTGATGGCCCGTCTCCGGCAACAGGGAGTGGAGATCCGGCGGCTGACGCTGGCGCTGCGCTACACGGACCGCTATGAGAGCCGGCGCTCGGTGAGTCTGCCGGAGCCTTCCGCGCTGGAAGCGGAGTTTTTGCCGCATCTGCCGGGACTGTTGCGGGCGGCCTGGAACCGGCGGGTGCGGCTGCGCTCGGTGAGTTTGCGGGCGGGTCCGGTCTACCGGCCTTCGCCGCAGTTGGAGTTGTTTCCTGAGAAGCGCGGAGGCGGCGGAGCGGCGTTGCAGGCCGCCATTGACCGGCTGCGGCAGGCCTATGGTCCCGCCGCCGTGGTGCGCGGTTATGCCCTGGCGCGGACGGCGTGAGATGGGTGGTACGGATCAGCTACGGATCCGGATTCTGCGTCCGTCGGAAACCGCCAGTTTTCCGCGCAAATCCAAGCCTGCCAGACGCGAAACGGTCCACCGAAGAGTCTGCGCGTGGCGCGGGGAGAGGTTCTCGTCCAGCAGAAAGGTCATGCCTCTGTCAAGACGATCTCTTCGGCGGCGAGTGCGGCCGCATATTCCAGGCACGCGCGAAGATCTTCCGCCGCCAGTTGCGGGTAGGCTTCAAGCAGTTGCTCAAAGGTTTCGCCGGCCGCCATTTTCTCAAGCAGCAGGTACACCGGAATGCGGGTCCCTTTTATGCACGGCTTGCCCATCATCACGTCCGGCCGGGCTTCGATCCGCGCGGGAAACTTCATGCCCTAACCTTACCACTTCTTGGTCAGCCCTTTTCGGGAGAAAGGAGGTTTGACGAGCCGTGCCCTACGCCGCCCTCCACAACCACAGCTACTATTCGCTGCTCGACAGCACCATGGCCCCCGGCGAAATCGTGGAGGCGGCGGCGGAGTGCGGAATGACGGCGGTGGGGCTCACCGACCGGGACACGCTGGCCGGCGCCGTCGAGTTCTACAAGAAGGCGCGGGCGGCGGGCATCCGCCCCGTGCTCGGCTGCGAGGTCACGGTGGCTCTGGGAGCGGAGAAGACCGCGCCCGGGCGCATCCGGCTCTTTGTGGAAAATGTCGAGGGCTATCGCAATTTGTGCCGCCTGCTTACAACGCACATCGAACACCCGGACGGGGTTCGGCCGGACGACCTGAACCGCTTCCGCCGCGGGCTGATCTGCCTGGCAAGTGAAGAAAATCTCTTGTATCGAGAAATTTATGGGAGAAACTTCGCGTTTGAGATTAGCTCAAACAGCGAGGCGGATCTGCGCCGGGCGCACCGCTTGGTCGAGCGCGGCCGGCGGCTGCGGATCCCGGTGGCCGCCGCCTTCCACGCCCACTACCGAAAGCCGCAAGACCGCCTGCTTTACGACATTCTGGCTTCGATGCGCACGCTGACGCTGCTCAAGCAATCCCACCCGGACAAGCACGGCGAGGGCAACTATCATTTCCCCTCGCCGGACCAGATCCAGCAGTACTTCCGTTTGTATCCCCAAGCGATGGAAAACACAAATAGAATTGCCGAGCGCTGCCAGTTCGATCTGGAGCTGGGCGATATCCTTTTCCCGCCCTTCCCGGTTCCCGAGAATCACACGCCGATGGCCCTGTTGTCCCAGATGGCCCGCACGGGTGTCCTCCGGCGCTACGGACCGCACCCCAAGCCCGAGCTCTGGGCTCGCCTGGAGCGAGAGCTCAACGTCATCGAAGAGGTGGGCTACGCCGAGTACTTCTTGATCTTCGCCGATCTGGTGGACTGGTGCCGCCGCCAGGGGATCGCCACGCTGGCGCGGGGCAGCGCGGCGGGCAGCCTGGTGTGCTATGCGCTGGGGATCAGCAACGTCTGCCCGTTCCGTTTCGGCCTTTGTTTTGAACGTTTTTTGAACCGCGAACGAATGCAGTTCGCCAAGTTGGCGGACATTGATCTCGACCTGCCCTGGGACCGCCGGGATGAAGTGGTGCAACACGTCTTCGAGCGCTACGGCACGGAGCATGTGGCGATGATCGGGGCGTTCAACACCTTCCAAGGGCGCGCCGCGGTGGCCGACATCGCCAAAGTTTACGGCATCCCGGAGCGGGAGGTGCGGCGCTTCACCGAGCACATGCCCGCCTTCATGGGCGATGCCGCCACGGTGCTGCGCACGCTGCCCGAGTGCCGCCACCTGCCTTGGGACGAGGAGCCGTACCGCACGATAGTCGAGCTGGCGCCGCGGCTGGAAGGCATTCCGCGGCACGCCTCCATGCACCCGTGCGGGCTGGTGATCAGCGCCGAGCCCATCACGGACCGCATGCCGCTGTTTCTGAGCGCCAAGGGCTACCGCACGTCGCAATACGCGATGGACGACGTCGAGGAGCTGGGCTTGCTCAAGATGGACCTCTTGGGGCAGGCGGGATTGAGCGTGCTGCGCGACGCCTGCGTCAATGTCCGCCGGAACCGCGGCGTGGAGGTGGACCTGGAGCAGATCGACTACCAGGACGCCGCGGCCTGGGAGATGATCGCTACGGGCAACGCGCGGGGCGTCTTCCACATCGAGTCGCCGGCCATGACCAGCCTGCTGGTGATGGCGGATTGCCGGGACCTGGACTGCCTCACCGCCGTCGAGTCCATCATCCGGCCCGGAGCCGCCAACGAGGGCAAGAAGCGCGCCTTCGCGCGGCGGCATCAGGGGCTGGAGCCGGTCACCTACGCGCACCCGTCGCTGGCGCCGCTGCTGGCGGACACCTACGGACTGCTGGCCTATGAGGAGCACATTCTGCTGGTGGCCAACGGGTTTGCGGGGATGAACTGGGGGCGGGCGGACTTGCTGCGCCGGGCGCTGGTCAAAAATAAAGACCGGCGCAAAATCGCCGAGATGGGCGCCGAGTTCCGCGCCTGCGCTTTGCGGGCGGGGCGGAAGCCGGAGGAAGCCGAGGCGGTTTGGGCCGAGCTGGAGGCGTTCGCGGGCTACATGTTCAACAAGGCGCACTCGGCCGCCTACGCGGTGGAGGCCTTTCAGGGAGCGTGGCTGAAGTCGCGCTACCCGCTGGAATTCCTGGCGGCGGTGTTGACCAACCGCCGCGGTTTTTACGCCCCGATCGTGTATGTATTGGAAGCGCTGCGGTTGGGCGCGCGGTTTCTGCTTCCCGACGTGAACCTTTCGCAGCCGGGCTTCCATGTGGAGGGAGACACAATCCGCTTGCCGCTGGATCAAGTGAAGGGCTTGACGGCGGAGACGCTGGAGCGCATCTTGGAGCGGCGGCCGTTTCACGATGCCGGCGATTTCTACCGCCGCGTGCGCCCGGGCCGGGCCGAGTGGCTGGCGCTGCTGAAGGTGGGCGCGCTGGATTCGCTGGGCGAGCCGAGGGGGCGGCTGTTCTGGCGGCTGTCGCGGCTGGAGGCGGCCAGAGCCGTGGAGGCAGGACCGCTGCTGGCGGCAGGCGTGGAGGCCGCCGCGCCGCTGCCCGAGGCTGCGCCCTCGGACCGGCGGGCGCAGGCCCGGTGGGAGCATGAACTGCTGGGCTTTCCGGTGAGCTGCCACCCGCTCGACTACTTCGCGCCGGACGTGGATTGGGCGCGCTATGTGCCGGCGGCCGAGGTGATCCGCCATGCGGGAGAGGTGATCGACGTCTGCGGGCTGATCGTGGCCGAGCGGGTGCACGGCACGGACCGGGGCGCGATGAAGTTTCTGACGCTGGCCGACCGCACCGGGTTCATGGAGGTGGCGCTGTTCGCGGACGCCTACCGCCGCTGGGGCCACCTGACCGTCCAGCCCGTAGTCGCGGCGCGCGCCGCCGCCGAGCCGTTCGACAATCGCAAGGGCGTAACTCTGAACGCGACACGGCTCTGGGCGCCGGGCCAGCGCCCGCCGCAGACAAACACGCCCTCGGCTTGCGCTGGAATTCGCTGGCGAACCGCGTAAACAAACACGTTTAGAAAGCCGGGCGGGTGTATACTGCTTACAGGTTGATAAACGGCAGAAGCGACGCCGCCAGGTTCTACTAACCGCAAAGCTGCTCCATATATCGCGGAAGAGGGGGAACGAGCCGGTGGAACGCCGTCTGGCGGTGACGTGTCCGGACGGGCGAACGAAGATTCTGCGCCTAAGCGGGTCCAGGTTCTCGGTCGGGCGCGCTGAAACAAACGACATCGCTTGCACGACGGACGCCAGCCTGAGCCGCAGGCACATGGCGCTGGAAAGGGAGGGGGATGACTGGTTCGTCTGCGACCTGGGAAGCAAGAACGGTGTGTTTGTGAACGGGGTCCGCGTGGATGGCCGGGTCCGGCTGCGTCCCGGGGACCAGATCACGGCCGGACGGTTGCTCTTGGTTTACGGCCCCGCCGTTGCGGCCGGCCGAATCCGCCTCGAAGACCGGGCGGCGCCCGAGAGCATCGCCTTCACAACCTCACTTGCCGTGAGGGGCGCCGCGCAGGGTGCGGCTTTGCCTCCGGGCGCAGGTAGCCGGGTAGCGTGGCTCAGCGCCGCGGATGCGCTTCTTCGCGCGGGCAAGGAATTGTCCCGGCGGCGTCCGTTGCCGGAGCTTTTTCGGGTCATCCTGGATCTGGCTTTAGAAGCGTCAGGGGCTGCAAGGGGAGCGTTGCTCACCTGCGAGAGGGGTGAGCTCTTCCCGCGGGCCGTGCGCGGCGACAATTTCCGGCTCAGCGCGGAGGTGCGGCGCAGGGTTCTTGAAGGGCGGGAATCGTTGCTGATTCTGGACACCGCACGGGACAGCGCGATGCGCGGCAGCCAGAGCATCCTGGCGCAGGCGGTCGAAAGCTTGATGGCCGTTCCGGTTCAGACCGACGAACGCGTGATTGGGATGCTGTATGTGGACACTCCCGCGAAGCCTGAGGGCTTCAGCGCGGAGGATCTCAATCTCCTGACCGTCCTCGCCAACGTGGCGGCCGTCCGGATTGAGAGCGAGCGGCTGGCGGAGATGGAGATGGCGGATGAGATTCTGGCGCGGGAGCTGGAACAGGCGGCCGAGATTCAGCAGTATTTGCTCCCACAAGGCGAGCCCGAATGGAAAGGACTCGAGCTGGCAGGCTGCAATGTGCCCTGCCGCACGATCGGCGGGGATTACTACGGGATCCTGCCGTACCCCGACGGAAGGCTCGGGCTGGCGATCGGCGACGTGGCCGGCAAGGGGATGCCAGCGGCGCTGCTGATGTCTTGCCTACAGGCCAAGGTGACGGCGCTGGCTGAGACTGGCCCGGGCCCCGGCCAACTGGTGAGCCGGCTTAACCGAAGCCTCATCAACACGTGCCCAAGTAACAGGTTCATTACGTTCTTTTTCTGCTGTGTCCTGGCGGATGGGGAGCTGGTCTACTCGAACGCTGGGCACAATCCTCCTTTGCTAGTGCGCGAAAACGGGCATGTGTTTCGGCTGGAAGGAGGCGGGCCGGTGCTAGGCGTGTTTCACGGAGCGGCGTATGCGGAGCATTGCTGCGTGATGGAAGCCGGTGACCTATTGCTGATGTACAGCGATGGCGTGACCGAGGGGAGGAACCCGGCGGGGGAAGAGTTCGGGGAGGAGAGACTCGAAGAGATGCTGCGGGAGGCAGGGAGCGGCACGGCGCGGCAGGTTGTGTCCTGGATCATGGAAGCTGTGAACGAGTGGTCAGGAGGGCAACCCCTAGCCGATGACGTCACGCTGCTGGCCGCCCGGCGCACCGGCTGAGGAACGCTATGCTGGGACAGACGCTCTCTCATTACCGGGTCGTCGGCCGGCTGGGACAAGGTGGGATGGGGGTTGTCTATCAAGCGAGAGACACGCACCTGGACCGCTTTGTAGCGGTAAAGGTGCTCCCGCCGGACAGGGTCGCCGATCAGGAGCGGAAGCGGCGCTTTATACAGGAGGCGAAGGCCGCCTCAGCGCTGAATCATCCCAACATCGTCACCATCTACGACATCGACGAGTGCGAAGGCGTGCTATTCATCGCCATGGAATACGTGGAGGGAAAGACCCTACACGAGTTGATCCAGGAGGGCGGACTGCCGCTCAGCCAGTGCCTGGATCTTGCTATCCAAATTGCGGGCGCTCTTTCGAAGGCGCATTCAGCAGGCATCGTGCACCGTGACCTGAAACCCTCGAATGTGATGGTGACCGGCGAGGGCTTGGTGAAGGTGCTGGATTTCGGTTTGGCCAAGCTGACGGACGCGCCGCACGGCTCCGCGGACGGCGCAGACGGCGGTTCTACGGCGACGCTTGAGTGGAGAACCGAACAAGGTCTGGTACTGGGCACGTTGCCATACATGTCGCCGGAACAGGCCCGGGGTCTCGAGGTCGACCACCGCAGCGATATCTTCTCGCTGGGGGTAGCGCTATACGAA
>JAIMAR010000155.1 GCA_023511855.1 Bryobacteraceae bacterium
GTGGACGAGCTTGCGGAGATGACGGGATTGAATCAAAACACGATCAAGGTGAAGCTGTTTCGCGCCCGCCAGAAGCTGATTAAGGCGGCGCGGAAACTGGCAAAACCTTCCGGGATCCCTTTGAGGGAGCCAAGGCTTCATGACTGAGAGCCGTTCCGGAGGGTCGAGCGCACGCGGGCGTCAGATCCGCGGCGTGAGGTTAAATGAAATGCGGTTATTCGAGGGAAGAACAGATGCACGAGGAGATTAGGAACCAATTAGAAGAGTACCTGGAGGGGCCGGCGGACCGGCCTTCTCTGGAGCGGGTCCGGCGCCATTTGGAGAGCTGCGAGCCCTGCCGCCAGGAGGCGGAGCAGATGCTTCAACAGGCACGGCTTCTCCGCAGCTTGAGGGCGGAGGAGGAGCTGGCGCCGCTGCCGGGATTCTATGCCCGAGTGCTGGCGCGGGTGGAAGCTCAGCGCCGGCTTCCCGTTCTGGCGGCGTTCCTGGATCCAGGATTCGCCCGGCGGCTGGTCTTCGCCTCTTTGGCGGCGGTGATCGGATTCGGGTCATACCTGATTTACGCCGAGCGCAAGCCGGTCTTGGAGCTGGCTGGTCCGGTGGGCTTCCTGGCAGTGCAAGCCTCGCCCGGCGACCAAGTCGGCGGTGATCCGGAACGCGACCGGCAAGTTATGCTGCTGGCGGTGGCCAGCTATCAGGAGTAGCCGCCATGAACATCGGAGGCCGCGCCTGTATCAGCAACCCTAGAGTCCTGCTCACCGTGGGGCTGATTTTCCTGGTCGGCTTTGCCGCGGGCCTGCTCACCATGCACCAGTTCGGCTACCGGCTGGTGGCGCAAGCTCCGGCGCCGTTCTGGGAGACCTCAAGCAAGCAGATTTCGCTGGAGCTTCTTTCGAGCGAGTTGGACTTGACCCCAGCCCAGCGGCAGGCGCTGGAAACCGTGCTGGATGATTTCGTGATGTACGCGCAGATGCTCCAGGCGCAGATGGAGGACGTCAAGGCCAACGGTAAAGCGGGCATCATGCGGGTGCTAGACGAACGGCAAAAGCAGAAGTTTGAGAAGATGTTGGGCGAGTTGCAACAAGCCCGCCGCTAGCGGGGGCCGACGGGGCTTGCGGAGGGCGGAGGCGGATGCTATTGTAGAAACCACGTGGATTGATTTAGGGCCCAAGCGGGTCTGGCTACTTGCAACCACGTAAAAAAAAGTGCTAAAGGCGGATCGGTTTCAGCGCAGATTCAACCCTGGCCTTTAGCCCAGGGTTTTTCGTTTCTTGGGCCGGTACGCCGATGGAGGCCGCAGGCGGTCGCGCTGGGAAGCGCCCGATGCGGCGGATCGGAGGTGTCATGTCAGTCACGCCGGAAGTGCCGAGTCCCGAAAGGCCGACGCTGCGAGGGGCCGGGGGAGAGCTGATATTGATCTCGATTGCCGTGGAGCCCAGGAGTTTGGAAAAACTCCTGGACACATTGGCCGAACTTCCCTTTCCGGTGAATCCCGAGATTTACCACAACGCGGACGTCACCCGAATTTATCCCGATGGGCGCCAGGAATGCGAACCGGCGGTGCTCGTGGATTTTCCCGCCTGGGAATACAATTTGCAGGCCGTGCGGGAAGCGCTGAGTGCTCGGGGATTCCCGCCGGAAGCCATATCGGCCCGCAACCTCCTGGAAGGGATGGCTGCGGACACCGAGACGCTTCCTGCTCCCCAAGGAGCCCCCTACGCCGCCATCGTCCGGCGAAAAAGCATGGCGTCCGCCGCCTGATGGGTCTACAATACCAATCAGCAGCACCGGCGGCGGGGAGGACGCCGAACGATATGCCCGCGCCTGCCATCCATACGAGTCCTTACATCGGATCCTGGTATCCCGGTGACCGGAAAGAACTAGAGCGGCTGCTGGAGCAATTGTGGAGGGAGTCGGGAAGCCGCACGGGTCCGGCGGCGCTGGCTGGAGCCCGGGCCTTCGTGGTTCCGCACGCGGGGCTGATCTATTCCGGGCGCGTAGCAGCCGCTGCGTACCGCCACCTGGAGCGGCAGCGGCCGCAGACGGTCATCCTGGCGGGTTTCGCGCACCGGGGCGCTCCCGAGGGCATTTTTGTGCCCGACATCGGCGGGTATCAAACGCCGCTAGGAGGCGTGCCGGTCAACGAGGATTTGGCGCGGCAGCTCGCTTCTCATCCCCCATTCCGCCTCGCCTCCGAGGCCCGGCTCTGCGATCACTCGATCGAGATCCAGCTACCCCTGTTGCAGAAGGCCGCGCCGCAGGCCGCTGTGGTCCCGCTTTATGTCAGCTCCTTGGAGGCGGGGGAGCGCGCCCGGGCCGCCGAGGTGCTGGCCGAGTTGCTTACGCCCGAGACCGTGCTGATCGCCAGCTCCGACCTCACCCACTATGGCCGGAGCTTTCACTACGAGCCCTTCCCTGTCGACTGGGCCATCGCCGAGCGGCTGCGGCGGCTCGACGAGGAGGTGATGGAGGCCGCCGGCAGCCTCCGCGAGGAGTTCTTCCTGGACACGCTGCGGCGGACGTCGGCCACCGTGTGCGGCTACTATCCCATTTCTCTGCTGCTGGCGGTGCTGCGGCGACTGGATGCCGGCGGCGAGATCTTCCAAGTGACGCTCGATTATCAGACTTCGGGCGAGATCACCGGCGATTATCACCACTCAGTCAGTTACGGCGCGCTCGGTTACTTCCCCCAGAGCTCTTTTGAGGTCGGTCCGGAGGAACGAGAGATCCTCTTGAGCCTTGCCCGCCGCACGTTGGAACATTATCAGAGGACCGGCAAGAGCAGTCCACCGCCCTTTGCCCCGACCGGAAGAGAATCGCTGCGCCGGCGCGCAGGCTTGTTCGTCACCCTGCATACGGACGGCAAGCTCCGCGGCTGCATTGGCAATGTGACGCCGGTGGAGCCGCTCGAGGAGGCCGTGCCACAGCTCACGCTCGCCGCGGCTTTGGACGATCCGCGCTTCGATCCGCTGAGCCCCGACGAGCGCGGCGTGGAGCTGGAGATCTCCATCCTGACGCCGATGAAGCGCGTCCTGGGCCCGGAGGATGTCCGCGCAGGGGAACACGGCGCCTTGCTACGCCTGGGCGTGCGGCAAGGCCTGTTGCTGCCGCAGGTGGCCACCGAACGGGGTTGGGACACCGAGCAGTTCCTCAAGGCGCTGGGGGTCAAAGCCGGTGCAGGGACGCAGGCTTGTTGGGATCCGAAAGCGAAGCTTTACGTTTTCCGCGCCCAAGTGATTCACTGAGCGCACTGCCGCGCCGTGGTTGGGATGAGCTCGCTCGGCGGGGCAGGGGATTCACAAGACTGCGCCGCTCTCCGCCGCCAGCACCTCTTCTGGAGAAGCGGTTCCGGTGCCCCTTTTCATGATGGTCACTGACGCAACCAGATTTCCGAAGCGCGCGGCCTCAAGCGGGGATGCGCCAGCCGCCAGCGCCATCGCCGCTCCGGCTGAAAAGCTGTCCCCCGCGCCGCAGATGTCCACCGGGTTGTCGACGGGCCGCGTTTTGGCCCAGGTCTCGCCGTTGGAGTCCACGATCAGCACGCCGCGGGGGCCGTGGGTTACAACCACAAACGGCGCCGAGGCGTGGCGCCGGAGCGCTTCGTAACCGGCCAGTCCGAGCCGCCGGCACGCCTCCTCGGCTTCTTCCTGGTTCGGCTTGAGGATCATATGTCGGAATTCCGCGATCCGTTTCCGGGAATCCACCCAGAAGACCTTGCCTGTGCGCCTCTGGGCAAGCTCCGCAAGCAGCTCGCGCACGCGAGGGGTGATGACGCCGCCCTCCTCGGTTTCCGCCTGGTCGGAGATCAGCACCGCGTCCGCCTTTTCCACCAGGACGGGCAGGCGCTCCAGGATCGCTTGTTCCGCTTCTGGCGGCAAGGGCCGCGGGTTCACAAAGTCGACGCGGGGCTGGTCCTCGCGGCCCGTCTGCGAGTTGATCAGCTTGGTGTAGGTGAAGGTCGCGAGCCCGGCGCAGTGGACGAGCGCGCTGGAGTCGATGCCGCGGGCGGCCAGCGCGCGCAACAGTTCATAGGCGTGCCCGTCGTCTCCGACCGCCCCCAAGACAGCGACGCGTCCGGCGCCGAGCGCCGCCAGGTTGTTCGCAACGGTGCCGCCCGCTCCCGGAGTCACTTCCGTGGCCACCACCGCCAGCCGCGGAATGCCCGTCTCCCGGGATGGCTCCGACAGCGCCGGATCGTAGGTGCACCAGCGGTCCAGGCAGATGTCGCCCACGACCAGGGTCGATAATCGCGGAACGGCGCTCAAGATTCGTTCCGCCGTCATGCCGCCTCCAATAAGGCTCGCCGGAGCGCGGGCAGCGTGGCGCGGTGATCGCCACGGAAGTAGAACGCTTGGCCTGCGCCGGCGACGGTGCGGATGAGCAACGTCTTCAGCGGGCGAAAGTAGTATTGGAACTCGCTCTTGTCCGGCCCGCGGGCAAGCTGCGGCTCGATGGGCGCCAGGTCAAATACGGCTGTGGCGAAGTCCTGGATTCTCCGGCCTTCCTGGTGCGCCACGTTGCGGGCCATGGCCAGCGCCTTCAGGAACACCTCGGGTGCCATCACCGCCGAACCGAAGCTCAGCACGGCGCCGCCTTCCAGTTTCTCCGTCGTGCGGGCAAAGATCAGGAAATCGAGGTAGCTGGCCGCGCCCAGAGCCGCGCCGTCGCAGTTGGGGTGCTCGTGCAGGATGTCATATCCGATGCCGACGTGCACCGTGGCCGGCACATGCAGCCGGTAGGCCGCCGCCAGCAGGCTCAAATCCCGGTGCGGGAACGCGCTCTGCTCGATGCGCCGTCCAACTTGCTCGCCCAAGCCGAGACCAAGCCGCGCGCCCTCGGAAATCCAGTCATTCAGTTCTCCGGTCTCGAGCCAGAGCCCGAATTCCCCTGTCTGGATGTAGCGGGCGACGCTCTCGGTGGTGGCGCCGATGCGGGCCAACTCGTAGTCGTGAATCATTCCCGCCCCGTTCATGGCGAGGTGGGTGATAAAGCCCCGCCCCATCAGATCGATGATGTGGCGGTTGACGCCGGCCCGCAGCAGATGCGCGCCCATCATCAGAATGCGTGCAGAGTCGGTTTGACGCGCCCGCGCGATGCGCCGGGCCAGCTCGACGAGATGAGGGTGCTCGAAGGGCGGCGTTTCGTCCTCCAGTTCCAGCCAGTGGCTTAGGGTCAAGTCATGCCGGCGTGCAGCAAGCGGCTGGAGGCGCAGCCGCGAACGGTCGAAGGCTTCATATTTCGAATTCATACGCTGTTCCTTTCGCTCCGCCCGGGACCTCGTCTCCAGGGGATTGGGAAGTACGCTTGTCATCGGAGGCTCCAAGCCGTCTGCCGAGGTGTGCCAAGCACGGCAGCCGAAAATCGATCAATGATACTATGGCCCGGAGGAGGTCAACTCCGGTACGCATATGCAACACGAGAATGATAAGGTAAACCGCCGAACCTGGCTGCGCAGCGTGATCGCCGCCGGTGGCCTGGCTGCCTTGGATTCGGTATTCACCACGACTCCAACGAACGCCGCTCAGATCGATCCGCGCAAGGACAACATCAAGGTTACAAAACTCGAGACCTTTATTCTGAAGAACTCCTGGGTCTTTGTGAAGATCTCCACCGACGCGGGCATTGTCGGTTGGGGGGAGATGCTGAAGGACGACGCCAAGGCTTGCGCGGCAGGCGCGCAGGAGGTGGCGCGCTACCTGGTCGGGCAGGACCCGCTGCGCGTCGTCTACCAATGGCAGGCTATCCACCGGGGCGCGTTCTACCGCGGCGGGCCCATCAAGTCGGCCATCCTCAGCGGCATCGACCAAGCGCTGTGGGACATCAAGGGCAAGGCATATGGGGTTCCGGTGTACAAGTTGCTGGGCGGTCCGACCCGCGACCGCATCCGGGTGTACGGCCGTGTGGATCCCAAGACCGGGGTCAACGCCATGAAGGTCGGCCCGCGCGGGCTGAAGCGCGGTCCGTACAAGTACGTCGAAGGGCCGAAGTTTGTAGCCGAGGTGGTGGAAAACTTCAAAGCGCTCCGCGAGAAGTACGGTCCGGGGGTGGACATCGGGATCGACTTTCACGGCGCGGTGCAGCCGCCTACAGCCATGCTGCTGGTCAAGGCGCTGGAGCCGTACCAGCCGTTCTTTTATGAGGAGGTGGTACAGGCGCTCAATGTGGACGTCATGGCCGAGATCGCCAAGAAGACCCACATCCCGCTGGCGACCGGCGAGCGTATTTTCCTGAAGTGGGGATTCCGGGAGATTCTGGAGAAGCGCGCCGCGTCGATTCTTCAACCCGACGTATGCTACGCCGGTGGCATCACCGAGCTGCGGCTGATCGCGGGGATGGCCGAAGCCTATTATGCGCCGATTGCGCCGCACAATCCGCAAGGGCCGTGCTCGCTGGCGGCGAGCCTCCAGATAGCCGCCTCCATCCCGAACTTCCTGATCCAGGAGCGCGGCGACAATGAGCATGAAGACCTGCTAGCGAAGCCTATGCCTCCGGTCAAAGACGGTCACCGGCCGCTGCTGACCGACCCGGGATTGGGAATCACGATTGACGAGGACAAGCTGAGAGCGCAGGTTGGCGAGCCGCGGGAGTACCGCCCGGCGTTCGACGAAGACGATGGTTCGGTAGTGGACTGGTAGCCGGTCTTGTCCCATGCGGCGCAGCGGCTGCGGTAGGGCGCTTCGGCGGCGCTGGCGGAGGCGCCGGGTGAATCGCGGGCCGGAGTTGAGAGCCGCCAATCCTGCTGCTACTGTATGTAAATGTTGCTCATCGGACCTCCCGGGTCGGGCAAGTCGCACCGGATTCTGGAGGCGGTGCGGAACCGGCTGCGGCGGCGGGACGCCGCTTTCCGACTGCTGGTTCCCACCTCCACCATGGCCGAGCATGTGCGGCATAGTCTCGCCCGGGAGGGTTTTGTTTTCCGCCCCGAGCTGGTTTCGACCTTCACAGGATTCCTCAGCTCATTGGAGCCAGGAATCCAGCCGCTTTCGCCCCTGCGATTGCGGTTTCTGATCCGCCGCTCGCTGGCGCGCCTTTCCCCGAAAGTCTTCGAGGCTCTCCGCGAAGCCCCGGGATTCGTCACCGCTTTGGCGTCCACCATGGAGGAGGCAGCCTCGGCTGGGGTGGATCCGGGGCGGTTGGAAGCGGCGCTGGACCCGGCGCTGGGCCGCATCCCGCAGGCGTTTGCGGCGCTCTACGCCGATGTGGCGGCGCAGGCGGAAGCGGCGGGCTTCGGGTTCCGGAACCGGCTGCTCGCTGGAGCCGCGACCCGGCTGCGGGCGCAAGGAGTCCCGGGGATCGAGGAAGTATTCGCCGACGGCTTCTTCAGCTTTACCGACCCGGAGCTGGATTTCCTGCAAGCGCTCGCCGGCAACTGCAAGCTCACCGTGTCGCTGCCGGACTGGCCCGGGGCCAAGTCTGCTTGGCTACGGCTGACGCTGGCAGGTCTGAGGGAAGAGCGGTTGGAAGGCTGCCGCCGCCAGCCGGAGGTCGAGCTGGTCGAAGCGGAGACGCAGGAAAGGGAAGCCGAGGAGATCGCGCTGCGGATTCTGGAGCATGCCGCACGCGGGGTGCGGTTCCGGGAAATCGGCATCCTGGTGCGGCAGCATGATCCCTATGTCCCGCTGCTGTGCTCGACCCTGGGCCGCTTCGGGATTCCGGTGCGGGCCTATTTCAGCGAGCGGCTTTCGGATCACGCCGTGGCGCGTTACTATCGCGCCCTGATTCAAGCGGTGCTCAGCGGTTGGGATCACGAAAAGACTCTCGCGGCGCTGGCCATGAACCCCTCCGGGCTCCCGGGGCAGGCTGAGTTCGAGCGATTCTCCCGCGAGGTGCGCGAGCGTCTGCCGGGTGCGGGTCTGGCAGGCTTGAGGGAACTCGCGGGGGAGGGCGCGGCGCGCAAGAAGCTGGACGGGCTGGCGTCGCTCGATGGCTGGACCGCCGCGCCAGCCGCTCCGGAGGAATGGAGCCAGCGGTTGGCGCAGCTTGCCGGCTTGGTGGATTTCGAGGGGCTTTCCCATGGGTCGGACCTCTCCGATGCTCTCGCCTTCCGGCAGGCAGTGGCCGCCAAGGAGGCGTTTGAACGGTGCATGCAGGAGGTGGCGTCCGTGCTGCCAGAAACGCCTGTGGGTCTGAGCGCCTTTTGGGAGGAGGCAGAGACGGCGCTCCGGATCACTCCACTGGCTTGCTTGGACCGGCGGCGCAACGTGGTTCACCTGCTGGAGGTCCATGAGGCGCGGCAGTGGGAGCTGCCGGTGGTCTTCGTCTGCGGCTTGCTGGAAAGGCAATTCCCGCTGCACCATGCCCAGAGTCCTTTCTTGGACGATGAGGCCCGGAGAGAGCTGCAACGGGCCGGGTTCCGGCTGGCCACGGCCGCGGAGAAGGATGCCGAAGAGGAGTTTCTGTTTCAGTTTTGTGTAACGCGGGCCACGCGCTGTTTGGTGCTGAGCTATCCCAAGTTTAACAGGGAGGGCGATGAGACGCTCCGGTCATTTCTTCTAGACCGTTATTTGGAGGAACATCCGGGGATCGCCACGGCGCGGGCAAGGCCGGCGCGGCCAGCGCCTAGCGGGTCTAAGCCGCCCGAGAAGTTGCACCGGATTGTGAGCGAGGATCTGGCCGAGCTTCTGGCCAAGGGGCGGCGGACGGAAACACCGACGGCTATCGAAGATTTTCTCCAGTGTCCTTTCCTGTTTTTTGCGGGCCGGACACTCGCGCTGGAAGAAGCGCCCGCACGGCCCGAGCAGCGGCTGGACGCGCTGCTTGAGGGACAAGTGGTTCACAAGGTCCTCGAGCAATGTCTGCACCGTCCGGGGGAGCTCCATCGCATCTTCGAGGAGGTGTTCCGGCGTTACTGCTCCAACCGCGGAGTTCCGGCCGGCTACCGCACCGAGGCGGTCCGGCTGGCTTTGTTCCGCGACTTGAGACGGTTCATGAAGAAGATGCTCCTGGAAGGAGTGGAGCCAGGCCTTGCGGAAAGGCCTTATACGCTGGAGCTGGATGGCGGACAGACGCTGCGCTGCACCCTGGACCGGATCGACACGGTTCCGGGCGTTGGCAAGTTGATCATCGATTACAAGTACCGCACTCTCAATGGGGTCAAGGAGTTGATCCGGGAGCGCGATCCGGTGGTACAGATCCAAGCGGGCATCTACATGGCGGCGCTGGAACAGGCGGGCGAGACTTGCGCGGGCTTTTTGTTCGCCGCCTTGCGTGGCAAGCAAGGCTGGGCCGGCTGGCAGATGGCCGAAGAGCCAGTCGAGGGCGCCAAACCATGCAGCCCCGAAGATTTGCGCGCCGTTATGCAGAGTGCTGTGGGGGCGGCGGTGGCAGCCATCCGGCGGATTCGAGAAGGCGTCATTGCTCCGAACCCGGCGGATCCGGAGCTTTGCGAGACCTGCGCCTATTGCGACATCTGCCGGGTGGAGTCCGCAGTTCAGGTTGCGGCCGCCGGAGGGGAATCCAGCGAATGAAGTTCACGCCCAAGCAAAGAGCAGCTCTAGAACGCATGGGCCAGGACGTTTGCGTGGTGGCCGGACCCGGCTCCGGCAAAACCGCCGTGCTGGTG
>JAIMAR010000156.1 GCA_023511855.1 Bryobacteraceae bacterium
ACCCAGAAGCCCCGGGTGGTGATCGAGGCGATCACCAGCTTCTACGAGCGGGATTGCGCCAACGTCCACCGCGGCGTGCACCAGCTCAGCGAGCGCGCCACCGAGCGGTACGAAGAGGCCCGCCGCAAGGCGCAGCGCTTCCTGCGCGCCTCCGACACCCGCGAAATCGTCTTTGTCCGGGGCGCCACCGAAGGCATCAATCTGGTGGCTCAGAGCTTCGTGAAGCCCCGGCTGCGGCCAGGCGACGAGATCCTCATCACCGCCATGGAGCACCACTCCAACATCGTCCCCTGGCAAATGGTGGCCGAGGAAAAGCAAGCCCGGTTGCGCGTGGCTCCTATCAACGGTGACGGTGAGCTGATTTTGGAGGAGTTCGAACGCCTGCTTGGGCCGAGGACGCGTTTTGTCTCGGTGAGCCATGTATCCAACGCTCTTGGGACGGTGAACCGCGTGGCCGAGCTTGTCGCGATGGCGCACGCCCGGGACATTCCGGTGCTGATTGACGGCGCGCAGGCCGCCCCGCATACGCAGGTCGACGTGGGCGCGCTCGACTGCGACTTCTACGTCTTTTCCGGTCACAAGACCTATGGACCGACCGGAATCGGAATTCTTTACGGCAAGGCCGCCCACCTGGAGTCTATGCCGCCCTATCAGGGCGGGGGCGACATGATCCGCTCGGTCACCTTCGAGAAGACCCTCTACAACAGCATCCCCTATAAGTTCGAGGCGGGCACGCCCCACATTGCAGGCGCCATTGGCCTGGGCGCGGCGCTGGACTATCTCCAAAAGCTCGGCATGGAGCACATCGCGGCGCACGAGCGCGAGCTGCTTCAATACGCGACGAGCGCTCTGAGCCAGGTTCCCGGCGTCCGCTTGGTCGGCACGGCGCGCCACAAGGCGGCGGTGCTTTCGTTCACCATGGACAACATCCATCCTCATGATGCGGCCACCGTGCTGGATCATGAGGGCGTCGCCGTCCGGGCCGGGCATCATTGCGCCCAGCCGGTGATGGAACGTTACGGTTTGCCCGCCACGCTCCGGGCCTCCTTCGGCCTGTACAATACGGCTGAGGAAGTGGATGTGCTCATTCGCGCTCTGGGAAGGGTGAGGGAGATCTTAGGCTGATGTCGGAACTGAAGGAGCTTTACCAGCAGGTCATCCTGGATCACAGCCGCAGCCCCCGCAACTGCCGCGTCATGGAAGACGCCGATGCGGTCGCCGAGGGCCACAACCCTCTGTGCGGAGACCAGGTGACCGTCTACGTAAAGCTCGAGGATGACCGGGTGAAAGACATCAGCTTCAAGGGCAACGGCTGCGCTATCTCCACGGCCTCGGCGTCCCTTCTGACGGAGGTGTTGCGGGGCAAGACCCGCCAGGAAGCGGAAGCCCTGTTCCGAAGTTTTCATGAGCTGGTCACCGGAGGACGTCCCGAAGGCCCAGGGCCGGAACTGGGCAAACTGCAAGTGTTTTCGGGAGTCTCCGAATTCCCGGTCCGCGTCAAGTGCGCCACTCTCGTCTGGCATACGCTCAAGGCCGCGCTGGAACGGGTCCGGGAAAAGGTGAGCACGGAATGAAGCTGTCGGCCCTCGAAGAATACGGGTTACGCTGCCTGCTCCAAGTGGGCCGCGAGTGGCCGGACGGAATCCTGACCATCCCGGCCATGGCCAAGCGCGAGGGCCTTTCGGTTCCCCACGCCGCCAAGATCATGCAACTGTTGCGCCAGGGTGGTTTCGTCCGCAGCGTGCGGGGCCAAGTGGGCGGCTACGCCTTGGCTCGGCCCCCGGACAAGATTCTGGTCCGGGATGTGCTCGTGTCCATGGGCGGCAAGCTGTATGAGGAAGCCTTCTGCCGCACTCACAAGGGCGCCCTCCGCCTGTGCCGGCACACCACGGACTGCTCGATTCGCTCGCTCTGGCGGAGCATCCAGCAAGCGGTGGACAGCGTTCTGGCGAACATGACCTTGCAGGACCTGCTCGCCAGCGAGCAAGACGCCGCCAACCGCATGGCCGCCTTGGTTACTTTAGACTCCCCGGCCCCCGAGCAAATTGCCCCCGGCGCTCTCCGTTGATCTCACCGCGCTGGGCTACAATCAGAGATTGCGTATCCGGAGGTTCCCCACGCGAACATCTTTCGCCTACCTGCTCCATGCGTCCGCGGTCTATCCGCTGGCGATGCTGTTGCTCTGCGCACCCTGCCGGGCGCAGTCCTCGGCCCCTGCTCCAGCGCCTCCAGCCAAAGCCGAACTCGCCCCTAAAGCTGCCCCCGCCGGTTCGGATCCTCAAGCTTCGGCCGTCGAGCTGCGCACCCGCCTGAATCTCCTCGGGCAGACCGACACCCAGTCCGGCGAAAGCCGCCGCAACGAAAACGTGCAGTTCAACCTCATCGACAACAACCTGCTGCGCGAGCTCAACACGCGCCTGGGGACGACCGCCACCCTAGTCCTGGAGTTCTCGCCCGAGCGGACCTACTACGGCGCCGAATACGGCAACCCGCCGGGGTCCCCGATCCATCTCGGCCCTCCCCTGCGGCGGCAATGGCACGGCCGCTGGTTTGAGTCCCACCTCAACAGCGTCTTCAGCGCCCGCTCTTTTTTCCAAGTGGGCGACGTGAAGCCTGCCCGGGAGAACTTGTACGGCGCGGAACTGAGCGGTCCGGTGGCCCGGCGGACGGCTTTTTCCCTCTCCGGCTCCCAACAAAAGATCCGCGGCATGGTCAACGGCAACGTGCTTGTGCCCCTCGCATCCGAGCGCACCCCGCTGGCTGCGGATCCCGCTTTGGCGTCCTATGTCCAGCGCATCTTGAGCGCCTACCCCGCGGAGCTGCCCAACCGTCCCGACATCAACCCCCGGATGCTCAACACCAATGCCCCCCAGCAAGTCAATAGCGATACGGCCGCCGCCCGGCTCGACCACTCGCCCAGCGAGCGTCACCGGTTCTCCCTGCGCCACCAAGCGGTCCTCCAGCGCGTCCTGGCTTTCCAGCTTGTGAAAGGGCAGAACCCCGACACGGCCACGCGCTCCCATCAGTCGCGCCTCACCTGGACCCACCAGCGCGGCCCGTCCTTTCAGTTGCAGGCCACCCTGGGTTTCGACCGCACCGCTTCGCAACTGGTGCCTGAAAACAACAACATCGGTCCCCGAATTACTACCGGCGGGCTGAGCACAGTGGGACCGCATCAGGACCTTCCCATCGACCGTGTGGAGCAGCTCTACCGGCACTCGCTGCTCGTTCGCCGGCGCCGGGGGCCTCATGAACTCACCGCCGGTTACGATTTGGTGCGCCGCCACCTCAACGGGGTCCAGAACGATTCGGTGCTGGGGTCGATCCTCTTTCAAAACGACGCCGGCCGGAACGCGATCACCAACTTGCGGCTAGGCCTGCCCACCAGGATGTTTGTTTCCATCGGGGACACCTACCGCAGGTTCCGGAGCTGGGACTTGGCCTACTACTTCGGCCACAAGTGGCAGTTCTCGCAGGCTCTGACCCTGACCCTAGGCTTGCGCTACCAGCCTCTGCCCGTCCCCAGCGAAGCCTCCCGGCTTACCGTCTTTCCGTACGATTGCGACTGCAACAACCTGGCCCCCAGCGCCGGCTTCGCCTGGCGGCTTCCGAGCAGCCTGGGCGTGTTCCGCGCGGCCTACGGGCTGGCCTACGATACCATCTCCCAAGCCACTTACCAGCAGTTGCGCTTCAACCCGCCGGGCAACCGCAAACTGGTGATCAACAATCCCGACCTGCTGGATCCGGTCGCAACTTATCTTCGCAGCCCGGCGCAGGAACAGCGCGCGTCCCTCTACGTCCTTGACCCCAATCTGGCTGTGCCTTACTCGCATCAGTACAACGCCGGTTGGGAGCCCCCATCGCTGGGGCCGCTGCGGTTGCAAATCGGCTACGTGGGTAGCCGGACGCCCAAGATCATCCAGATGTGGTACCTGAACCGGGCCCGCCTCGTCCCGGGTGTCCCGCTCACTACCGCCACCATTGACCAGCGGCGGCCTGACCCCAATCTGTCGGAAGTCAAACTCATGCTCAACGGGTCCTTCGCCTGGTACGACGCGGCCCGCGTTACTGTGATCCTGCCGAGGTGGCGTGGCCTCAGCGTCGACGCCTCCTATTGGCTCAGCAAAGCCCTCGATCTGGGGGCCAACTACAGCGACACCGCTTCCAACCGGACCCAGAACCGCGGTCAGTCCGAGTTCGACTCGCACCGCGATCTAAAGGCATTAAGCGACTTCGATCAGCCGCACGCCTTTCTGGCGCGCATCTCCTACGATCTGCCCGCAGCCGGCGCCCGGCTTGGACTCTGGCGGTCTTTGACGGCGGGATGGCGGCTGGCCGGCGTCATCCTGCTCAAAAGCGGCACGCCATTCCTGGTGGAATCCGGCTCCGACTCGCCGGGCTTCGGCAACGTCGACGGGGCCTTAGGGGACCGCCCCCATTTGCTCGCCCCCTCCATCCTGGGGCGCACCGTCGGCAATCCCGATACGGCAAGCGCGCTGCTGCCCCGTTCGGCCTTTTCCTACATCCGGCCCGGCGAGCTGGCCGGAACCCTGGGGCGCAACGTCTTCCGCAAGGGGCCGATCTACAACGTCAACGCCATGATCTCCCGCAGCTTCCCACTCCGGGCGGATTGGGCGCTCCAGCTCCGCGGCGAGTCCATCAATCTGTTCAACACCCCGCAATTCGCGGCTCCCGGCAGCAGCTTGACCTTTCCCGATTTCGGGATGATCACCAACACCCTCAACGACGGCCGGACGCTGCGGTTCCAGCTCGGCTTGGAGTTCTGAAACTCAGTCCTGCCGCGGCCCGCCCCCGGGGGCTCAATGCGGCGCGCGCGAACGCCCCAGGCGGAACCGCCGGAACCAGCTCCGCTCCATGGAGGCCTGGATCCGCTCAAAGTTCTCCATCTTCACCGCCACGCCGCTCGGCGGGGTCCGGTTCAGGCAGCGGCCTAGCATCAGCGTGGCTTGAGAGTCCTCGGGCGTTAGCCGGAGCAACTCGCGGAACGCCTCAGCCGCCTCCTCGTACCTCTCCTGCTTCCACAAGGCATAGCCCAGGTTGAAACGGTAGGCCGGCTCGTGCGGGTCCGACTCCACCGCGCGGCGGAAGTTGTCCACCGCTTCGGCCAGTCCCAGCCGCGATTGCGCCGCCCCCAGGTTGTTCCAAACCTCAGGCCGGGGCAGCAGCGCGCTCAACAGGCGAAACGCGGACTCGGCTTTTTCAAACTCGGCCAGGCGGTAGCGGCAAAGGCCCAGCAGGAACGCGGCTTCCACGGCGTTCGGATCCTCCGGCGGCACTCGTTCCAGCCACCCCGCCGCCGCCGAGTACTTCTCTCCCTGATAGAGCAAACGGCCCAGCTCGAAGTAAGGCGCGGTGAAGCTCTCATCGAGCCGTACCGCCTGGGTCAGAAAACGGTGTTTCTGTTCGGCCGTGCCGGCCATTAGCCCCCGGATGTAACTCTCCAGGGCGTCCAGGCGGACAGGTTTATGCTTCAGGCGGAACTGCTCTTCGGAAGGCGCCGAGCCTTCCGGAACCAGCCGCCCCAGCGCCAGCCAAGCAAGCCGGCTCTGAACTTCCGCCAGATCCTGCACCCGCCCGGCGGCCGTCCATGGTTCGCTTTGCCGAAGTTCGCCCAGATCCAGCAGGCGCGCCACCAGCTCCAGTGAGGCATTCTCCGCTGGAGGCCCATCTGCGGGCGGCGGGGAGATCTGGAAGGAACCGTAGATCACTCGCCGCACCTCCAGAGTCCGGCCGAGTTGGACGACTGAGCCCAGCGCCAGTTGCGCCGAAGGCCGCAGCGACATTCGCCGGTAGGCTTCGGTGCGGCTTTCGCGGTCGACCACGGGGATTCCCTCGGCCTCCAAAGCTCTGCAAATCGTCTCAGAGATGCTCTCCCCGATCCAGTCCAGATTGCTGGAACCCGTGAGGTTGAAAAAGGGCAGGACCGCCACCGCCGTCTCCTGCGCCCGCATCACCCCGCAGAGGACCGCGAGCAGCACAAAAACTCGCATCCCCCAAAGTGTAGCAGACGGTCCGTTCAAGACCTCCCGCCGCGCGGAGTCATGCTTCTGCCGGCGCCGCCGAGCAGGCCGCGGAATCCGGCTGGGCCAGAAACAGCTCCACGCGCCGCACCGCCTCCCGCTGTATGGCCGGCTCATCTCCGAACCCCGCCAGCCACTCGATTCCCGGCTCCTGGCGGAACCAGGTCCACTGGCGCTTGGCATACCGGCGCGTGTTCCGCTGCGCGTAAAAAAGGGCCTCCTGCGGCGTCAGCTCGCCTCTTAGGACCTGGAGCGCCTGCTTGTAGCCGTGCGATTCCAGCGGCTTGACCTGCGGAGAGTACCCGAGCAACAGAATCCGGCGCACCTCATCGATCAGGCCGGCCTCGAACATCCGGCGGCAGCGCTCATCCAGCCGCGCGTACAAGGTTTCCCGTGGAGGACTGAGGCCCAACACCAGGCAGCGGTAGCCTTGGAGCGCTTCGCGCCCTGCGGCAAAAGCCTTGGTGAGGCTCTGCCGGGTCAGCAGGCAGATCTCGACCGCGCGGATCAGCTTCTGCCGGTCGTGGGGATGAATGCGGCCTGCCGCCTGCGGATCAAAACGGGTGAGCAGGCGGTGCAACGACCCCGGGCGCCGCGCCTCGCGCTCGGCCAAGCGCTCGCGCAAGGCCACGTCGCGCCCGGGGCCGGGAAACAGTCCGTGGATCAAGGCCCGGAAGTAGAATCCGGTTCCTCCGGCAACCACCGGCAGTCGGCCCCGGCCGCTAATCTCCTCCAGCACCGCCCTTGCCTTCCTGGCGTACTCCCCCGCGCTGAACAGCTCATCGGGTTCGATCACATCCAGCAGGTGATGCGGGATCCCGCGCCGCTCCTCCGGCTTCAGCTTGGCCGTGCCGATGTCGAAATACCGGTAAAGCTGGAGCGAATCGCAGTTTACGATCTCGCCGCCGAACTCCGCCGCGATCTGGAGCGCAAGTTCGCTCTTCCCCGAGCCGGTCGGGCCGACCACGGCTACTAGCGCTTTCTCCAAGCCGCCTGGCGCCACACTTTCAGTGTAACCGTCCCTGCCGGGCAGGACCCCTCGGAGGCGCTATACTGATCATGAGAGGAGCTTTGCGAGCCAACCGTAGCCTGGGATTGGCGAGATCAGTGCTGGCGCCATGAGACCCCGTTTCCTTGCCGCTCTTTTTTTGGCCGTTGCGGTTTTTACCGTTACGGCTCTGGGCGCCGACGAGCCGCTCCGGACGCCCCCGGACCGCTCCGAAGCCTATTACAACTACTCGATGGGCCACCTTTATTCCGAGCTGGCCGAAATGTTCGGCAATCGCGGCGAATACCTGTCGCGGGCCATCGAGTACTACCAACAGGCCCTAAAAGCCGATCCCAACGCCTCCATCATGAACGATGAGCTGGCGGGCCTCTATTACCGCGCCGGCCGCATCAACGAAGCGGTGCGGGATCTACAGGAGCGGATCAACAAGGACCCCAACGCACTGGACGCCCGCCGGGTGCTCGGCCGCATTTACCTGCGCCTGATTGGGGATCAGGCCAACAACCGCATCAACACCGAGATGCTCCAACGGGCCATGGAGCAATACCAGAAGATCGTCGAGCTGGATCCGAAGGATTCCGATAGCTGGCTCCTGCTCGGACGCTTGCGCCACATCGCCAAACAGCCGGCCGAGGCCGAACAGGCCTTCCGCAAGGCGCTCGATCTGGATCCCAATAGTGAAGAGGCCATGACCGGCCTGGCCATGGTCTACAGCAGCCAGGGCGACAACGCGCGCGCCATTGAGATGCTCAAGCAGCTCGCCGATCGCAGCCCTAACCTGCGCACCCTGACCACGCTCGCCGATGCCTACGAGAGTCTCCGCGATTATGCCGGCGCTGCCGAAGTGCTCAAGCGCGCCCTGGTGCTCGACCCCTCCGACCTCGAAATGAAGCAGGGCCTGGCCCAGAACCTGCAAATGGCCGGCAAGCTGGACGAGGCGCTACAGGTCTACGAGGAACTGGCCAAGGAGGATCCCAAGAACCCAGATCCCTACTTCCGCATGTTCCAGATCTACCGCCAGAAGAACGAACTCGACAAGGCCCGCCAGAACCTGGAGCGCGCCAAGCAGATCGAGCCGGACAACCTGGAGGTCCTGTTTGCCGAAGTCGGCTTGCTCGAATTCGAAGGCAAGCACTCCGAAGCGATCGCCGCCTTGCGCCAGCTCGTGGACACCACCGAGAAGCGCACGTATAGCGGACCGGAGCAAGCCAACCGCCTGGTGCTGTTGGAGCGCCTGGGAATGCTCTACCGCTCCAACGAACAGCATGAGCTCGCCGTCGAGACCTTCCGCAAGATGGCGCAACTGGATCCCCAGTCCGCGCCCCGCGCCGCAGTGCAGATCGCCGATACCTACCGGGACGCCAAAGATTACAACCGCGCCCTTCAGGAAATCGAAGCCGCCGCGAGGAAGTTTCCCGACGACCGCATGGTTGCGTTGAAGCGGGCCTCCTTGCTGTCGGAATTGGGCAAAGAGGACCAGGCAGTAGCCGAAGTCCGGCGGGTCTTCGCCGGCGACACCGGCCGCGAATACTGGTTCTCCCTGGCGGAGATCTACGAGAGGGCGAAAAACTACGCCGCCATGGGTAAGGCTCTGGAAGAGGCCGCCAAGCAGATTAGCGGCGGTCCCGAACAGTTGAGCCTGTATTTCATGCGCGGCGCCATGTATGAGCGCACCAAGCAATACACCCTCGCCGAACAGGAGTTCCGGAAGGCGCTCGAGATCGACCCGGACAACGCCTCCATCCTGAATTACTTGGGCTACATGCTGGCCGACCAAAACGTACGCCTCGATGAGGCGCACAAGCTGATCCAGCGGGCGCTGGAGCTCGACCCGCACAACGGCGCTTACCTGGACAGCCTTGGTTGGGTCTACTACCGCATGGGGCGGCTGGAGGAAGCGGAGTCCTATCTGCGCCGGGCCTTGCAGCGAATCTCGCGCGATGCCACCATCCGCGACCACCTCGGCGACGTTCTTTTCCGCTTAGGCCGCTTGAAGGAAGCTATTGTCGAGTGGGAACTCGCCGTGAAAGAATGGGAGGCCAACTCGCCGGCCGAGAAGGATCCGGAAGAGGTCGCAAAGATCCAAAAGAAACTGGAAAACGCGCGCGTCCGGTTGGCGCAAGAGTCCGGCGGCGCGCGCAAACGTTGAACGGCTATGAGGGACGAGTGCCCCCTGCACCTTCAGCCGTCGCCATTTCCCATTTCTCGCCGCTCCGGCGGCCGATTTCAGGGGCCATTTCAAAATGTCACGGGTGAAGATTCCTCGTTTTTTATGTCTTCTGCTGATTGCCTTGTTCATGGCGGGCAGCCTGCTAGCGGCCGCCGCCCCCCTTCTGGCCCGCTTCCGCTCCCCCGTCCGCATCGTCACCTACGGCCTCGGCGCCGGCGAGCTGCGCGCCGTCGACCTGCGTTCCAC
>JAIMAR010000157.1 GCA_023511855.1 Bryobacteraceae bacterium
GAATCACGGCGTTCGAACAAGACCCCGACCTTGTCCTCCCGGACCTTCGTCCACCCAGGATGCTGCTCCAGCAAGGAGACCAGGGGCCAGGCGGCCGGCGCCAGTGCAAGGTCAATGTCGTACTTGAGTAAGATCTCCTCCCACTGCCGGCGCCCTGTAATCACCTTCAGATAGTCATTCCCTATGCTTGGTCCGTAGAAATCACTACGGCCGTCAAAAAACACTTTCTGCTCAGGCCAGTGGTAGTAAATCAGATAGTCAGCCCATTGGTCTGAGGTAAACACGCGCCCGGCTTTCAAGCGGGATGACTCAAGCCGCACAAGCTCTGTGGGAAACAAGCCCGAAGGAAAGTCCCTCGGCCACTTAGAAGCCGGAGTGAGCCAAATCAGGACTGCGCCCAGGAGCGCCGCCCATGCGGTATGCTGCCGAAAACTTGGCGCCAGGTCCGAGCCTAACGCCCACAAGATCCGGCTGGATGAACGTTCCGTTCTCCGCGCCGCGGCTTGCTCCCACCACCGGCTCGCGGCTTCCGCCGCCAGCGGCACGGTCACGATCGCAAACAGGGGAATGTGCCGGACCGAGCTCAGCGCCATGTGTGCCCAGGCCACCATCAGGAGAGCGTTGGCAATTTCCTTTCGGGCCAGAAGCACGCCGCTCGTGATCAGGCCCGCCACGAGCAGCAACTCAAAGTGCAACATGTTCTCCGAACGGAAACTTGGCGACTGGAATTCCTGGATCGTATTGCGGATCCAATCGGAGGTGAGATAGCGGCCTATGTGGCCGTGTAAGGACCAGCCATACGGGTTGACTAAGGTTGCAGCCGCCGAGGCCGCCAGAAGGAGTCCGTAGCGGCGGGCCTGCGGCCACCTCTCAGCGCGCCGGGTTGGATCCAACCAGCCTTCTAAAGCCAGACCCGCGCTGAGCAGCGCCAGAGTGGCGAGCAATGAGAGGAAGCCCGCGTGGAGATTGGCCCACAGCGCCGCCAGAGGCGGCAGAATCCAAACCCTGGGCGAACGTGAGCGGCGGTCGCCGATCAGAATGCCACAACTAACCGCCATCAGGAGAATCGTGAACAAGTGCGGCCGGGCTAGATAATGGATGGATGACGCCATCACCGTGGGAAACATTGCTGCGACCGCCAAAAATGGATGTACTCCCAGCTTGAGCATCGAGCGAAATAAGGCGGCTGCGCTCAACCCCACCAGGCCGCCGCTCAGCACCGCAATCCCCGAGAGTCCCCAGTGGTCATGCACCAGCGCGAGCCCCACGTCGGACAGCCATTCCCAGGCGTACCAGGCCTCGCCGGCGCGGGTAAAAGAAAAAAGGTCTCTATCCGGGACCTGGCCGTGCTCCAGAATCCACTGGCCGGTGCGAATGTGCCATCCGGTGTCCCCGTCGGCAAGCAAGCCGGTCCAGCCGTCGCCGATCAGAAACAGCCTGGCGGCGATGGAGATCACCAAGATATCGGCGAGCGAAGGGGTTAAAAACTGCCGCCACCGGGACGACGAACTGAATCCTGGCTCAGACATAGTTGAAAGGCACTTCTGATTCATAACACATTGCCGCAAGGAGGCGGTGTATACTGCCGTTTACACTGACTCGCCGGAGCGCCTACCAGAGCCCACAGGCAGCTTCGCCGGGCCCGTAGGGTCAATGACTTTCCATGCATTTAGAAGCGGGCGGGCCAACCTGTAGGATGGCCGTGAAATTGCGGTGATCTGATGGTGTGAGCTGCGGCCATGCGCCACAGCGGAAGAAAGGAAGAAGAATCGCTTATGAGGAATAAGCTTTTGGGATGGCTGGTTTGGGCAGAGATCTGGCGGGACGAATCCGGCCAGGACCTGATCGAGTATGCGCTGGTCGCGGCTTTGATCGCGTTAGCTGCTACCGCCGGCATGAATACCATTGCCAACAGCATCAACAATGCGTTTAGCACGATTGGAACGAGATTGAGCTCGGCCGTGGCGACCGGAGGCGGCAGCTAGGCACGGAGGCGCTATCTCGGACGAACAAGTTACTCTGCCCAAGCGTCCCACGCTGCCAGGGACGAAGGCTGCGGATCCAAATGCTCGACGTCCCAGCGCCGAGGCCTCCCGGCGGGGAGGATCTGCTCAGGCGCGGAGAGGATCCGGCTTAGCCCGAGGTGACCGGCAATGCCAACCAGGAACCTCAATATCCTCGTGATCGGGCCCGACAAGGAGCGGCGGCAGGAGATCGTCGCGGAACTGCTGCACCACAGAGTGGCGGCTCCCATTGAGTTGGAGGCTTATTCGCAAATCCGGAACCTGGCTGCCGGGGCTAAAGACTGGAATGTGGCCCTGCTGGACCTGGACAGCGACCCGGACCTTTGCTTGGCCGTTGTACAAACTCTTTCCTCCCGGAACCCCATGGGCACGGTGATGGTGTACGCCAAGCACAGAGACCCGGAGCTTCTGATGCGCTGCATGAGGGCCGGGGCCAGGGAATACCTGACTCTTCCGATTGATCACCGGCTATTGCAGGAAGCGCTTTCGAGGGCGGCCGCGAGGCGCACGGAAAGCGCGGGTCTGGAGAACACGGGTAAGATTTTGGTGTTTCTGGGGTCCAAGGGAGGAGTGGGCGTCAGCACCATCGCCACGAATTTCGCTGTGGTGTTGAATCAGGAAGGCGCATCCGCTTTTTTGCTCGACCTTAATCTAGAGCTGGGCGAGACCTCGTTATTGCTAGGCGTAAATCCGCAGTTCACTCTTGCGGACGTGCTTGAGAACGCGCGGCGCCTGGACCGGGAGTTGCTGGAGGGCATGATCACGCGTCACGATTCCGGCCTGGCGCTCATCCCCGGGCCCGACGCCGTGGGTGCCGTCCAGGCGTTTGAGAATGGGGATCTCTCCAGACTTCTGGGCCTGCTTCAAGACCAGTTCAGCTTCATTGTCGTGGATGCGGGGCACGGCCTGTTGCGGAACGGACAAGCCTTCCTGGATATGGCCGACACCGTCTACGTGGTCACACAGGCGGATGTCCCCGCTTTACGGAATGCGCAACGGTATGTGAAACACTTGCAACGCGTGGCCGGGGCGAAAGTACGGCTGGTTTTGAACCGGTACGACGTTCGGAAGCCGGAAATTGACGAAGACCACATCGCCAAGGCCGTCGGCGCGCCAGTGGACTGGCGTCTGCCGAGCGATTACCAGCTTGTGAGGCGATCTCACAATACGGCCGCTCCGCTGGCGCTCGCCGATTCACCCATCTCGCTGGTCATTCGCAATATGGCCCGCGAGGTTTGCGGTAAGCCCCTTCAGCCGGCGCCGAAGAGGCGGCTGCGTTTTTTGGGTTGATTTTGGAACAGGGAGGATGTGAAGCTGCCGCCGGGGAAAGACGCGCATGAATGAATCGGCCTTCGAAAGACTCAAATCGGACCTCCACCGGATCTTGATTTCCAAGCTGGACCTGGAGCGCCTCTCAACCATCAATGGCATGGAGGCCCGGCAGGCAGTCGTCACGTTGATCCAGGAAATCCTGGCCTCTGAGCGAATTCTGCTGAACAGCGAGGAGCGGGAACGACTGCAAGAGGGCCTGCTGAATGAGGTTTTCGGCCTCGGCCCCCTGGAGCCCTTCCTCAAGGATCCAACCATTTCCGACATCCTGGTCAACCGCAAGGATCAGGCGTACATCGAGAGGGGCGGGGTGCTGGAGAAGGTCGATCTGCGGTTCCGCGACGACCAACACTTGCTTCAGATCATCGACCGGATTGTCGGCCAGGTCGGGCGGCGCGTGGATGAGGCCTCACCCATGGTGGACGCCCGTCTGCCGGACGGATCCCGTGTCAATGCCATCATCCCGCCGTTGGCGCTGGACGGGCCGGCGCTTTCCATCCGGCGGTTTGGCACGGCCCCGATCACCGCTCAAAAGATGCTGGAGCTCAAAACCCTCACGCCGGAGATGCTGGACGTGCTGAGCGCAGCGGTCCGGGCCAGGATCAGCATCATGATCTCGGGCGGGACCGGCGCGGGCAAGACGACTTTTCTCAATATGCTTTCCTCGTTCATTCCCTCCTCGGAACGGCTCATCACCATCGAGGATGCGGCGGAGCTTCAGTTGCAGCAGGAGAACGTCGTGCGGCTGGAAACTCGTCCGCCCAATGTCGAAGGAAAGGGCGCGATCTACCAGCGGCAGCTTCTCATCAACAGCCTGCGCATGAGGCCGGACCGCATCATCATCGGGGAGGTCCGCGGCGACGAGGCATTCGATATGTTGCAGGCGATGAACACCGGTCATGAGGGTTCGATGACCACGATCCACGCCAATAGTTGCCGCGATGCGCTGGCGCGCCTCGAGTCGATGGTGGCCATGGCGGGTTTCAATATCCCCGAACGGGCGATACGCCAACAGATCGCGTCGGCCATTGGATTGGTGGTGCAGATCGCGCGCCTCAGCGACGGTTCGCGGCGCGTTGTCAGCATTTCGGAGATCACCGGCATCGATGAAGACGTGATTTGCATGCAAGAGATCTTCACGTTCGTGCGGAAAGGCATCGGCGTCAATGCACGCATCGTAGGGGCTTTCAAGCCTCAGGGCATCCAGCCCCGGTTTTTGGAACGGCTGCAGGTGTGCGGGATTATGCTGCCTCCAGGAACGTTCGAGCGGCGAGTGGAAGTGAATTAGGGGGGCGCATGTGGATTCTGACGGCATTGGTCTTCGTGGCCGTATTCGCCGGCGCGACTCTAGCGCTTTGGCTGCTCCGGGGGAATCGTGAGCGTCAAGCCAAGCGGACCTTAGCGCGGCTCGAGGCCCTCACCGCCGAGAGGCCGGTCTCGCAGGCGGAAAGCCGGCCGGTGGTCCGGCCCGAGGAGCGATTCAGTTCTATCCCGTGGCTGGACCGGTGGCTGCGGAGGCTGGACGCGTTTGGAAGGTTGAGGCTGCTGCTCCGGCAGGCCCAGCTGGATTGGACGCCGGTTGGATTCCTGGCCCGGTGCGCCGCCTGCTGGCTGGCGCTGTCCGCGCTGCTCTGGGTGCGGGAGGCCGGCATTGTTCCTTCCCTGCTTTTCGGTTCGGTTGGACTGCTCCTGCCTTGGGTCTACGTTTTCCGCAAGCGGGCCCGCCATTTTGAGGTTTTCGAGCAGATGTTGCCGGAAGCCCTGGATCTGATTGTGGCTGCCTTGCGTGCCGGACACGGCGTCACGGCGGCAATGGGCGCGGTCGGCAAGGAGATGGCGGATCCGATCGGCCGTGAGTTCCGGCAATGTTTCGAAGAACAGAACTTTGGTTTGGATCTGAGGGTCTCGCTGGAGAACCTCTCCTCCCGCGTTCCGACGCAGGACGTGCGTATGATCGTCACTGCTTTCTTGGTCCAAAGAGAAAGCGGGGGCAATCTGGCTGAGGTGCTGGACCGGGCGGCTGCCATCGTGCGCGAGCGCTTCCGCTTGAAGCGCCAGGTTCAGGTCAACACCGCGCAGGGGAGGCTGACGGGCTGGATCCTGGGCCTGTTGCCGCCGGTGCTTGGTGTGCTGTTGTATCTGGCGAACCCAGACAATATCCGATTGCTGTGGACGCACCCAACGGGCTTGAAGATGCTGTATACGGCGTCCGTCTTGATGGTGATCGGGATCCTGGTGATTCGGAAGATTGTGAAGGTGCGGCTGTGAGGCCATGGTGACGCTTGTACTGCTGACATTCGCTGCGGTCTTCCTCGCCGTGGTGGGACTGGGGCTTCTGCTGCACCGGCAGCAGACCGCCGGCCGGCTGGCGGAGGTGATCGCCTCGTCGCCGGGCTCGACGCCACGGAGCTACAGCGCTAGACGGCGGGCTGCGGCCGTGGTGACCACCTGGGTGGCGCGTTTGGAGAACGTCCTTCCGAGAAGCCGGGAAGAGGTCTCGGTAGTCCGCAAGCGCCTGATCCGCGCCGGCTACCGCAGGGAATCGGCCGTACAGATCTTTTACGGATTGAAGGTGTTGGTCCCTCTTAGCCTGGCAGCTCTCGCTACCGCAAGCGGGGCCTACCACTACGGGCCATTCTTCGTGTACGGAGTTTCTCTCGGTCTGGGCTTTCTGATCCCCGACTTCGTTTTGGGCAACCGCATCCGGAACCGCCAGCTTCAGATTGAAGCGGGCCTGCCGGACGCGCTGGACTTGATGGTGATCTGCATCGAGGCGGGGCTGGGGCTGGACCAGGCGATCCACCGAGTCGCCCAAGAGCTGCGCTACAGCCGTCCCGAAATTGCCGACGAGCTTGCCGTGGTGACGCGCGAGCAATGGGCAGGCAAGCCGCGCACGGACACCTGGAAGGATCTGGCCGAGCGGACCGGGGTGGAGGCGGTGCGGGCTGTGGTGGCTACGCTGGTCCAATCGGATCAGTTCGGGACCAGCGTCGCCAAAGCGCTGCGGGTGCATGCGGAAACGATCCGCATGCGGCGCCGTCTTCAGATCGAAGAAGCAGCGGCCAAGACCACGGTGAAGTTAGTATTTCCGTTGGTGTTTTTTGTGTTTCCAAGTCTTTTTGTCGTGGCCTTGGGGCCATCGGTAATCCGGATTCTGGAGGACTTTAATCGATATCTGTCAGGCTAAAAAAGGGAGCGCGGAGGATACAACATATGGACAAGGTCACATTAATTCGAGTAGTTGCTGGAATTCTGTTTGTTATTGTTTTGTATATCTTGATTCAGCGGAGGCGAAAGCGGGTGAAGTAGCCGCCCGACATTGGCCAGCCGCAGGGCAAGGGGCGGATGTGCCGGAAAGAAACAAGAGCACGCCAGGGACGCGGGAGGGGGATGCCGCAACAGGGCTGTGTGTTTTCAACGTGACGCGGCAATCATTCCTAAGCCTGGGGATCGAGGTCCTTCCTGCGCGCTTCGGCCTCTGGCGGCGGCTTGTCCCGGCCGAGCGGAGCTGGCACAACGGGACCTGGCTTGTGCCGTGCCGCTGGATCCACACGATCGGCTTGAGACATCCGGTGGATGTGGTGTACCTGGGCCCCGAGCTGCGGGTGCTGCACGTTATCGAACAACTTCTTCCGTTCCGGGTGCCTCCGCTGCGGCGCGGAACCCACAGCATTCTCGAGCTTCCGGAAAGGACCCTCTACTGGTCCAATACGGCCCCGGGAGACCAGCTATTGATCTGTCCGGCTTCGGATCTGGCAGAGCAATGGGCCCGGGCGATCAAGGAAAGAGTTCTGAATTGAGGAGGGGCAAGGACCAGGATCCGGCTGCCCGCGGACAAGGACGCTGGTCAGGCCCCCGGGATGCAGACGGCTTTTGGGGAAGGTTTTTTGGGGCGAAGCACAAGCTCGCGCCTTCTCCCCGGTTCCGGGTCCCAGGGCTGGCCGCTTATTACTGGGACGGGAGCGCGCCTCGTCCTCACTTGGTGGTCAACATTAGCGAGACGGGGGCCTTTCTGGCCTCCCCAGCGAGCTGGTCCAGCGGCACGGTGCTGGAACTTACTCTACAGACGAACTCCGAGAGCGGATCCGCTTCGGCCCCGCCGCTGGCGTGGATCACGGCTGCGCAGATTGTCCGTTCCACACCGGAGGGCTGCGCGGTGCGTTTCCTCCATCAGGACCGGGAGCGCCTCCAGCGCTTCCGGGAGTTTTTGAAGAGTCTTTCGGGAAAAGAGTTGCAGAGATGAGCTGTGATTTCCGCAAGGGCAGGGGACAAGCCATTCTCGAGTTCGCACTCCTGTTGCCGCTGCTGTTTCTGCTGATCGCCAATCTGGTCAATTTTGGCGCGTTCCTTCACGGCTGGATCACCGTCGCGAATGCCTCGCGGGCCGGAGCGCAGTATCTGGTCCTCGCCGGCGCCAGTGTGGGATCGCCGGTCCCGCCCGACGTAAGCCAAATTGTCGCGCTCATCAACCGGGACGTGTCTTCTCTGCCGGGGAGTAGCTCTTTGCAAGTCAAGGTCTGCACGAATTATGCGGCGGAAGACGAGGATCCTCCGGTGGTCTGCGCCGGTTCGGGCGGACCGGATACGGTTCCGAACGATCCCGAGCCGGACCATTACGTCTTGGCTACCGTGGACGTCACCTACAACTATCAGCCTCTGATCCGGCTCTGGGACTTCCCCGCGTTGGGAATTCGCCTGACGCTGCCGCCCACGACGATCCACCACCGGACGGTGATGAGGATGCTGCAATGAGAAGGGAGCGAGGCGGGGGCCCAGGGATGCTCCGAAAGGGCGGCAGCCTGGTGGAATTTGCGCTAGTGGCATTTCTGTGTGTCATCCTCCTCCTCTCGATCGTCGAGTTCGGGCGTCTACTGCTGGTTTATAGCACCGTGGCCAACGCCGCCCGGGAGGGCGTACGTTACGCCACCGTGAGCGGGACCGGTGGAGGAACGCGAGCGGGGCGTACGCCCGAAGAGGTCGCCGCTGAAGTCAGGAAATTCGCCCGAGCCGGGCCGGTCGACCACACCCGGTTGCAGATCTCGGTTGGTTATCCGGACGGCTCGAATGCCGCCGGCATGCGTGTGGACGTTACCGTGCAATATCCGTATGATCCGCTCATCGGACTGCTTCCGTTGCAGATCAGCCTGGCCAGTACGTCACGCGGCGTTATTACGTTTTGAATTCGTTCCGTTATAGGAGGAGAGCTATTGAGATAGGGTCTCCGGGAGGCGGACATGAAAGCGAGCAGAAGCGAATCGGGACAGGTTGCGATTCTGGTATTGATCGCACTGGGCCTGTTTCTGATCGCAGCGGCCGGTCTGGCGATTGATGGCAGCCACCTGTACACCCAACGGAGGATGGCGCAGGCGGCGGCCGACGCAGCCGCTCAAGCGGCGCTGATGAGCATTTTCAATGACACGAACAACGTCGAAGATTCCGGGAACGCCGCATTCGAGACGACGCCGTTCGTATGCGGGATTTCCGATCCGCGCACTCCTTGCGCCTACGCTGCTGCGAACGGGTTCGGCACGACGGTTAACGACAGCGTATCGGTTAGCTTTCCGTCTGAAGTTGCGGATGTTCCCCCGCCACCGGAAGGCGTGCTGACCGACGATGTGCGCTTTGTGCGGGTCGAAGTAAGCCGCAGTGTGCCGACGACGCTCATGAGACTGCTTGGGGCGTCAGCCACGACGGTCCGGGCAAATGCAACGGCCGCCATTCTGTATCTGCGCCAAGCGCTGCCGGTGCTGGTGATGCACCCGGCGCCGAAGGGTAAAGGGTTGAGCGTGAAGGACAAGAGCATCCTGGCGGTATTCGGCGGCCCGCAAAGAAGCATCCATGTGAACTACAGCGATCAGTCAAGAAAGAAAGACGCCTTCGAGTGCGGCAAAGATGGGACGGTGGACCTCTCTAAAGCCGGCCCGCAAGGCACTGGCGGCGATATTTCCTTCACAACGGGTCCGGGCAAGAAGTCTCAATCGAGCTGCGTTCTGCTGGGGAGCACGGGCCACTACATCCGGCCGGCCGCCTCGATGGAAGATCCCTTGGCTGACATCCCCGATCCCCCTGAGCCGCCACCGGCCCCAGTGCCCCAGCC
>JAIMAR010000016.1 GCA_023511855.1 Bryobacteraceae bacterium
GACTGCCGGCGTGGCAAGCCCGGCGGCTTGCTCCACGGGGGGTGTCTTCAGGTGGAGCGCGCAGTCATGCGGGCCACGCCGCCAGTCTTGGCGGCGGACGGCGTTGGGAAGCCCCTACAGATGATACGATTGAACTCAACAGAGGGCGGCGGGTAAAGGGGGCCAAGGCCGGCAGGAATGCCGGCCGCAGGCTGGAAAGCCTGCCCCACAAGATTCGGCCGGCAGACAAAAACGTCCGGCCGCCAGATTTGGCCGCAGGTTTGGAGGCCTGCCCCACAAAGACAGCCTGCCCCATAAATTGGGCGGACACGCCGGTCCGCCCCTACGATGCCACCGGCTGGGAGGCTTACGCCCCTTGCGTCTCGTGCGGGCAGCTACGGATGCCCAGTTTGCGAAGAATGGTCATCATCGGACACCAGTTGGTGAAGGCCGACTGGAACAGGTTCAGGCCGACGAAGGCGGTGAAGAAGTACCAGTAGGGATGCACCCAGGTTCCCAGGGCCAATGTGATGAGCACAAAGGCGCCGGCGATCATGCGCAAGTAACGATCAAGTGTCATGTTCGTACGCTCCTATTGCGGCTCGTGGCCGCCCCTCCTCTTGTTGACTAAATAGTACACCACGGGGACCGTCATGCGGCTGAGCAGCAGCGAGGCGATTTCGCCGGCCATCAGCGCGATGGCGAGTCCCTGGAAAATCGGATCGAACAGAATGACCGCCGCGCCGACGACGACTGCGGCGGCGGTGAGCATCATGGGCCGGAAGCGAACGGCGCCGGCGTCGATGACGGCTTGGTCGAGCGGCATACCTTGCTTGAGGCGCAGCTCGATGAAGTCGACCAGGATGATCGAGTTGCGGACCACGATTCCGGCGCCGGCGATGAAGCCGATCATCGAGGTGGCGGTGAAGAACGCGCCCAGCAGCCCGTGGGCGGGGAGGATGCCGACCAGCGAAAACGGGATGGCGGCCATAATCACCAGAGGAGTGATGAAGGACTGGAACCAGCCCACCACCAGCACATAGATCAGAACGAGCACGGCGGCGAAGGCCAAGCCGAGGTCGCGGAAGACCTCGTAGGTGATGTGCCATTCGCCATCCCATTTCATGGCGTAGCGCGCCTCATCGGAAGGCTGGCGGGCGGTGTACTGCTCGATGGAGTAGCCTTCGGGGATGGGGATGGCGCGGATTTTGGAGCCGGTAGCGAGTACGGCGTAGACGGGGCTCTCCATGGCGCCGGCGACGTCGGCGGTGACGTAGGTAACCGGCATGAGGTTCTTGTGGTAGATGCTCTTTTCGGCGACGGTTTCTTCGACGCGGACCAGCTCGCGCAGGGACACCAGTTGCCCGCCGCGGCCGGCGATTTTGAGGTTTTGCAGGCGCTCCAGATCGGAGCGGGAGCTGCGATCCAGCCGCAGCCGCAAGGGGATGTCTTCCTTGGCCGATGGTTCGCGGAGCAGTCCCGCGATTTCGCCCGCGGAAGCGATCCGGACGGTGCGGGCAATGTCGTCTTCGGAGATGCCGTTGAGGGCGGCCTTTTCTTTGTCGACGATGAGCTTGAACTTGGGCTGGTCGTCTTCGACGTACCAGTCGACGTCGACGATTCCGTCGGTGTTTTCAAAGATCTCCATGATTTGGCGGGCCAGGGCGATTTGGCCTTCCTGCGTGGGGCCGTAGACTTCGGCCACCAGGGTCTGAAGGACGGGCGGGCCAGGGGGCACCTCGGCGACCTTGATGCGGGCGTGGTTGGCTTTGGCGATGGGCTGGAGCTTTTCTCGGACGCGCTTGGCGATGTCGTGGCTCTGATCACTGCGCTCGTGCTTGGGCAGCAGGTTCACCTGGATGTCAGCGACGTTGGAGCCCTGGCGCAGGTAGTAGTGGCGGACCAGTCCGTTGAAGTTGTAGGGCGCAGCCGTTCCGGCGTAGGTCTGGACGTGGACGACCTCAGGCTGCGTCATCACGGCATCGGCCAGGAGGCGGGTGACGCGGGCGGTTTCCTCCAGGGTGGTTCCTTCCGGCATGTCGACGATGACCTGGAACTCGCTCTTGTTGTCGAAGGGCAGCATTTTGACCTTGACGAACTGGATGTAGACCAGTGAGAAGGCTCCCAGCAACAGGAGTGCGACGCCACCCAGAAAGCCCCAGCGGACGATGGGACGGTGCAGCAGCGGGTTCATGGCGCGGCGGTAGAGGCGGGTGAAGAAATCCTCCTGCTCGCCGTGAGCGTGCGCGCCACCGACCTTGAGGAGGCGCACGGCGGCCCAGGGCGTCACCAGAAAGGCCACGATCAGCGAAAAGATCATGGCGGCGGAGGCGCCGATGGGGATGGGGCGCATGTAGGGGCCCATCAAGCCGCCCACGAAGGCCATCGGGAGGATGGCGGCCAGCACGGTCAGAGTAGCCAGGATGGTGGGGTTACCAACCTCGTCGACGGCCTCGATCGCGACTTGGGTGAGCGGACGCCCGGCGTTGCCCGGCAGGCGAGCGTGGCGGACGATGTTCTCCACCACGACGATGGCGTCGTCGACCAGGATGCCGATGGAGAAGATCAGGGCGAATAGCGTGATGCGGTTGAGCGTGTAGCCGTAGAGGTAGAAGACCGTGAGCGTGAGAGCCAGGGTGACGGGGATGGCGATGAAAACGATCAGGGACTCGCGGCGGCCGAGGGTGATCCAGATCAGGAGGCTGACCGAGATCACCGCAACGAACATGTGGAAGAGCAGCTCGTTGGACTTTTCGGCGGCGGTTTCGCCATAGTGGCGGCTGATGGTCATCTCCACCTCGGGCGGGATGACGCTGCCCTTGAGGGCCTCGACGCGGCGCAGCACGTTGTGGGCGACGTCGATGGCGTTGGTGCCTTTGCGCTTGGAGACCGCCAGGGTCACCGCCGGGTAGAAGGCGCCTTTCTCGCCGTGCTGGACGTACTGAACGGGTTCTTCGCCGGCATCTTCGACGCGGGCCACGTCGCGGAGGAAGACCGGGCGGCCGTTGGCCACGCCGGCGACGACGTTGCGGACGTCCTCGGCGGTGCGGAGGAACTCGCCGGTTTCGAGCAGGAATTCGCGGTTGCCCGAAGCGAAGCTGCCGGAAGGGAGCCTCTGGTTGGAGACGCCGAGGGCCTGCCAGATCTGGAGCGGGGTGAGGGAATAGGCGGCCAGGCGGGCCTCGTCCAGCGTGATGCGGAGCTCGCGGCGCTGGCCGCCGATGATGGTGACCGCGGAGACGTCGGGGGTCTGCTTGACGGTGTCGTGGACCTGAGCGACGACGCTGCGCAGTTCAAAATCGTTGTAGCGGCGGCTCCAGAAGGTGAGCGCGAGGATGGGGACGTCGTCGATGGAGCGGGGCTTGATCAGCGGATGGGAAGCGCCCGGCGGGATCAGGTCGAAGTTGGCCTGCATTTTCTGATTGAGCCGGACGATGCTCTTCTCTTCGTCCTGGCCGACGTAAAAGCGCACCACGGCCATGGACAGGCCGGGAGAGGAGGTCGAATAGATGTATTCGACGCCGGGCACCTCCCACAGGAGTTTTTCCATCGGCTTGGTGACGCGTTCTTCGACCTCCTTGGCGCTTGCGCCGGGCATCTGGACGAAGACGTCGATCATGGGGACGATGATCTGCGGCTCCTCCTCCCGCGGCAGTTTCCAGACGGCAAACGCGCCCAGAACGATGGAGGCGATGATGACCAGGGGGGTGAGCTTGGACTGAATCCAGGCGGCGGCGATGCGCCCCGCCAATCCGTAGGATGGCTTGTCGCTCACGGCTGGACCTCCACCCGGGCTCCGTCGGCCAGCGAGGCCGGCAGAGGCGAGACGATCTTCTCCCCGGCGCTCAGTCCGGAAAGGACCTCGCGCGAGCCCTGATATTCGCTGCCCAGGGTCACCAGGCGGGCGCGGGCGATGCCGCCGGCCACTACGAAGACCGAGCGCAACTGACCCTGTTGGCGGATGGCCGCGGTTGGGACGGCGGTGACCTTGCGGCTGCCTGCGGGGAAGGCGGCGCGGCCGAACATCCCGGAGCGCAGTTGAGGCAGTGGCGGTAGGTCGAGTTTGACCAGGGCGGTCCGGCTGGCCGGATCCACCGCCGGAACGATTTCACCGACGCGGGCGTCGATCTGGCGGTCCACGGCGTCCAGGCGGACGGCGGCGGGTTGTCCCAGCCGGATCTCTCCGAGGCGCGACTCTTCGACGGAGACTTCCAGCCGGAGCGCGCCCTGCTGCTCGATGGAGGCGAGAGGAACGCCCGGGGCGGCCAGGTTACCCGGCTCGACGCGCTTCTCCGTCACCACTCCGTCGAAGGGGGCGCTGATGCGGGCGTAGCTGCGCATCACGCGGGCCGCCTCCACCGCTGCTTTGGCCTGTTCGATGCGGGCGGCCACCTGGCGGCGCTTGGCTGTGGCTATGTCGTAAGCAGCCTGGGCCGCCTTGAGGCGGGCGGAGGCTTCGTCGAACTCTTGGTTGGAGACGGATTTCTTTTCGAACAGGTCCTGCATGCGGCGGTAAGTGGCTTGGGCCAGCTCCAGGTTCGCCTTAGCCGCGGCGATGGCGCTCTCCACTTCTTGGAGCGCTTCCCGAGCTTCGGCGGCGGCGGATTCGGCCTGTTGGAGCTGTGCGTCGGCGTCGCGCGAGTCGAGCTCTATAAGGAGCTGGCCCTCGCGGACCCGGTCGCCGATCTGGAAGTGGACTTGGCGGACGTAGCCCATCATCTTGCTGGAAATGGCGGCGGCGGTTCGCGCGCGCACCGTGCCGCTGGCTTCATAAACCAGGGGCCAGTCTGCGGCGGCCACGTCGATGGTTTTTACCGGAACGACCGTGCCGCTGTCGGCGGCGCGCTGCTGGTGGGAGCTTCCGCCGCAACCGGCAAGCAGGGTGAAGGCCAAGATCGTCGGAATGGCAATTCGCAACATATTCAAACTCCTAATTAAGGACAACCGAATCGGGGCTGAGCGTGCCGGCGGCTAGTTCCAGAGCCGCGGCGGCCAGCCGCTGGTCATGCACGGCCATCAAGCGCCGCAGGCGGGCTTCGAGCAGGGCGGTTTCGCTGCGGAGCAGATCGGTGACGGTGTTGAGGCCGCTCTCATAGCGGTTCCGGACGATGCGCAAGTTCTCCTCGGCCTGGGCGACGGCGGCCTCGGCGGTCTGGATGCGTTCCTGGGCCGCTTTCCATTCGTGGTAGGCCTGCCGCACCTGCAAACTGACGGCGGACTCGATCCGGCGCTGCTCGGCGCGGGCGCGCACGAGGGCTTGGCCGGCCTCCTCGATGCGGGCCTTGTCGGCGAATCCGTTGAAAAGGTTCCAGCGCAGGGTTGCGGCGGCCAGCCAGTTGGCCCCGCCGCGGTTGATGAAGCGCTGGCGGTCGGCTTCGAACATCAGGCGGAAGGAGACTTGAGGGAGCAGGGCGACGCGTGCGCTCTGTTGCGCCAGATCGGCCATACCGGCGGCCAGTTTCACCTGCCGTGCCTCTGGGCGGGCCGCGCGGGCGCGTTCCTCTTCTTTGGCGGCGTCGATGTCCTCCAGTTGGACGGCGGCGAGCGGCGTGGTCAGCTCATGGGGCGTATCGAGGGGGAGCCCCATGGCTTCATTGAGCGCGGCGCGGGCGGTCTCGAGTTCGTAGCTGCGGCGGATCTGCTGCTCGCGCATGGCGGCCAGGTGGACCTGGATGGCGAGCACGTCGGCGTCGGTGGCCATGCCCGCAGAGCGTACGGTTTCGGCGCGCTTCAAATCGGCTTCGGCGGAGCGCACGGCTTCTTGGGCGACCTTTAAGGCCTCCTGGCTGACGACGACCGCTTGGTAGGCACGGATGACGCCGGCGATCAGTCCCATGCGGACGCGGCGCTGGTCTTCGCCGGCCATCTGGCGGCTCAGCTCCGCGCTTCGGACCTGCTTGCGGGTCAGGCCGGCATCCCAGAGCGTTTGATCGAGCACGACTTGAGACTGGAAGTTGTTCATGGCGTCGGGCCGGTTGAGCGGGCCGATGGCGAAGTTGCGCTCAGTGAACTGATGCTGGGTCAGCAGGGAGCTGAACACGAAGACGGGATTGTCGCTGCGCTGCCAGCTCTCGGCGTAGTTCAGTTTGGGGAGGTATCCGCTGCGGGCTTGGGTGAGGCGGCTTTCGGCGGCGCGGATGGACGCGCCGGCGGCCTCGACGGAGGGGTGCTTTTCGAGCGCCACTCGGACCGCCTCCTTCAAGGACAGGGGCGATTGGGCCCAGAGCGCCGGGTACAGCGACGCCAGCAGGGCGAGTTTAGCGAATCGGTTGGCTCCCATAGTCTTGTCTCTCACTGAGGATGCAGAAGCCGGCTGCCGGTAACAGCCTGCGAGGCTGTCACCTGGCGGCGGGGGATGCATCCTGGTTTTAGGAGGAATCATATGCAAGCTACCGTAACTTATCTGGATGGGGTCCGTTTTGAGGCGGAGAGCCGGGGTTTCCGGGTGATCTGCGATCAGCCGGCCGCAGGCGGGGGAGAAGACTGCGGCATGAGCCCGCCGGAGTTCCTGCTGGTTTCGCTGGGGACCTGCGCGGGCTACTATGCGCTGCAATATCTGAAGACGCGGTCGCTGCCCACCGACGGGTTGAGCGTGCGCGTGGAAGCGACAAAAGCCTTGGGGCCGGCGCGGCTGGATTCGTTCCGAATCGAGGTGCAGATTCCGGAGCTGGAGGAGCGGCACCGGGAAGGCGTGCTGCGGGCGGTGAAATCATGCCTGGTGCACAACACGCTGCTGCATGCGCCGCGGATCGACACGGTGCTGACGACGGCCGTGGCGGCGCAGAGCTGAGCCGTCCCGCGGTACCATGATGGTCTTGTGGCCATCCTTGCGGGCGTACACGCCGTCCTGGAAGCGCTGAAAGCGGGGCGAGAACTTGACCGGGTTCTGATCGCGCGCGGCGCAGCCGGAGGGCGCATCCAGGAGATCATCGAGCTGTGCCGGAGCGGATCCGTGCCCCTGCGTTTCGAGCCGCGGGCGGCGCTGGACCGGCTGGCCGCCTCGACGGCGCATCAGGGCGTGGTTGCAATGAGCGCGGCGTACCGGTATGCATCGCTGGAGGAGATCCCGAAGGAGGCGGAGCTGGTGGTGGCGCTGGACGGGATCGAAGATCCGCGGAACCTGGGCGCGATCTTGAGGACGGCGCACGCGGCTGGAGCCTCGGCGGCGGTGATTCCGGAGCGGCGCTCCGCGGGGATCACCGAGGCGGCGGCGAAGGCGGCGGCCGGAGCGCTGGAGCACCTGCCGGTGGTGCGGGTGGGGAATCTGAACCGGGCGCTGGATGAGCTCAAGGAGCGGGGCTTCTGGCTGTACGGGTTGGATGAGCGCGGGGCTGCCATTTATCACCAGGTGGAGTTCAACTCGCCGGCGGCGTTTGTGCTGGGAAGCGAGGGCAAGGGCCTGCACCATCAGGTGAAGCAGCGTTGCGATGTGCTGGTGCGGATCCCGCTTGCGGGCAAGATTCCCTCGCTGAACGTCTCGGTGGCCGCGGGCATTGTGCTGTTCGAGTGGAAGCGGCGCAAGGACGCCGTTAGATAATGGAAACGATGCCTCCCATGCAGCACGCCTTATCGACGCACTTGATTAGCGATCACCGGCTCACCACAGTTTGGCTGGAACGGATTTGGGACGCGGGGATCCCGCTGGTGGAGCTGTTTTGCGCCCGCCAGCATTTGGACTACCGCAACCGCGCGCAGGTGTCGGAACTGGGGCACTTCTTCCGGGATTCGGAGCTGAAGGTGCACTCGGTTCACGCGCCGATTTTTACCGATGAAGTTTGGGGACGATCCGGTCCCCATGCCGTGCTCACGATCACCGAACCGGTCAAGGCCAAGCGGACGGTGATGGTGGATGAGCTGAAGCGCGCGCTGGAGCTGGCCGAAGTGATCCCGTTCCGGTATTGGATCCAGCACATCGGCACGGGCGGAGAGGAGTACAGCGACCGGGGAACGGAGGCGGCCTTCACGGCGCTGGAGGAGCTTTCCCTGTTCGCGCGGCAGCGCGGGGTCGAGGTCCTGTTGGAAAACATCCCCAACGGCTATTCGAGTGCGGAGCGGCTGGTGGGGTTCCTGGAGGAGACTCACCTGAACCTGAATTTCTGTTTCGACATCGGGCACGCGCACATGAACGAAGGGGTGGCGGCGGCGTTCGAGCTCATGAAGGACCGGATTCGCTCCACGCACCTTCATGACAACAACGGCGAGAAGGACGAGCATCTGCGGCCGGCGATTGGCGCCGGTCCGCCGATGATCGACTGGAGGGAGGCGATGCGGCTGCTGCGGTCGCATCCGGACCAGTATCCGCTGCTGCTGGAGCTGAGGGAGCGCGAAGACCGCCCGGTTTCGCTGGATGAACTCAGCCGCATATTCGACGCTTTGGAGGCGCTGGATGACCCGGATCACGATTGAGCAGGCCGCACAGTACGTAGGGCAGCGGGTGGTGATTCCCGGCTGGCTTTACAACCTGCGCAAGAGCGGCAAGATCGCCTTCCCGATTTTGAGGGACGGCACGGGGATCATGCAGTGCGTGGCGGTGAAGAGCCAGTTGCCGGAGGAACTGTTCGAGACCATCAAGGACCTGACCCAGGAGTCCTCCATCATCGTGACGGGCACGGTGCGGGCCGAACCGCGCGCCCCGGGCGGCTACGAACTGGACGTGGAAAACCTGGAAGTAGTCCAGAGGGTGCCGGAATCCGATCCGTACCCGATTACGCCGAAGGAGCACGGGATTGATTTCCTGCTGGACCACCGGCACCTGTGGTTGCGAAGCCGGCGGCAGCATGCCATTCTGCGCGTGCGGCATGAGGTGGTGCGGGCGATCCGGGACTACTTCGACAGCCACGGCTTCACGCTGCTCGATACGCCGATCTTCACGCCGGCGGCGTGCGAGGGCACGACGACGCTGTTCGAGGTCAACTATTTTGACGACGAGAAGGTCTATCTGACGCAGTCTGGGCAGCTTTACAACGAAGCGACGGCGATGGCGTTCGGCAAGGTGTACACGTTCGGGCCGACGTTCCGGGCGGAGCGCTCCAAGACACGGCGGCATCTGACCGAGTTTTGGATGGTGGAGCCGGAGATGGCCTACGCGACGCTGGAGGACGTCAAGCAGGTGGCCGAGGAGCTGATCTTGCATGTGGTAGGGCGGGTGCTGGCCAACCGGCGGCGGGAGCTGGAGACGCTGGGGCGCAATCTGGAGAAGCTGGAGGCGATCCAGGCGCCCTTTCCGAGGATCAGCTATGACCAGGCGGTGGAGATTTTGAAGAAGAAGGGGAGCGAGATCCAGTGGGGTGGGGATTTCGGGGGCGCCGACGAGACGCTGCTCAGCGAAGAGTTTGACCGCCCGGTCATGGTGGACCGGTATCCGACGGCCGTGAAGGCATTCTACATGCAGCCGGACCCGGAACGGCCGGAGGTCGCGCTGGGGGTGGACGTGCTGGCGCCGGAAGGATACGGCGAGATCATCGGCGGCGGGCAGCGCATCCATGATCTAGATCTGCTGTTGCAGCGCATCCGCGAGCACAACCTGCCGGAGGAGGCTTTTAGCTGGTACATCGACTTGCGGAAATACGGTTCGGTCCCGCACGGCGGGTTCGGGATGGGCGTGGAGCGCTGCGTGGCGTGGCTGTGCGGGTTGGATCACGTGCGCGAGACCATTCCATTCCCGCGGATGCTTTACCGGACCCGTCCGTAGGGGGTTCTTTTGGAGCGGCGGCCTAGTCTGCGAAGAGCGAATCCGCTCTGATATCGTTGTGGGGGTAGACTGCAAAGAAGCTACAGGGGAGGAAGAATCTATGAGTACGCGCATATCCCGCCGCGGCGTCATGCAACTGGCCGGTGCTGCCGCGCTGGCGCCGTCATTGTCCTGGGCCGCTTCGGCCCGGCGGTCGTGGCCCATTGAAGAAGGACCGGACACGCCCAAGATTTGTCTCAACAGCGGTGATGGCGCGATGCCCCCGCCGATGGGCGAGCAGGCCGAAGGACGGGCACCTCAAGGCGCCGGCCGCGGCATGGGCGGAGCCAATCAGGAAGTAAGCTGGCGGCGCATCCGGCAGTTGGGGGTCAACTACATTATCGGCATCGGCCTGGGGCCGCATCCTTGGGAAGCGGAGAAGATCCGGGCGGTGATGGACCGCGTGAAGCAAGCCGGGCTGAACTTTTACGGCACGCTGATCAGCTTCAGCAACAACATTACCTACGGGCGGCCGGGGCGGGACGCCGACATCGAGCTGCTGATCAAGTCGATTCAGGCTGCCGGGCAGGCGGGCCTGCCGCTGGTGGAGTACAACTTCTACGCCAACCGGGTGATGGAAGGGTATTTCGAAGAGCTGGGTCGGGCGGGCATCGGGCACACCGGTTTTGATTACGAGCGGCCGGTGCAAGAGGGTGGCAAAACGGTTCCTGTGAAAGACCTGCCGCCGCGGCCGGAGGTGGGCGCATGGAAGGCCGAGGACATGTGGAAGAACCTGACCTACGTGCTCAAGGCCATCGTCCCGGTGGCGGAGAAGGCCGGAGTGCGCCTGGCGCTGCATCCCAATGATCCGCCGGCGCCGTTGAGCCGCGGATCGGAGCAGATCATGGGGACGCTGGCGGGCTGGAAGCGGCTGATCACGATTGTGGACAGCCCGGCCAACGGAATCACCTTCGATTGCGGGGTGACGCGGGAGATGGGCGAGGATCCGGTCGAAGTTTGCCGCTACTTTGCCAGCCGGGACCGCATCAATCATGTCCACTTCCGCAATGTGATCGTGATGAAGCCGTACGAGCGGTACAAGGAAGTGTCCATCGATGAAGGCCAGGTGGACATGTTTGGGGTAATGCTGGAGCTGGTGCGGCACAAGTACAACCGGACGATCTTCCCCGAGCACCCGCGGGCGCTCGATTACGACCGGGAGAGACCTGGTTTCCGGCCGCAGTATCCGGGGGGCGGCGGCTATGCGGGATATGCCTTCACAGTGGCGTACACGCGGGCGATGATGCAGGCGGCGCTGGCGTCGGTGTAAGGCAGCGGTGCGCGCCGGGCGGGCATCCCGAAGTGGAGCGCCGCCGGGCAGCAGCCGGCCTCTGTTATCTTGTTTTGGGAAGGAAAGGCTACGGGTCTGCAAGGAGGAATGACCAATGCGTCTGAAGATTTCTCGAAGAGGCATGATGCAGGCGGCGGGCGCGGCGGCGCTCTCACCGTCGATATCGATGTCCTGGGCGGCGGCGGCCAAGCAGTGGCCGATCGTCGAAGGGCCGGATACGCCGAAACTGTGTCTGGGAAGCGGCGACGGCGGGACTCCGCTTCCCGGAGGACCGTTCGCAGATACGGCCAAGGATGAGATTCCACCCAGCTACCGGCGCATTAAGCAGATCGGCGTCGACTACATCATCGGAGGCGGTATCGGCGGTCCTCTCCCCTGGCAGGAGGCCAACATCCGAGCCGCGATCGAGCGGGCGAAGAAGGCCGGGTTGACGCTCTACAACGCGATGATCAACATTCCGGCTGATGTCATCTACGGGCGGCCAGGCCGGGATGCAGGCATCGAGAACGTGATCAAATCGATCCAGGCCGCGGGCGCGGCGGGGTTGCCGGTGGTCGAGTACAACTGGTACGCGCACCGGGCCATGGAGGGTTACTTCGAAGAAGTGGGCCGCGCCGGTTTGGGCCATACCGGGTTCGACTACGAGCGGCTGGTGGAGGTGGACGGCAAGAAGATTCCGTTCAAGGATTTGCCGCCGTTGCCGAACGTTGGCGCGTGGACGCTGGACCAGATGTGGGCCAATATCACCTACTTTTTGAAGGCGGTGATTCCGGCGGCGGAGAAGGCGGGCGTGCGGCTGGCGCTGCATCCCAACGATCCGCCGGCGCCGATCAGCCGCGGCTCGCAGCAGATCATGGGGACGGTGGCGGGGTGGAAGAAGCTGATCTCGATCGTGGACAGCCCGTCGAATGGCATCACCTTCGACCCGGGGGTGACGCGGGAAATGGGCGAGGATCCGGTGGAGGTGTGCCGCTACTTCGCCAGCCGGGACCGCATCAATCACGCCCACTACCGCAACGTCCGGGTGATCAAGCCGTACGAGCGCTATACCGAAGTCGCGCCGGATGAGGGGCAGGTGGACATGTTCGGGGTGATGCTGGAGCTGGTGCGCAACAAGTACCGGCGGACGATCTACCCGGAGCATCCGCGGGGGCTGGACTATGACCGGGACCGCGGGCCGATCCGCGGATATCCGGGCGGGGGCGGCTACGCGGGCATCGTGTTCAACGTGGCGTACGCCCGGGCGATGCTTCAGGCGGCGCTAGCCTCGGTCTAGCTATCCTGGGATTGAGCGCCGGGCTGCTCGGACCGGCTCTTTCAGGGGCTGGGCGAAGGCCCGGCGCAGATTCTCATGAGACAATCCCACATCGCCGTCATCGGGGTTCCGCTGGACCTGGGGGCTGGCCGCCGAGGGGTGGACATGGGCCCATCGGCAATGCGGATCGCCGGTTTACATTCGCGCCTGACCGCGCTCGGCTACGAGGTGAAAGACCTGGGCAATGTGCCGGTGGAGCAGCCGGAGAGCGCACCGATTGGCCACCAGCAGGCCCGTTACCTGCCGCAGATCGCGGCCGCCTGCCGCAAGCTGGCCGCCTCCATCCTTCAGGTATGTTCCGAAGGCATGGCCCCGCTGGTGCTGGGCGGGGACCATTCGACGGCGATCGGAACGGTGGCCGGGCTGTCGAAGGCCTACCGCCGGAGGAAGGAAGAGATCGGCCTGATCTGGATTGACGCTCACGCGGACATGAACACGCCCGAGACCAGCCCGAGCGGCAACGTGCACGGTATGCCGCTGGCCTGTTGCATCGGGCATGGACCTGCCCCGCTGACCCGGATGTTCGGCTACTCGCCCAAAGTCCGGCCGGCGCGTGTGGCGCTGGTGGGAGTCCGGGAGGTGGATCAGCTTGAGATTCCCCACGTGCGCAACTCCGGCGTCCGCGCTTTTACCATGCGGGATATCGACGAACGCGGGCTGACCGCGATCATGAAAGAGGCGATCGCGATCGCCAGTCAAGGTACAGCCGGGTTCCACGTCTCGCTGGATATGGATTCGGTGGATCCCGTGGAAGCGCCCGGCGTGGGGACGCCCGTGCGCGGGGGATTGACCTACCGGGAAGCGCACTTGGCGATGGAGCTGATTTGCGATTCCGGCCGCATGACTTCGATCGAGGTGGTCGAGGTGAACCCGGTGATGGATGAATCGAACCGCACGGCTGCGCTGGCGGTGGAACTGATCATGTCGGCTTTGGGGAAGAGGATTTTGTGAAGCTACGTGTGGCGGTGTTATACGGCGGGCGCAGCGGGGAGCATGAAGTCTCGCTGCGCTCGGCGGAGTCGATCATTGGCGGGTTGGATGCGGACCGCTACGAGGTATTGCGGTTCTTCATCGGCAAAGACGGCAAGTGGGACCCGCATCCCATTGTTCCGGAACCGGGCGCCAATCCCGGCGTCGACGTGGTGTTCCCGGCTCTCCACGGGACCTTCGGAGAGGACGGGACGCTGCAAGGGCTGCTCGATCTGGCGGATTTGCCCTATGTGGGGGCAGGCGTGCTCGGCTCCTCGGTGGGGATGGACAAGGATGTCATGAAGCGCCTGTGCCGGGAGCGCGGTCTGCCGGTGGTGGACTATGTGGCCGTTCGCCGCCATTACGCCAATCCGCAGCTCATCGCGGAGTCGTTGGGCTTTCCGGTCTTCGTGAAGCCGGCCAATCTGGGCTCTTCGGTGGGGATCAGCAAGGCCAACAATGAGGAAGAACTGCGGGGCGCGCTGGCGCTGGCAGGACAGTATGACCGCAAGATCGTGGTGGAGCGGGCCATCGCGGGGCGGGAGCTGGAGTGCGCGGTGATCGGCAACGAATTGCCGGAGGCTTCGCTGCCGTGTGAGATTCTGCCCTCGCGGGAGTTTTACGACTACGAGGACAAGTATCTCCGCAACCAGGCGCAGTTCCGGCTTCCGGCGGAGTTGACGGCGGCCCAGACGGAGCAAGTCCGCAGCCTGGCGGTGGCTTGTTTCCAGGCGACGGAATGCGAGGGCATGGCGCGTGTGGATTTCTTCCTAGAGAGGGAGACAGGCCGCCTGTACGTCAATGAGATCAACACAATCCCCGGCTTCACCTCCATCAGCATGTTTCCGCGCATGTGGGAGGCGAGCGGGCTCCCGTATCCGCGGCTGCTGGACCGGCTGATCGAGCTGGCGCTGGAACGCCACGCAGCCCGCAAGTCGATCCGTTACACCCGGCAGGCATGATGCTGCTGCCCGTCGCAGTGCTGCTGTGGCTTCAGGCTTCCGGCGGGGAGGACCTGGAACAGGCTCTGCGCACTTTCGCGAGGGTGTATGCGGCGGTGGAGCGGAACACGGCCTCGCCGGTCGATCCGCAGCAGGCGATCTACGGGGGCGCGATACCGGGGATGCTGCGGACTCTGGATCCGCACTCGGTGTTCTTCGATCCGGAGCAGTTCGAGCAGCTCCGCAAAATGCAGGAGTCGGTGAGCCGGGGGTTCGGCAGCATTGTGAATGTGCTACCGGGCAGAGTGATCGTCCTGGAGGCGACGCCGGGCAGCCCTTCGGCGCGGGCCGGGCTGGCGCCGGGCGATGAGATCGTGGCCATCAACGGCATCCCGCTGGACCGATTGGATACGCCGCAGTTGATTCAGTTGCTCACCGAGACGAGGCGGCGTCCGGCCAGCATCGACGTGCGGCGGCCGGGCAGCGCGCGCACCCTTCAAATCGTACTGACGCCGGAAGACATGCTGACGCCGAGCGTCGAGCGGGCCTTTTCCCTGCGGCCTGGCGTAGGCTATGTGCGTGTGACTTCGTTCGATGCCCAGACCGGCGCTGAGGTGAGAAAGGTGATCGAGAAGCTCGGAGGCGCGTCTCTGAATGGGCTGGTGCTGGACCTGCGCAAGAATCCCGGGGGCATGCTGGCGGCGGCTTTGGAGGTTGCCTCACTGTTTCTGGACCCAGGCAAGACCATCGTGAGCATTCGGGGCAGAGCGGTGCAGTCCAGCCGGGAGATCGTGCCCGCGGACGCCAAGCCGTATTCGTTTCCGCTGGCGGTGATCGTGGATGGACAGACCGCCAGCGCGGCCGAGATCGTGGCGGGCAGCCTCCAGGATCACGACCGGGCGGTGATCGTGGGGCAGCCGACTTTTGGCAAAGGGCTGGTCAACACGGTCTATCCGCTTTCCGAGGGAACGGGGCTGGCGTTGACGACTGCCTTTTACTACACCCCGAGCGGGCGTTCGATCCAGCGCCCGCTCGAATCCGGGCAGTTGAGCCGGACGATCCCGGCCGTCTCTCAGGGATCACCGGGCGAGTTCCGCACAGACGCAGGGCGCCCCGTTTCGGGAGGTGGTGGGATTCAGCCCGACCTGCTGGTCCGGGAGAAAGCGCCCACCCGCTTGCAAGTCTTCCTGGAGGCAAGCGGTGCTTTTTTGCGATTTGCCACCGTATACCTCCAGAAGCATCCCCGCCCTCCCGAAGACTTCGAAGTGACGCCGGAGGTCATGGAGGAGTTTCGCAGCTATCTTGTGGATAACAACATTCTGCCGGGCGTTTGGGAGTGGTCTGAGATCCGCGCCTGGATGATGAGCCGGATCAAGACCGAGATCTTCAATCAGGCTTTCGGCGTAGAGAAGGGAGACCAGGTGGAGGCGCAGAACGATCTTGCCATTCAGAGCGCACTGAAGGCTCTGCACGTGCCCTAAGCTCAGCGGTGGGCGCTGAGTTATATTGGAAGTTCCCCGCATGAGTGCATCTCCCACAACAGCCGTGGCCAGCCGATGGCGTATTCACCGCCGGCTTTACGATTGGGTTCTCCATTGGGCTCACACGCCGCATGGCGTCATTGCCTTGTTTCTGCTGGCCTTCGCCGAATCCAGCTTCTTTCCCATTCCGCCGGATGTGCTGCTGATCGCCCTGGTTCTGGGCTCGCTGCGCCGCTGGATGCTGTTTGCGGGTGTTTGCACGGCCGGCAGCGTGCTGGGGGGCATGGCTGGCTACGGTATTGGCTACTTTCTGATGGATACGGTCGGCGTGCGGCTGATCGATTTTTACCACGCACAGGCTTACCACCAGAAGGTGGCGCATTGGTACCAGCTCTACGATTTCTGGATCGTCTTTACTGCCGCCTTTACCCCGATTCCCTATAAGGTGTTCACCATCGCCTCCGGAGCGTTCCAAATCAATATCGCCGGCTTTACGCTGGCCTCGTTGGTGGGGCGGGGCGCACGGTTCTTCCTGGTGGCGGCTTTGCTGCGGGCCTTCGGGGAACCGGTGCGCCGCTTCATCGACAAGTACTTCGACTGGCTGGCGCTGGCGTTCGTGGTGCTGCTGGCGGCGGGATTTGCGATCATTCGCTACGCTCGGTGAATGGAACCGGCCGGGGAACCACATCGCTGGAGTGCAGCCTGAGGTTGGCCCGCGCGCGGGGCGCGGCTTGGCGGCATGGGCCACGGGGCGATGGCGAAGGGCGCCGAGGCCGACAGGAATATCGGCCGCAGGCCTGAAGACCTGCTCCGCAAAAAAGCAGCCTCCGCCACCGGACGGATACGCTGCTCCGCCCCCACATGCGGTTATGCAACAGACGATCAGCCCTGCGAGCCGGAATAAGAGGCCTGCAAGCGGTTGATGGTAGCCTGATTGATTTTGAGCTTCCGGTCTTTGATCAGTTGTTCCCGCACCGTCCGCTCGAGGAATTCCATCTGCTGCTGAATTCTCTCCTGCTTCAGCCGTTCGAGCAACGTCTCGCGGTGTTTGGGCAACTGGCTCAGGTCCGCAGGGATGCGTTCGACGACTTTGCAAATGAAACGCCGCTCGTTGACGTTAACCGGGCCGAAGAGCGACCCAACCGGGAGCCGGAAGGCCTCATCGACGTAGCTCGACGGCCCCAGCCCTTCTACGGCGGTGTTGCGGGCAAAGGGTGCGGGAGCCTTATACTCCCAGCCGGTCGCTTGGGCGGCTTTCTTTAAGTCGCCCTGAAACTCCTTGGCTTTGGCCATGACTTCGTTGGCGGTCTGTTCGGCGAGCTGGCGCAAGCGCTGGGACACGAGTTCTTCGAGGATTTTGGTCCGAGCCTCGGCCAGATCCGCTTGGTGAGCCGGAACGACCTCCGTGACCACGGCCACGGCATAGCGCTTGGGATCAATTTGCAGCACCGGGGTGACCTCGTTCCGGCGCAGCAAAGAGACTGCCTGCTGAAGCTCCGGACTGGAGCCGATCACCGGCAAGGAATCTTCGGCCGAGACCTTCTCCACCCGCACGAGTTGCAGGCCGAACGTGGAGGCGATGCGCTCGGCACCTTGCGGATCGCGGACCAGCTCCGAACGGACCCGGTCGGCGGTGGACTGCACCCGGTCCCGGACGAGATCCGCTTTCAGTTCGTCGGCCAGTTGCCCCTTGACTTCCTCGAAGGAACGGACGTGCGCCTGCTCCTTTTCCAGAACCTGCAAGATGTGGAAGCCATACTCGGTGGTAATGACGTCGCTGATCTGGTTTGGCTTCAAGCTGAAGGCGGTGTCTTCAAAGGCCTTGACGGTCTGGCCGCGCACGATCCATCCCAGATCCCCGCCCTTCTCGGCGGAGCCGGGGTCCTGGGAGTTCTTCTTGGCCAGCTCGGCGAAGTCCGCGCCGGATCGAATCTGTTTCAGCAGCGCTTCAGCGCGCTGGCGGACCTTCGGCTGCTCTTCCTTGGGGACGTCCGTGGTCTTCAGAAGGATGTGTCTGACGTGAACGCGCTCGGGAACGCGGTAGGAATCCTTGTTTTTCTCGTAGGCCCGGCGCAGCTCCGCCTCCGGAATGGCCGTCTCGGCGGCAATCTTGCCCTCATCGACGATCAGGACCAGGAAGGAACGCTTGTCCGGCACCTGGTAGCTGGCGCGGTTGGCCTGGTAATGCTTCTCAATTTCCTCCGAGTCGATCTTGAGTTTGGGCAGCAGCTTGCCGGGGTCGACCAACACGTACTCGATCCGCACATTGTCGTTCTCCCGCCGGTAGGCGTCCTCGAGTTCGCGGGGAGTGATGATGACGCCGGCTTCGGCGAGAGTTTGCAGCTTCTCGATCAGGAGCTGCTTGCGGAGCATCTGCTCGAACTGGGCTATGGTCATGTTGCGCTCGGCGAGGACCGCGGCGTAGGCTTCCCGGCCGGCGAACTTTCCATCCTGAAACAGCTGCGGGATCATGCGCTGGATGGCGGCGGCCAGATCGGCGTCCGTGACCCGGAAGCCCATGCGCTCGGCCTGATAGGCCAGCGCGTACTCATTGATCATCCGGTCCACGATTTGAGGGACATAGACCGACGCCATGGACGCGGGCAGCCGCTGGGCCCGGAGCTGGGCCTGAACGGCGCGCTGAACGTCGAACAGCCCTAAGGCCTCGTCGCCGATTTCCGCCACAACCTGAGTTTCGGCCGTGGAAGGCACGCCGAAGCCGGGCACCAAGGTGACTACCAGCATTACCGCGACCAAGAGCAGTAAGGCGCCGAGCAAGTAGCGCACAGCTTTGGTGCGGCTGCGAAACAGATCAAACATTCTGCGAATCTCCTGGGATTGAGAGGCACTACCAGTATAACTTACGATCGTCGTGCCAGCCCGGACCGCTTGCTTCTAAGGGAGCCGCCTGGACGCAGCCTGGCGCGCCATTTCGCCCATGCGGCATTCCTGGTGCACGGCCCGGACCGCCTTCTCCAGGCCGTCCTTGTGGACGACAATGGAGATGGTCAGCTCGCTGGAGCCCTGAGCGATGGCGATGATGTTGATGTTCTCCCGGCTGATGGCCGTAAAGATGCGGCCCGCAAGGCCGGGCGTGCCGCGCATTCCCTCGCCCACCACGGCTAGAAGGCCAACATCCTCGTTCACGTCCAGCGGGCGAAGATAACCGTGGGCCAGCTCCAGCGACAGGGCCGACTCCAGCGCCGCCAGCGCCCGTTCCAGTTCCTCCTTGCGCAGCAGGAAGCAGAGGCTTTGGCGGTAGCTGGAGCTGCTCAGGGCCAAGACTTCGGCGTTGACTCTGCCCAAGGCGTCCAGCGCCCGGCCCATGGCCTGGGTCACGTTGAGCTCGGGGCTCAGGGGCTCGATGGAGATCAGCGCCACGTTCGCCAGGGAGGTCACCGCACGCGGGCCCCAACTGACCTCGACCTTCGGAACAATTCTGGTGCCGGGCTTTTCCGGCGCAAAGCTGTTCTTGCTCCAGACGGGGATTTGTTTGGCCACCAGCGGCGCTAGCGTGCGGGGGTGCAAAACCTTGGCCCCGTTGTAGGCCAGCTCGGCCGCTTCATTGTAGCTGACCTCATGCAATACGGCGGCATCCGGCACGAGCCGTGGATCGGCAGTCATGATGCCGTCGACGTCGGTCCAGATCCAGAGTTCAGCCGCATCCAGAGCCGCGGCTAAGATGGAGGCGGAGAAGTCCGATCCTCCCCGGCCTAGCGTGGTGGGGCGCCCGTCGGTGGTGGCGCCGTTGAAGCCGGTGACGATGGGAGTGATGCCGGCCTTCAACAGAGGGACCAGGCGTTCATGGGCCTTCTTGCGGGTGGGCGCCATCTGGGGGTTTGCGTTTCCGAAGACCGCGTCGGTGACGATGACCCCGGCGGCGTTCACGTCTTTGGCAGAGATTCCGGAGCTGTCCAAATAAGTGGCCATCAATAGAGCGGCAAGCCTTTCCCCTACGGCTAGCGCCTCGTCCACGGAGCGGGGCGGCCGCTCGCCGAGAAGGCGGATGCCGCCGGCGATCCGTTCGAAGTCGGCCAGGAGCCGCTCGATGCCCGCCAGTGCGGGTTCGCGCCGTTCCGGCGGGAGCAGATCGTTGCAAGTTTGCACATGGCGCTCCCGCAGCTTTTGGAGGTTGGCCTCCAGGCCGGCCTGATCGCCCGCCTCGGCATGGCGCAGAGTGTCGAGCAGCATATCGGTGACCTTCGACATGGCGGAGACTACGACCAGCACAGGCCGTGTCTTGCGCTCTTGGGCCACCAATTCCGCCGCCACGCGGATGCGTTCGGCCGAACCCATGCTGGTTCCGCCGAATTTCATGACTAACAAGTCTTTCAAGCTTGAAGCTCCTTTCCGTTGCTGGTTCGTTCGCGAATGATCCGGAGCACTTCTTGTTCCACTTCGCTGATGCTTAACCCGGTCGAGTCCAGGTATACGGCGTCCGGGGCCTGCATCAAGGGCGCGGTGCTCCGGCTGCGGTCCCGGGCGTCACGTTCGTCGATCTCGCGCTGCATCTGGAGCGCGTCGGGGCGGCCGCCCCGGGCCTCGGCTTCCGCCATGCGCCGGCGGGCGCGCTCGGCGGCATCGGCGTCTAGGTAAATCTTGACGTCGGCATCCGGGAAGACCACCGTGCCGATGTCCCGGCCTTCCATAACGACACTGGCTTCACGGGCCATGCGCCTCTGCTGTTCCACCATAGCGCGGCGGACTCCCGGCACGGCGGAGGCTTTGGATGCGGCTTCGGAGACTTCGGGGGTGCGGATGGCCTCGGTGACGTCCTCTCCGTTGAGCAACACGCGGCCTCCCTGCGGAAGGAGCTCGATGTGGGCCTGCTGCGCCAGTTGTTCGAGCCGCTGGGCGTCCTCCAGGCTGATGCCGCTGCGGAGCGCCCACAGGCCGATGGCGCGGTACATGGCGCCGCTGTCGATATAGAGGATCCCCAGCTTGTCGGCGATGCGGCGCGCCAGGGTGCTCTTGCCGGCGCCGGCCGGTCCGTCGATCGCCACTACCAGACGCTTACTCATGCTTGCGGTCCCGCCTATCTACAATGGGAACTGGATGTCGCCTCGCGAGTTCGATGCGCTGGTCGAGCAGGCCCTGAAGGCGATTCCGGCCCGGTTTCGCCGCCGCCTGCACAACGTCGCCTTCGTGGTGGAGCAGGAACCTCCCCAGCCCGGTCTGCTAGGCCTTTACGAAGGGCGTCCGTATACAGAGCGCAGCGTCAGCGACGGATTCACCTTCCCGGACCGGATCACCATCTTCCAGGGGCCCCATGAGAGGCTGGCCCGCAGCCGCGCCGAACTCGAGCAACTCCTGAGAGATACAGTATGGCACGAGGTGGCCCACTATTTTGGCCTCGATGAGCGCCGAGTGCGGCAGGCGGAGCGGCGGCGCCGGCGGCGGCTGGCCTCCCGCTGACCCAATAGCGTCCTGGCCCGCAGGGGGGCGGTGTCTTATCTTGCAAGTCCGCTCCGGTGCGCCTACAATCGAAGCAGACGGATGCACTGGTTCGGAGGAGGCACATGGCTAATCAGGGAAAACATCGCAAGAATCCTGTTCTGGAGTGGCTGGAGGAAGAAGAAGGGACCGTGCCTACGAGCTCCCGCAGCGCCCACCTGGTGGACGCCTATATTAAGCGGGCCAAGCCCGTGGTGAGGAAATTCCGGGCCGTGGCGCCGCCGTCGCCGCCCCCGGCGCCGGATCCGTTGCAACTCCGGGAGCCTGGGCCGCCGCCGAAGATCGAGGTAAAGCATTCGCCCTCGGGTGCGCCCGAACACCTGCGCAAGCTGGATCGCCTGCCGCGCCTGCGCGCGCCGTACCAGTATAAGAGCCGCTGAGCTGAGGCTGAAACAAAATTGGCTCCGTGCGCCCGAGGCCCCCATTTCGCGTGCCTCGAATGGGGCTGTGTGGCCGAAGGCGGAAAGGCGCCGTGTTTGGCGCTCAGGCCGAGAACCACTGGCGGAGGACGGACTTGAATTTCAGGAAGGCGGGGTCGGTGCACTGGTCCAGCGCGACAGTTCTGGCGAGTTGTTGAAATAACGCTGCTGAGGCAGGACGCCGGGTCTCCCGCAATGCAGCATTCAATGCATCCTCCGGATATTCCGGTTTACTTTGCCCTGGCCGCAGCAACTCTTGTTGCGTGAGCCACTGCCGCAAATCTCTTCCGCGCGATGGCCAGCCGAGGACGGCATCTACGTGCGGCGAGCGGCTCCAAACCCAGGCCTCCAATTCCGGATCAATCACGATCGCGGCGCAGCGGCCGGACCAGCCATTGGAGGCCAAATTAGCCTCGGCTTGCGCTTCAATCACGCTCCTGCTCCGCCTGTCCCCGCAGCCGTCGCGGTCGAACATCACCAGACAATACCTTGCTGTACGCAGGTGGACGCGTAGAAGCTGGTGACCGTCCTTCAAGACGCCCGGATCGCGCCGCGGATGTGAGATCACCTGAGATTTGATTGGACGAATTCCCAAAGCAGAGTAGCGTAACAAGAGCGCTTCCACGCTCAGCTTGATATCCTTGTCGGCCGCCAGCACGACCAGGTCAAGCTCAAACGTCCCCTGTGTCATCCGAGCACCCCGGCCGCGAACAGATCTCCCAGACTGACCTCACCTTGCCAATGGCGCAGGGCTGGATGATTATCTCCGCGAACGATGTCTGTGGCGCCCTCGGGCGTCTTGGCGAAGCAGAGGAGTTCCGAAGGCTTGGCGATTGCCAGAAGAATCGGAGAATGGGTTGCCACCAACACTTGCCCTTCATAAACGGAACGCAAGGACTGGTATACCGTTTCCACGGCAGTAGGATGGATGCCGTTCTCCGGCTCTTCGATCAGGAAAATGTCACGGAGCCCCGGGATGTAGGCGAGGATGGTAAGCGCGAGCAAGCGCAAGGTCCCGTCCGAAACCACCCACGACGGGGCTTCCAAGCCCCCGCGATAGCGAAGCATCAGATACGAGTGGCGGTCATCCTGGCGTTCGACGACGCGGATCCCCTCCAGGTCCGGAAGAGCCGTAGCCAGATGTTGCACCCACTGCCGGAACCGCTCCGGCGCACGCTTCCGTAAGTCTTCGACCACCCACGGCAGGTTTGAGCCATCGGGCAAGAAGCCCCGGCCCCTCCCCGGCGGGCTGGCCTGACGCATTAGTACGCTGTTGAGCACCATCCGCTGGATTCCGCGTGTGAGCGTGCTTTTAAACCAGGTGGCGACGGGAAAGCGGGTTTCGTCCTCCATCAAATTGCTCAAGGCGGATTTGCGTGGGCCAAGCCTCACGGAAGGCGCCCAACCTTTGCCAGGTTTGTCGTGGATCTCGGAATAAAAATTGTCGTTGCCGCCAGGAACCTTATTGAGGATAAGGCGCTTGCCTTGCGAGCGCGGCGTAAGCAAGGACCTGGGAGGTTGCCTGAGCTCGGGGAAATTGAGCTGTTGCTGCGGGTTCTGCTCTGCTGTTTTGAACAACAACCTTTCGGCCCGAAGTTCAGGAGGGTTTGGCCCAGCCTCCACCAGGAGCTGCAATTCGTAACGGATTGTGTCGAAGCTGCCGCCGTTGAGCCGCCGCTTCAGATCTTCTGGCATGTGAGCTTCGACAACCAATTCCATGACGCCTGGTTGCCAGTTCCAAAGCAAATCCAGCGGATTCGCCGTGCGCTTCCGGAAGGCAGCCTCGGGGCCGCCGCCCGAGACCAGGTCGCCCACAAACTCAATGGCATCCAGAAAGGTGCTCTTGCCGCTGGCATTCGGCCCGACGAGGATTTGCAGAGGTTCCAAGGACCGCTGGACAAACCGGAGGCAGCGGAAGTTGAGGGCTTCTATGCGCGTGATCACATTCGAGTTCCTCGCCTGCGGGTTCTGTCTGCCAGTTTAGCCCATTCACCGGGAACCAGCCCGCCGGTGGAAAACCCCCGCGGGCTGCCGCGGCCGGCGCTTCTAAGTAATGATCTTCTTGCGCACCGCGTAGAGCACGATTTCGGCCGTGTTGTGCAGGTTCAGCTTCTGCATCAAGTTGGAGCGGTGGGTCTCCACCGTGTACAAGCTGAGGTCGAGCAGTGTGGCGACCTCCTTGTTCGACTTGCCTTCGGCTAGCAGTTGCAGGATCTCCTTCTCGCGGTCCGTGAGCAGATCGTAGGAATCCTGGAGAGATTGCTGCTGAAGGCGCCGCATGTAGTCTTCGAGCAGGGTTTGAGCGATGGCCGGGCTGAAAAACGGCTTTCCGGCATGTACGGTGTGCACGGCTCGGATTAGGTCATTCTCGGCGGAATCTTTTAGCAGGTAACCTTTGGCGCCTGCCGACAGGGCGCGGACGAGGTAGGTCTCATCGGCATGCATGCTGAGGATAATGACGCCAATGGCGGGATTCTTTTTGACGATCTGAGCCGTGGCTTCAATGCCGTTCAGGTTTGGCATGCCGATGTCCATGATGACGATGTCCGGGCGCAGTTCCTCGGCCAGGCGCACAGCCTCGCGGCCGTCGGAAGCCTCACCCGCGACCTGGATGCCATTGGCGCGCTCGAGCAAGTAGTGCAGTCCGCGCCGCACCAGCGCATGGTCGTCGGCCAACAGGATTCGGATGCCGTTCAACGCAACGTCTCCTTGGGCAGCGGGATCTCCGCTTGCAAAGTCATGCCTTTGCCGGGTTTCGAGTAAATGCTCACGGCGCCGCCCAGTTCGCGGGCCCGCTCCTCGATTCCAAGCAATCCCATTCCCTCCCGGGCGGTGGATTCGACATCCATGCCCACGCCGTCATCCTGGATGCTGAGGGAGACGGCATCCTTGCGGCCGTGCACGGCAATCCGGACGTGCTTGGCGCGGGCGTGGCGGGCGCAGTTGGTCAAGGCCTCCTGGGCGATGCGGAACACCGCGGTGCGGTGAGCTTCGGGCAGCCCGTCGAGATCGCCATCCAATTGTAGCTCCACCGGAATCCCGCTGCGCCGGGAAAAGTCCCGGCTTTGCCACTCCAGGGCCGGCGCCAGCCCCAGATCGTCGAGCATGGCCGGGCGCAAGCCCATCGCCAGGCTGCGCACGGTGGCCAGAGTCTGTTCGGCCAGTTGCCGGGCCTCCTCGACACGGGTCCGGAACTCCTCCTCCGGCGCCTGGCGGAGGGCAGGCAACTGGGACAGCTCCATGCGCAGCGCCGTCAAGGTCTGCCCCACCGCATCGTGCAATTCCCGCGCAATGGCCTTGCGCTCCGATTCCTGAGCCCGCACCAAGTCCTGACTCAGGCGGCGCAGCTCCTGTTCAGCGCGCTCGGTCCGCGCCTGGTGTTCCTGGTTCCGGCGTTCGAGTCGCATAATGCGGCCAATACTGAAAGCGGCCACCAGAATCCCCAGCGAAATCGTGATGCTGAGCATCCAAACCAGATGGCGGCGGAAGCCGGCCTGGCTCTCGACGATCCGGCGCTGTTGCACGGCGAAGTTCATGTCATTGAACCGGGCGATTTCGCGCGCGATGGCCAGCGCCGCATCCCGCCGTGGCAAGACGGTCTGCTTCAGGAAAAAACCGCTGAGGGCGATCTTTTGGCGCGGGCTCCAATCGAACAGCGGATCCAGCGCGTCCCAGTAGGCGTCCAGTTCCCGGCGCAGGCTGGCGAGCGTTTCCGCATTTTCTTCCGGCACGAGCTTATGAAGCAGGTCTAGATTGCCGCCCATTTCCGTGCGGATCCGAACCAGCTCCTTGCGGTGCAACTCTGCGGTGAGGTGCGACTGGTCGAGAAGGTAGTCGCGCACCAGGATGCCCGAGACGTTCAGCGCGGATCCGATCTCGTTCAGAACGGAGTTGACTTGCCGGTGAGTCTCATAGATATCCCTCATTTCGGCGTAGATCTGCGAGGCCCGGCGCGCCGCCGCCAAGCCCGCCATGGCGACCAGCAAGACCAGGCTGCCGAATCCGAGGTACAAGATGGGAGATACCCGTGCGCGCATCGGCGAAACCGATCCTACCCCTATTCTTTCACGCGCTTACCCGACGCGGGGGATACCCGAGACTGCGGCCGCCCGCTACCCTGAAGTGTCATGGTGCTGGTCTTTACCGACTTGGACGGAACGCTGCTGGACCACGAAACCTACGTTTTTGAGCCGGCGCTGCCGGCGCTCGAGCGGCTGGCGGTCCGGGGAGTTCCCCTGATCTTCTGCACCAGCAAGACCCGCGCGGAGACGGAATACTGGCGCGCGCGTACGGGCAACCGCTGGCCCTTCGTGGTTGAAAACGGCGGGGCGGTCTATGTGCCCCCGGGGAGCTTTCCCTTTCCTGTGCCCGGCGCGGTGAGGCGCGGTGAATACGAAGTGCTGGAGTTTGGCACCCCCTATTCCCAACTGGTGGAAGCCCTCCGCCAGGCGGAGCAGCGCAGCGGTTGCCGCGTCCGGCCTTTCCATCGGCTGAGCGCTGAGCAGATCGCCGTTATTACCGGATTGCCCCCCCCGCAGGCGGAGCTGGCCGCTCAGCGGGAATACGACGAGCCGTTCGAGATTCTGGATCCGCAACTGGCCGAGCAGCTTCTCCGGGAGATCGAAAGCCAGGGATTTCGCTGGACCCGCGGCGGCCGCTTCTATCACATCACGGGCAACAACGACAAAGCCGCCGCGCTGCGCGCCCTGACCGCCTTGTACCGGAGGCTGGAGCCGGCCCTGGTCACCATCGCGCTCGGCGATGGGCTCAATGACGCCGCCATGCTCGCCGCCGCGGACCAGGCATTTGTCATGCCATCGGCTCAATCCAGCCGGCTGCTGGAGATGGTTCCCGGCGCACGGCTAGCCCCTCAACCGGGTCCTGTCGGCTGGGCGCGGGCCATCTTAGAGATGGTTCCAGAGTGAGCGTTCCTCGCTGCGCTCCGGTTCGGAAGGCTGTTTAGAATCCAGGTACCGTCCCACCGTGTCGCGTGCGCCCAGCCCCAAGGCCAGACTCAGCGCCAGAACCGCCCCGCCCAGGAGAATCAGAAACGCAGCTAGGAAGACGTTTCGCGCAAAATTGAGATGGTCGGAGGCGGCCACTACGGCGACGAACATAATCACCAGGCGCACTGCGCCTGCCAGACGGCGCGGCCGGGGCAGTCCTTCGTTGACCGCCCAGACCAAGGCGCTCCGGCCGAGGTACTGGCTCAGCCACATGCCGCCCAACAAAATGATGCCGGCCACGACCAGCCGGGGCAGCATGAGCACGAACTGCTCGGTCATCTGATTGGTCAGATTGGTATTGAAAACGCTCAAGCCGGTCAAGAAGCCGATCACCAGAATGCCCCAGTAGGCCGTTTCCGCCACAAGACGTGTCGCTCTCAAGCGGCCCGAGCTGTCGATCATGAAGGCCAGCCCAGTGCGGCGCAGAAAGCGGTCCACCGCGGTCCCCTTGAAGATGTGATAGATCAGCCAGCGGACCAGCAAAGCCACCAGGTACGCGCTGACCAGGATGATGGCCGCCGCCAGAAGCGGCGGCAGATAGGTCGTCATTTGGAACCGGAGGTGTTGCCAAACCCCCTCCAGCACCACCCGCATCGTTTCGATCATGACTCAAACCTCCACGCTGGTCCGGGCGGCCGCCTCCGGAAGCGAAGGCTTCTGCTCCCGCTCCGAACCCTCTTTGCCTGGATAGCGCTCCAATAAATACGGTTTTTCAGCCTCGAACCGAAGGCAGAGCGCTTCAATGCGTTCCTCCACCGCCGCCGGCAGCATCTCCCGCGTCTCGTGGACGAAGGAGGCCACCCGGGCCAGATACAGCGGCGTCAAGGAACGCAGTAGATGACCTCTCCCGACGCGCTGCCGGCGGTAGGCGCACGCAAAATCGTAGACTACGTGCGTCCACAATTCATCTTCAAGATGAAACCCTTCCCTGCTTGCATGGTCGCTCGCTTCGCCCAGCCTCCGGACCGCTTCGTAGGTCTCCTGCGCCAGCGCCAGAGACCAGACTTCGGCCAGCTCGGTGCAGCCCCGGCGGAAGGTCTGGATCATGCGGTCGACATTGACCGTAATCGGCTCCACGCCGACGTCGAACCGGAAGCCGAACAAATCAGCCGGCTCGCTGCCAGTGCGCTGCCGCCAGACCGGCTCGTACTCCTGCATCAACGAAAAGACGCTTCCCACCACCTGCTGCAACATGGCGCTCAGATCGGCGCCCGGGTCCTTGGCGTCATGCAGTTTGGCCCCAAGGAAGCTCTGGCAAACCCGGTAGCCCTCGGCAATGGCGATGGTGGTCATCCAAATGTCGATGCCGTAGCGGGCGACGTCGGTCTCCCAGTCATCGCGCTCCAGATACCGCTTCAGCAGCCGGGCCGAGATGCCGAACTCCCCGCCGATCGGCTGCCGGACCAGCAGCCCGTATAGGGCCCTCGTCAACGGGTAGACGATGCTGTTGGTGATGGTGCCGTCGTATTTGTGCCGGTGGTAATAGGGCGCGACGAAATCGAATCCGGCGAACAAGATGGGGCGCAGCAGCAGATCGAACCATTCCGGCGTGATCGAGCGCAGATCTGAGTCGACCACCGCACAGGCCTTGGCCTCCAGGTGTGACGCCATCTGAAAGATCAGCCGAAACGCGCTCCCCTTTCCGGGAATGCCGTGATAGGGGAGCGAGAGGCGATGCACGCCGCTTAGGGGCGTGTTCAGCAGCAGCAAATGGGCGTCCTCGACATGGGTGGAAAGTACCGCCTGTGGGGTGCCGTCGGTGGAGCCTCCGTCGGAGTTGATGATGACGGCTTTCATCTGCGGAAAGTATTTGGCCAGGCCGGCACACGCCGCTCGAACTACGTGTCCGATGGTGCGGGCGTTGTTGTAAGAGGGAATGCCCACAACGATGTCGGCCTGCCGGATGGACTCGGCGGCGCGCAGGGCTTCTTTGTTCAAAGCTTGAGAACCCATCGAGGCTGGTTATGCTCCCTTGGCCAGCGGCAGCTTGGCGTCTTTTTCAACGGCGTCCTGCAACAACTCAAAAAACTCCGGGATGGCCGACAGCACCCGGTTCCAGTTTGGAATCAGCGGCAAGCCGAGGGGGTCTTCGATGAAATCCGCAGCCGCTTGCCGGAGGCTGCGGGCGAAGGCGGCCACGGCGAACTCTTCCGCGTGCCGGTCGAACTTCAAGCCGTTCAGCATGGCGTCGGCGTAATAGCGGGCGATGGTGTCTTGGGCAATCCGGACGTAGCGAACTTCCAGGCTGCGGAAGTGGTCTGCGGTGAAGACCGTTCCCTCGGCCGCCATGGTCCGGAACAAGCTCTTGGCGATGTCGGCCGCCATGCGGCGCAGGCCTTTGGAGGAGTCGTCCTCGCTCAGCGACTGATGCTTGTGCTCGTAGTTGTCGGTCAGGTCCACCTGGCAGACGCGGCCCACGGCGCAGTTGCGGAAGACCTCTGCCAGTACCCCAACTTCCAGTCCCCAGTCTCCGGGGATTCGGTTGACCCGCGCCAGGTTGGAGTCCATGCAAAACTCCCCGGCCAGCGCATAGCGGAAGCTGTCGAGAAAACTCAGGAAGGTGGTTTGTGGGGCCATGCTCTGAAGGGCCCGCACCAGCGGCGTCAAAAAGAGCCGCGTCACCCGGCCGTGCATCCGGTCGGTGACCCGCGCGTAATAGCCCTTGCAGAACTCAAAGCCCAGGTTGGGATGCGCCACCGGGTAACAGAGCCTGGCCAACAACTGGCGGTCGTAGTTGACGATGTCACAGTCGTGCAGCGCGATCACGTCGCAATCCCGCATGGCCAGGATCACCCCGTAGGCCAGCCAGCAGGAGCGCCCCTTGCCGTCCGCCCCCGGCGACAGCGCCTTCTCCTCCAGCATCTGGATCAGGCTTTGAATCCGCTCGCCATCCACCCAGATGAATGTGACCGGGGTATAGAAATCCCTGAAGAAGCTCCGGGCGCGGTCGAATTGTTCCCGCGAGGCGCGGCCGAGCGCGACCACGATGCGCTGGAGATAGCGCACCTGCCGCAATTCATTGACGATTCGCTGCATGGTGGGCGTTTCAAATTCGCTGTAGAGAGCCGGCAGCACCAAACCGATCGGCCGGTTGCGGCTGAACCTTTCCAGATCGCCCTCCAGCCGCTCCAGGCTATTCGGTTTCAGCCGGTGGAGGGTCGTCACCATCCCGGTTTGGTAGAAATCAGACACAAACTCCTCCCCTTTCAGACTACGGTCCGGAGGCGGGCGCTGGAATCCCCACAGCAGGGTAGGGGGAGGGGGCAGATTAGGGTAGTTCAGCCGAGGTGGAAGACTTCGGCGGCGTCCCCGGCCTTGATCAACTTGCGATAGCTCAGATGGATCAGGGGAGGCGCGGCCAGCGTCGTCGCCACCGCCATGAAGACCACTACGCTATAGATCGGAGTGGGAATCACCCCCAGGCCGAGGCCGATTTGAGCGATCACCATGCCCACCTCTCCTCTAGGCACCATCCCCACGCCGACCCGGACGGCGTCGCCTAAGCCCAGCCGGAGGGCCCCCAGGCCGCAGCCGACGAATTTGGAGAGCAAGGCTGCGGCCAGGATCACCAAGGCCAGCAGGACGGTCGATACGTCCTTGAAGGCATGCGCGTCGAAATGCAGCCCGATGCTGACCAGGAAGAACGGAACCAGGAGTTCGGTGACGCCGTGGGCTAAGTCATGAACCCGCTGACCCACGTTTTCGCCGAGCGCCATGCCGGCCAAAAAAGCGCCGACGATGGCGGCCACGCCCACATAGACCGCCAGCGCGGAGAGCGCAAACAGCGCCACCATGGCGATGGTGAACTGAGCCTCCTGAACTTGCAGCCTCCCGTGGGCGCGCGCGACAACCTGGCCCATGGCGCGCGTGCCCCATTTGGCCACCAAAACGGTGAAACCAACGGCCAACGCAGC
>JAIMAR010000158.1 GCA_023511855.1 Bryobacteraceae bacterium
GTTCCTGGCGCACCCCGTCCACCCTGCGGCACAGAGCCGCCGTCACGGGGCGTGCGATGGCGGGCCCAGCCCAAAGGCCGCCGCCGCCAGGTCCGCCAGGTGCCGGCCGATGGCCAGCGAGGCCGTGGCGGCCGGGGAAGGCGCGTTGAGCACGTGGATGGCCCGCTCGCTCTGCACGAAGCGGAAGTCGTCCTCCAAGGATCCTTCCGCGCTCACGGCCTGTGCCCTGACACCGGCGCCGCCCCGCACGATGTCGTCGGACTGGAGGTCGGGCACCAGGCGCCGCAGCGCCCGGACGAACTCGGCCTTGGAGAGCGACCGGCACACCTCGTACAGCCCCGTGCGCCAGTAGCGCCGCGCCATGCGCCAGAAGCCAGGATAGGCCATGGTGGAGGCCAGCTCGCCCAGATCGATGCGCCCCCACGAGTAGCCCTCGCGGGCGAACGCCAGCACCGCGTTGGGGCCGGCCTCGACGTCGCCGTGCACCGTCCGCGTGAAGTGCACCCCCAGGAAGGGAAACTCGGGGTCGGGCACCGGGTAGATGAGACCCCGCACCAGATGCCGACGCTGCGGCCGGATCAGGTAGTACTCGCCGCGGAAGGGCACGATGCGGACGTCGGGCTGCGCGCCGGCCAGCCGCGCCACCACATCCGCGTACAGCCCTGCACAGTTGATCAGGTACCTCGCGCGGACTTCCTGGGAGCCCGCACGGATCACGAGCCCGTCGCCGCGGCGCAGGACCCCGGTCACCCGAGCGCCGGTCCGCAGGACCACGCCGCGGTCGCGATCCTCCTGGGCCATGGCCCTGACGACCTCGGTGAAGTCCAGACTGGCCGTGTGGGGCGAATGAATGGCGCGCAGCCCCCGGGCATGGGGCTCGAGCTCCCGCAGCCGCTGGGGGCCGACCAGTGCGATGTCCGGCACGCCGTTGGCCACGCCGCGCCGGTAGAGCTCGTCGAGCCGTGGCTGCTCTCGCTCGTCGACGGCGACAATGACCTTGCCGGTCTCCACCACGCGGATCTTGAAGCCGTTCTCCAGAGCCCGCAACTGCTCGAGTTTCTCCGCCTCTTCGAGCGGGCCCCGCCTCAGCCCGGGGTAAGCCAACAGAAAATCCCGCCGGTACACGTATAGCCCGATATGTTTGTAGCGTTCCGCCCTGCCCTCGCGCACATAGGGGATCGGCCAGCGGGAGAAATACAGCGCATGCCCGCTGAGGTCCATCACCACCTTCACCACGTTCGGATTGTCCAGTTCCTTAGCGTCGGTGATCCGCTTGGCCAGCGTTCCCATCGGCGCAGCGCTGCCCGCCGATAAGCCCTCCACCGCGGCGTCAATCGCCGCCGGGTCAATCAGCGGCTCATCGCCCTGGATGTTGACCACCAGATCCGCGCGGACCGCGCCGGCCACCTCCGCGGCGCGATCGGTGCCGGAGGGATGATCCCGGCGGGTCATCCGGACCTCCGCCCCGAACCGCCGGGCCTCGGCCGCAATCCGCTCATCGTCGGTGGCGACGAGAAGCCGGGTCAGCCGCCGGGCTCGCAGGCTGCGCTCCCAAACGTGTTGAAGCATGCTTTTGCCGCCGAGGGGAGCGAGGGGTTTTCCGGGGAAACGGGAGGATTCGTAGCGCGCTGGGATGACTCCCAGGATCTCCTGCTGCACGCTCGATCATACCATAGCTGGCGCACCTGCGGTGCTATAATCCAGGTAGTGGTTGCACTCGCAGGAGGGCGGCATGCTTAGCAAACCGCGAGCCTGGCCTCACTTGCCGCTTCTGGGCGTCCTGGGGGCAATGATTTGGGCGGCCGATGCGCCGGTCTCAACGCCCCAAGGACCGCCTCCGAGGGTAGAGATCGTTCCGCGCCCTAAGCCTCCCACCGGAGAGGAAACCGTCACGCCCCGCGCCAACCTGCGCGTGGACGCCAATCTGGTCCTGATCCCGGTGACCGTCACCGACCCCATGAACCGTTTCGTCACCGGCCTGGACAAGAGCCACTTCAAGCTTCTCGAAGATAACGTCGAGCAGACCATCACCCACTTCGCCAGCGAGGACGCCCCGCTTTCGATCGGCATCGTTTTTGACACCAGCGGCAGCATGGGCGTCAAGCTCCAGAAATCGCGCCAGGCCGTCGCCCAGTTCTGCAAGACCGCTAACCCCACCGACGAGTTCTTCCTCATTCAGTTCAGCGACCGCCCGGTGCTCACCCAGACCTTCACCACCCGCGTCGAGGACATCCAGAGCCGGCTTGCCTTCGCTCAGTCCAAGGGGCGCACCGCGCTGCTGGACGCGGTTTACCTGGCCCTTCATGAGATGAAAAAGGCCAGCAACCCGCGCAAGGCGATCTTCATCATCTCCGACGGAGGCGACAACAACAGCCGCTATACGGAAAGCGAGATTCGCAATCTGGTGCGGGAGGCCGACGTGCAGATCTATGGAATCGGCATCTACGAGCCGTACGGCTCGCGCGGCCGCACCGCCGAGGAGCTGGCCGGCCCCGGCCTCCTTCAGAACCTGGCCGAGCAAACCGGTGGCCGCGCCTACCCGGTGGGCAACCTAAACGACCTGCCGGACATCGCCGCTAGAATCGGCATTGAACTTCGCAATCAGTACCTGCTCGGCTATTCCCCCACGAATCAGCAGCGAGACGGAAAGTACCGCCGCGTGAAAGTGACGCTGGTTCAACCGCGCGGACTCCCGCCTCTGCGCGCGTTCTGGCGTTTGGGCTACTATGCTCCGTCTCAATAGTCCGCCTGGCCGTGCATTATCGGAGCACCCGGCGCGGCTCGCCAGAAGGGGCCGGGGAAGCTCTCTCCGGCCGACAGTCCACCCACAGTACTGGAGGGACTCGGTTTTGATTATGCCCTTCCTTCTCGCCATTCTCTTCTTTGTCTTCTCCGTGAACGCAGGTCCTTTAGCCGCGCAGCAAGACCCGGTCTTCCGCGCTGACACCCGGCTGGTGGTCTTGCATGTCACCGTGATGGACCGCAACGGCCGCTTGATCACCGACCTTCCTCAAAAGGCCTTCAAGGTCTATGAGAACAACGTGGAACAACAGGTAAGGCTGTTCCGCCGCGAGGATATCCCCGTCTCAATGGGCCTCATCATCGACAACAGCGGCAGCATGCGCGACAAGCGCAAGCAGGTCGAAGTGGCCGCCATTCAGTTGGTGAAGGCCTCGAATCCGCAGGACGAGGTTTTCGTGGTCAACTTCAACGACGAGGCTTACCTGGACTGCCCCTTCACCAACAGCATCCCCAAGCTCGAGGAGGCCCTCAGCCGCATCGATCAGCGCGGCGGCACCGCCATGCGGGACGCCATCAGCATGTCCATCGACTACATGCGGGAGAACGCCAAGCGCGACAAGAAAATCCTGATGGTGGTGACCGACGGTGATGACAACATGAGCTCCATCACTCTCGAGCAGCTCGTGCAAAAAGCGCAGCAGGCCGAGGTGCTGATCTACTTCATCGCCCTGCTCAGCGACGAGGACCGCAGCGCCGCCCGCCGCGCCCGACGCGCCATCGACGCCATCGCCACCGCCAGTGGCGGCGCCGCTTACTACGCCAAGGAGGTCGCCGAAGTTGACGAGCTGGCCGCGCGCGTGGCCCACGAGCTCCGCAACCAGTTCACCATCGCCTACACCCCCTCCAACCAGGCCCTCGACGGCAGTTACCGCCAGATCCGCGTCACCGTCGAAGGCCCCAACCGCCCCGTGGCGCGCACCCGGACCGGATACTACGCCACCGCCGAGCCGCGCCAGCGCCCGGCCTCCCCACAGTCGGCCGGGCTTCCCTGAGGCGGCTGTCTTTTCCCTGCCCTCGCGCTGCTGCGCTGGCGCAGGGCTTCCGTCGTGAGGCAGGCCCACCGTGTGGGGCGGGCTTCCAGGCCTGCGGCCAGCCTTCCTGCCGACCCGGGCGCCCTTCACCCGCCGCGTGGGCAGCTTCCCTGTGGGGCAGACATTCTTTCGGCCTGGCCCCCCTACCCACTGCCCTCCCTTTCACCTGTTCGGCTCGTCTTAAGACGCCGCCCGCCGTCTCCCGGCAGCCGCACCTGCCTCCCGCCAACCGCTTCCCTAAAAATGCTCCCGCAGCTCGGCAAACCGGCTCAGCCGCAGCACCCGCCCGTCTGCCTCCCGCAGCGGCTCCCGTTCCAGCGTCCAGGTGTGGTCGTGCGGAATGAACACCGCCCGCAAGCCCGCCTCCAGGGCCGCATTCACGTCCGATTTGGGAGAGTTGCCGATCATCCAGCAGCGTTCCGGATCCAGACCCAAGTCCGACACCAGGCGCCGGTACGCTTCTGCGTCTTTCTCCTTCACCACCGCGGTGTGATGAAAATAGCCAGCCAGACCGCTGCGCTCCAGCTTCCGCCTCTGCTCATCCTGCTGCCCCTTGGTGAACAGCACCAGATCGTGCCGCGGGTGGAGATAGGCCAGCGTTTCCTCGACACCCTCGATCAGCTCCATGGGATGATCCAGCAGCCTCTCGCCCAGCAGCCGGATCGCCTCCAGATCTTCCGGCCGGACCTCCCGCTCGGCCAGCCGCAGGAAACACTGCTGCAAATTGCGCGCGAAATTCCGCGAGCCGTAGCCGTAGATCCGGTTGTTCATCACCTCGATTTCGTCCAGCACCGCGCGGATGGCGGCCGCATCCAGGCGGCTGTGGCCCAACAGCGCTACGAACTCCTCAAAGGCCCGCTCGAAGTAGATGTTGTTCTCCCAAAGCGTATCGTCGGCGTCGATAATCAAATGTAGCGGCATAACTCCACGGCAGGCCGCGCGCCTGAGTCATCCACTCCGGACGCGCATGTTACCATTATGGCGTTCTCGCGATGATTTTGAAATTGAAACGCACGCCCGGCATCTTCCTGGTGGGCTTCATGGGATGCGGCAAGAGCGTCATTGGACCCGTTCTCGCCGACCGCCTGGGCTGGAGCTTCGCCGATACCGACGCCGACATCGAGGCCGAGGCCCACGCCACCATCAACGAGATCTTCGACCGCTACGGCGAGCAGGAATTCCGCCGCCTGGAGACGGACGCCATCCGCCGGCGCGTTCGGGTCATCCAGGCCGGCAAGCCCATGGTGGTCGCACTCGGGGGCGGCGCTTTCGGGCAGCCCCAGAACTTTGAGCTGGTCGAGAACAACGGCATCTCCATTTGGCTGGATTGCCCTCTGGCCATCATCCGCCGCCGTCTCCAGGGCGCAACCGACCGCCCGCTGGCGCGCGATCCGCAGAAGCTGGATCTACTTTACTACCTTCGCCGCGAAACCTACGCCCGCGCCGACTACCGCATCGAGATCTTCAACGACGACCCCGAAGCCGCGGTCGCCTCCATACTCGCATTGCCGATCTTTTGAAGCTGGAGCTATGTTCCAATGACCAACGCCCAACTCCGCCGCTTTGCCCTAAAAATTTTCCGCGCTGCGCTGGAAGCCGCCGATCCCGTGGCCGCCGTTCTGCGCCACGTACGTGTTGTGCAGGACACCCTCGTAGTGGGCAAGCGCCGCTACCGGCTGCGCTCGTTCCGCAACATCTACGTGGTCGGGGCGGGCAAAGCCAGCGCGGCCATGGCCCAGGCCGTCGAGAAGCTGCTGGGCCGCCGCATCACCGGCGGACTAATCAACGTCAAGTACGGCCACACTGCGCCTCTGCGCCGCATCGCCCTCAATGAGTGCGGCCACCCCGTACCCGATGAGGCCGGCGTGAGCGGCGCCCGCCGCATCGCCGCGATGGTCGAGAGCGCCGGAAAGGACGATTTGGTTCTCTGCCTCATCTCCGGCGGCGGCTCCGCGTTGCTGCCCAGCCCGGCGCCGCCCCTGACTCTGGACGAGAAGCAGCAAGCCACCCGCCTGCTTCTGGCCTGCGGCGCCAACATCCATGAGATCAACGCGCTCCGCAAGCACATCTCGACTTTGAAAGGAGGCCAGCTCGCGCGGCTGGCTCAGCCGGCCACGGTGATCTCGCTGCTGCTCAGCGACGTCATCGGCGATGACCTCGACGTGATCGCCTCCGGCCCCACCGCCCCCGACGCCTCCACCTTCGCCGCCGCCCGCGCCGTTTTGGAAAAATACGGCCTGCTCGACAAAGTGCCTCCCGCCGTCCGCGAGCACATCGAGCGGGGCGTGGCGGGCGAAATCGCGGAAACGCCCAAGGCCGGCGATCCGGTCTTCCAGCGGGTTCAAAACTTGGTGGTGGGCAGCAACGCTCTCGCCGTGGAAGCGGCCGCGGCCCAAGCGCGCAAGCTGGGCCTCAAGCCGTTGATCCTCTCCACGCGGATCGAAGGAGAGACGCGCGAGATCGCCCGCATGCACGCCGCGATCGCCAAAGAAGCCCTGTTGAGCGGCCGCCCTGTGCGCCCGCCGGCCTGCCTCATCTCGGGAGGCGAGACCACGGTCACTTTGCGCGGGGATGGCCTCGGAGGGCGCAACCAGGAGTTCGTCCTGGCCGCGGCGATCGACTTGGCCGGAACCGAGGGCATCGTGGTCCTCAGCGGCGGCACCGACGGCACCGACGGTCCCACTGACGCCGCCGGGGCCCTCGCCGACGGCGCCACCGTGGCGCGCGCCGAAGCTCTCGGCTTGCGCCCGCAGCAGTACTTAGCGCGCAACGACTCCTACCGCTTTTTCGAAGCCACCGGTGAGCTTTTGAAAACCGGGCCCACCCGCACCAACGTCATGGACGTCCGGCTGCTGCTGATCGGCGGATGAGCGTCAGTCCTTCCGCACCGTAATCCGCCCGCGCTCCGTGCGCAGCTTCATTTCGGGGCCCTTGCCGGCCGAGCCGCTCAGCGTAGCTCCTGCGTCCTGTTCGCGCACTTCGAGCGGCGGCCCAAAATCGTTCCGCACCTCCCCCCGGCGGGTGGAAGCGTCCAGAGTGAACGCCGCCCGGGCGGGCAGCGACAAGGTCACGTCTCCGTTTCGCGTGGTGATGTCCACCGGGCCAGCCGGCGTGCGGCGCAGGGACACGCTGACGTCACCCCGGTCGACCGTAATCCGCAACTCTCCCTGGAAATCCTTAACCGTCACATCCTTGCTCTTGGCCACCAAGTGCACGGGACCGGTAACCTGCTCCAGGCTCAGGTCACCCAGGTCCATCTGCATTTGCCCCGGCAAGCTTTCCAGACGCAGCTCGGTCACGCCGCTCTGAAACACCATCGGCTTGCTGAGCTTCCGGGCGCGCAACAAGCCCGAGTAGTAGCCGTTCACCGTGACGCGCCCCTCAATGCTCTCCAGTTCGATGTCGCGGCCGCTGCCCAGGATTTCGATGTCTCCCTTGATATTGACCGCCCGGACCATCCGGCTGCGCCGTACGTCCACCCGGACCGGCCCGGCGATGTCCTGAAGACGCACCGTGCCGGAGTCCGCCTTAAGGTCCACGCCGCGCACGTTCAAGACGTCGTAATCGCCGCTGCGCCCCGCCGCGCGGATGCTGCTGTCCCGGGGCACCGTGATTTCCAAATCGGCGCTGACCCGCACGTCACTGGCCGCCCGCTCCTGGTTGCTCCGTATGATGAGCTCGTCGCCCTGTTGGAGAATCTCGACCGGCGTATTGGCGTCCGCCTTGTCCGCATCCGCCTGCCGGTACGCCCGCACCGTCTTGCGGCCCCCTAACTTGATCTCGTTCGTCTGGGCCCCGGCAATCCGGACATTGCCGCGCAAGTGATCAAGAACGATGACCGAGGCCGCCGCGGGGCGAATCTGTTCCGGCACGGGATAATCGAACGCTTCGCCGAACAGCTCTGCGCTGCCGCCGATGTTGATCACCGGCGCCAGCCGCGGCAGCCGGTTGTGTACGAAGGAAAACGTCAGGCCGGCCAGGCTGATTAACACCACCAGCGCCCATTCGCCCCCGCTGATGCCGCGCTGCGGCAGAGGTTTGCCGCTGAACCGCCAGACCAGGATCTCAAAGACCCGCAGCAACCCCCAAACGATCAGCACAAACGGCCAGTACCGCGCGATTAGATCCCAGCTCAACCACTCCGGATGCAGGTTCCTCACCAGGAACACCACCCCGATGAGCACCAGCAGCAGAGGCCCAATGAGCGATCCGCGTCTCACGACCGTGCTCCTGTAAGACGCTTCACCAGCTCCAAGACTCCCAGCAGGATCAACAGAAAGGGCCAGGTTTGCCGGAAGCTCACATCCGTGAACTGCTGAAGAGCAAACAGCACCCCCAGCGTGATCAGCAGTATCGGCCCCGTTAGGGCCCCGATCAAATTCCCACTATTCGTATTCATGAGGAGCCTCCTCGCTCGCAGCCGGCTGGCGCGAGCGCAGCCGGGCCAGCAACAAGTAGACGCCGATCGCGATCAACGCCGTCGGCCACCAGCGCAAAATCTCCCGCACCCACTCCGGACGCAAAGTCATTACCAAAAACAGAGCCCCGAGCACAATCAACGCGATCGGACCCGCCAGCGAACCGCCGCGCGGGCTGCGCCAAGGAACCAGGCTGGAGAATTCGTCCACGGGCAAGCCTTGCAACCGCCGCTTGGCGGTGTGATAGGCTTCAAAGGCCATGTAGAAGAACCATAGCGTGATCAGCAGGCCGAACAGCGGCTCCAGCCCGTTGCTCGCAGCCGAGCTGGTCAGGCTGATCAACGTGCCCAGCACCACCACGTGCACCAGCCCCTTCACATACTGGCCGTTGTACACGGCGCCCACGCCCGGAATGAAACCCAGAATGAAGGCGAGAGCCGGCGATGGCCCTCCCGTGGAAACCGCCTGGACCGGAGGAGGCGTAACATCTACCGGCGGCACGGCCGGAACGTGCTCCGGACAGTATACCGAACCGAGCGAAAGCCGCTGGCATTCAGCGCATAAGGGCCGCCCGCAGGCGCGGCAGTAGGCTGCCGCCTCTACTTCGCTGTGAACGTAACATTTGGCCATGATCTTTCTCCTGCTGATCTACTTCTTCTTCTTGTTCGGCTGTGCGCCGTTCTGCGCTTCCTCCCCAGGGCCCGCCGCCGGCCCCGGCTCCTCGGTCAACTCGCGCAGCCGCGCCCGGATCTCGTAAACCGCCTGAAGCGTGTCGTAAAACTTCACGGCGCGGGTCCAGGCCCGGTGCACCCGGTCATCCACTGTCCGCCAGATCTTCACCGGGTCTAGATCCGAAGGACTCAATTGCCGCACTTGTATGCCGGCCAGCCGCGCCAGCAGCGAGAACGATAAGATCGTCATCGCCATCCCCATCGAAAACCGCGGCTGAAGCACCGGCCCCAAAAACACGCCCAGCGAGCCCAGCCAGCCCCTCTTCCGTTGCTGCCTCTGGGCCATGCCTGAGGTGAGCTGGAAGACGATCCGCGTCACCAGCTCGGGCGGCGGCTCAGGGCGTTCCGCACGCCTGAGAAAGGCGACCGCGGCCGCTGCATCCCGCGCCTCGGCGGCGCAGGCGGGGCAGGCAGCCAGATGGCTCTCCACCTCCGCCTTGCGGGCC
>JAIMAR010000159.1 GCA_023511855.1 Bryobacteraceae bacterium
CTCACCCACCCTCTCCCCAACCGCGCGATGGGCAGATCTTTCCCCACGGGGGTGCAGAAATTGGCGAGGGCGGGTGATTTCGGTCGATTGGCGGAGAGGGTGGGATTCGAACCCACGGACCCCGTAAAGGGTCAACGGTTTTCGAGACCGCCCGATTAAACCACTCTCGCACCTCACCGCATCGTAAGAACCGAGCCTATCTTTATCATACCTAACGCCGGCGGCCCTTCACTGCGCCAGCGCCTTCTCGATCGCCGCCACCACCTCCGGCGCGTCCGGCTTCACCCGCGAGGAGAAGCGCGCCACGACTTGCCCGTCTTTGCCCACCACGAACTTGGTGAAGTTCCACTCGATTTCGCCGCCCATTTGGCTCGTCAGGAACTGGTATAAAGGCGCCTTATCCTCGCCCCGCACGGAGATCTTCGAGAACATCGGAAAGGTCACGTTGTATTTGCGCTCGCAAAACTCCTTGATCTCGGCGTCCGTGCCCGGCTCCTGGTTCATGAAGTTGTTGGCCGGAAAGCCCAGCACCACCAGCCCGCGGTCCTTGTACTTGCGGTACATCGCTTCCAGCTCGGCGTATTGCGGCGTGAAGCCGCAGCGGCTGGCCACGTTCACCACCAGCGCCACTTTGCCCTTGAACTGCGCCAGCGGGACCGGTTTGCCGTCAATGGAATTCATGGTGAAGTCGTGAAGACTTGCGGCCTGAGTCATTCCAGCCCCCATCACACCCAAAACCGTCAATAGATAAAGGATCCTCATGCCTCTATAGATGCCGCTGCCGGGCCCTGGATTCAGGCCGCTCCCAGCGCGCTGTGCACGGTGGTGATGTCCACCAACCCGTGACACCCGTAAATCACGGGCAGCACTTTCTGCGGCGGATGCTGCCGCCTCAGCTCCGCCACCAGTTCCGTGCCCGCCCGGTAAGCCGGTAAGTACATGCGTCCCAGCAGCGGGTGCCGTCCCCAGGCTCCGGAGAGCTTCTCGGCGCGCTCGGCGGTCACCAGATACTCCCTGCGCAGCACAGACGCCACCTCCGGCTGGGGCGCCCCTTCTTTCCAGGTGAGATAGGATGCCTGATTCTTGGCGTCGTCCTGCAACAGAGCCAGCAGGAGTCCCACCCTAAGATCCTCGTCCGGCAGCTCCTCAACGTTCACCACGCCGTGCGCCATCAGCGCCGCGTTGTTGGCGATGCCCTCCGACAGCGCCGCGCCCCTGGTGTTCATGGTCAGCACGGTCGCCTCAAAACCAACCTTGCCGCGCACATAGAGGTTTTGAAGCCAGGCGAAGGTCGTCACGTGACCGGGTACGACCTCGTGGCTCACCAGTTGTTCAAATTCCGGCACGGAAATCTCCAGCGAGGCGTTGATCTCATAGGTGGCCTCATACTCGGGCGTGCCGTCCGGTTTGCGCTTGCGGCCCAGGTAATTCATGGAGCCCGAAAACCAGGCGCCCTGAATGGGGAGAAACTCGATGTTGGCCCGCGGCACGCGGTGCAGCTCCTCCGGCAAGTAGGGCAACAGATTCAGCTCCGCCAGGCGGTCGTAGCGCGCGATATAGGCGTCGCCAAGCGAGCGGACAGAAGCCATCGGAACCCGCCGCGCCGCGCGCCACTCGTCCACCGCGCGCAGCAGATCGTCCGGCGTCCGCGTGGGATAGCCTGCCTTGCTGAGCAGCTCGGCCACCCGTTCCCGCTTCTCATCCGGCGCCGAAGGCGAGGGCGGCGCACCTGTCGATGCCATCACGCACCGCTCGTATGGGACCGGCTCCCGCTTGCCCAGGATCTCCATGGCGAGATCCCACATGACCTCGAAGCACTGCGCCAGATTGCAGACATACTCTCCGCGCAGTCCTCCCATCCGGCGTCCGTCGTCGGCCAGTCCCGCGATGGCTCCCTGGAGGTCGACCGCATCCAGGTAACGCTCGATCGCCTCGCGATCGGGTTTCTCCGCCGACACCCCGCCCGTTTCCCGCAGCCGGGCTGCCGCCGGGTGCGTGTACGCCGGCGGCAGCGGCTCATCGGAGAACCAGCAGTCCGCGATGAACCGCCCCGTCCCCGAAAGGTTCATCACGTCTCCGCCCCAAAGCGTGTCGATGCCGAGCACCGCATTGCCCAACAGCTCTTCGTAACGGGAACTCATGCCTCCTCCTTGACGTTCCGCTGGGCGGCAAACCAGAGATAGGCGCAGAATCCCAGGAAGCACGCCGAGGAAATTAACTGCGAAACCGCATCCTGCTCATAAAACGGCGTCCGGATCCAGCTCTCTTCAAAGCCTGGAATGAGCCGGCATGCTGCGCCGATCACGCCGCCCAGCGCTCCGCCGGCCATGAATCCCGAGGCGATAATCACCGCACGCTCCCGGATCCGCGCCCCTCGTTCTCCGCCGGCCTTCTCCGCGCGCCGCCCTACAAAGTGCGCCAGAATCCCTCCCGCCAGCGCCGGCGTGTTAAGCTCCAGCGGAAGGTACATCCCCAGCGCGAAGATCAGCGCCGGCACGCCCAGCATCTCCAGTACCACCGCGGTCACTGCGCCTGCCCCGAACAGGATGCCCGCCACCGGCTGGTTGCTCATGAACCCTTCCACCAGCGCGCGCATGATGGCCGCTTGCGGGGCGGGCAGCACCGCGCGCGGGTCTCCGGCGGCGGCGTCGCCGAACTGGAACGCCTTGGCCAAAACGACGATGGTCAGGCCCGCGGCCACCGAAGCGGCGATCACGCCCAAGAACTTCACCTTCTCCTGCGCCGCCGGGGTCGAGCCCAGCCAGTATCCGGTCTTCAGGTCAGTGATCGTCTGGCCGGAGACCGACAGAGCCGTGCAAACCATGCCCGCAATCGCCATCACGAAGAACATCCCAGTAGTCCCGCTCAAGCCGAAGCGGAGCAGCACCGCCGAAGAGACGATAATCGTCAGCATCGTCATGCCCGAGACCGGGTTACGCGCGGTCGTGGCAATCGCGTTGGCCGCCACCGAGGTGAAGAAGAACGAAAATGCCAGCACCAGCGCCAGCCCCAGCGCGATCACGGCCGGCGATACGCTCAGGCTGCCCAGGAAGACGGCCACCGCCAGCGCGCTGAGCACGATGCCCGCCAGGATGCTCATCGCCGGAATGTCCCGGTCCGTCCGGTCTAGGCCAGACGCCTCCCCGTGACGGAACGCCCGGGCCGCCACACGGAACGACCCCGCCACGATCCGCAGCGATTTGAGAATGCCGAAAATCCCCGCCGTAGCGATTGCCCCCACGCCGATGAAGCGCACATAAGAGCGGAAGATCTGTGAGGCGCTCATTTCGGCAATGAGCGAGGAGCCCGGGTAGACCGCCTCCGGCACGTGCCGGCCGATCATCCAGATCAGCGGCACGAGGACGAAGTTGGACAGGAACCCGCCCGCGCAAAGGATCATGGAACTCCGCAGTCCCATCACATAGCCCAGCCCCAAGATGAAGCTGATGGCATCGAAGCTGAAGGCGACTTTGGAGCGCTCCGCCAGTGCGCGCACAAACGGGACGAAGCGAAAGTCGACGTATTCTTTCCAGACCTGGAACGTGGTGAGGAAGAAGTCGTAGACCCCCGCGACGGCTGTCGCCTGGAGCAGCAAGCGGGCTTGGGATCCGCCCTTCTCGCCGGTCACCAGCACCTCGGTGATGGCCGTCGCCTCCGGGTAGGGGAATCTCCCATGCATCTCCCGCACGAAGTAACGCCGCAGCGGGATCAGGAACAGCACCCCCAAGCACCCTCCCGCCAGACAAACAAATATCGTCTGGACCGGGTGCGGATCCAGCTTTAGCATGTAGAGCGCCGGCAGGGTGAAGATCGCTCCAGCCACCACCGCGCCGGAGACGCCGCCGATTCCGGTGATGATGACGTTCTCGAGGACGGTGGAGCGCCGGCGGTAAACCCGCGCCAGCCCGATCGCCAGAATCGAAATCGGGATCGCCGCCTCCATCACCTGGCCCACCTTCAAGCCCGAGTACGCCGAAGCCACGGTAAACAGCACGCACAGCAGCACGCCCCAACCCGCCGACCGCCAGGTGATCTCCGGCAGCTTTTCCGCAGCCGCGACCGGCGGCTCGTAGTTCTCCCCCGGCGCCAGCACGCGGTATGCGTTCTCCGGCAGCGCCCGCGTCTCCGTGTTCACGCTCATGCGCCTCCCTGCCTCCCGATGACGATTCCCTATCCCTGAACTGCTTGCTTGCCATCCGCACCGCGGCGTATCCGCCGCGGCTCAAGCCCGCCCGCACATCTCGATCAGCTTCTCGGCATGGCGCAGGGCTTCCGGCGTCAGCTTCTCGCCGCTCAGCATCCGCCCGATCTCCCGGGTCCGAGCCTCCCCCACGAGTTCCCGCAGCGCCGCCGCAGTGCGGCCCTTGACTTCGGCCTTTTCGACGAAGAAGTGGTGATCGGCGAAACCCGCAATCTGCGGCAAATGCGTCACGCACAGCACCTGGTGGGACTTGGAGAGCAGCTTCAGGCGGCGCCCCACGGCCTCCGCCGCGCGCCCGCCGATGCCCGCGTCCACCTCATCAAAGACCAGCGTCCGGCCCGGCGCAGCGCCGCTTGCCGGCGCCTGCACGGCGGCGCAGCTCTTCAACGCCAGCGCAATGCGCGACACCTCGCCTCCCGAGGCCACCTTCTCCAGAGGGCGCGGCTCCTCACCCGGATTCGGCGAGACCAGAAACTGCACCGCGTCAAATCCTTCCGCCGACCAGGGAGCTTCGGCGAACTGGATCCGGAACCGCGTGCGCTCCATGGCCAGCGCCGCCAGCTCCTCCTCCACCTTGCGGCTCAACCGCCGCGCCGCTTCCTTTCGCAGGGCGCTCAGCCGTCCCGCGGCCCTCTCATAGGACTGGCTCAGCTCCTTCAACTGGCGCTCCAGAGCCGCGCGCCGGTCCGCGGCATTCTCCACCGCCGCCAGCTTCCCCCGCACCTCCTCCAGATAGGCCAGCACCTGTTCCAACCCCGGACCGTACTTCCGCTTCAGCTTGTCCAACGCCGCCAGCCGGGTTTCGATCTCCTCCAGCCGTTCCGGAGAGAACTCCAGCCGCGAAAGATAATCCCGCAGCCCCAGGGCGGCCTCTTCCACGCCAAGTTCCGAGCCGCGCAAGCCCTCGGCCAGCCCCGCCAGTTGCGGATCGATCCGCCCGGCATCCTCCAGCCGCCGCAGCGATGCGCGGATGCGCGCCAGCGCCGAGTCTTCCGCCTCGTATAGGGCCTCGTAAGCGCCGCGGGCCGCTTCCTCGATGCGCGCGAAGTTCTGCAACCGGCGCCGCTCGGCCTCCAGCTCCGCGTCTTCCCCCGCCTTCGGCGCCGCCTGTTCAATCTCTTTGCATTGGAAAGACCACAGATCCGCCAGCCGCTCTTTCTCCTGCTCGTTGCGCTCCAGCTCTTCCAATTCTTGGCGGCAGGCGCGCCAGCGGCGGTGCCACTCTCTCACTTCCTCCAGCAGGGGTCCGGCGCCGGCGAATGCATCGAGCATCTCCAACTGCGCGGCGGGATCGTACAGGCGCTGCTGCTCGTGCTGGCCGTGAATGTCCCCCAGGTGCTGGCCGATTTGACGCAACAGAGCCGCGGTCACCGGCCGGTTCGACACCCAGGCGCGGGACTTGCCGCCCGCCAGAATCTCGCGCTCGATCAGCAGCTCTTCCTCCTCGGGCTCGATGCCCGCCTCTTGCAGCAGAGCGCGCACGGCGGCGGGCGGCGCTTCAAAAATGCCTGAGACACGGGCCCGGTCCGCTCCGGTGCGGATCATCTCAGGCGAAGCCCTTCCGCCCAACAGCAGCCCGAAGGCGTCGACCACGATGGACTTCCCGCTGCCGGTCTCGCCGGTCAGCAGGTTCAGGCCGCGGTGAAAGCGCACCCGGAGGCGCTCAATCACCGCGTAGTTTTCAATCACCAGCTCGGCCAGCACTCCACGAATTATACGAAGTCCCACCGCTCCGATGCCGCCGCGCGCTTCCGGGCCGAATCGTTGCGACGCGCGTTCCCTGGTCCCGCCGTCACAAGCCGGCCGCGCGCGGTGTGTGTGTTAACTTGGTTGAGGGAAGGATCCGCGATTTGAGCGCAGACACGCTGTATGCCCTCTGGTTCCAGGTGAGTCTCTTCGACATGATCCGGCGCGCCAGCCCGGTTTCGCTGGTGGTGTTGGCTATTCTGGTGATTTTCTCCCTGTTTTCATGGGCCATCATCTTCGCTAAGTGGAACGTCTTCCGCCAAGCCCGCTCCGCCAACGCCGGCTTCCTCCGCGCGTTTCGCAAGGCCAACGGGCTGGAAGTCGTGGCCGTCGCCGCCGAGCAGTTTCCCCAAGCCCCCATGGTGACCGTCTTCGACTTCGGCTACGAGGAAGTCCAGCGTCAAGTCAAGTCCCGCGGCACGCTGCAAAACAAGTTCGCCCTGGAACGCACGCTCCAGTTGGGCATCAGCGAGGAGATCGCCAAGCTGGAACGCCACATGAACTGGCTCGCCACCACCGCCTCGGTGAGTCCTTTCATTGGTTTGTTCGGGACCGTGCTCGGCATCATCGATGCCTTCGAAGGCATCCGCATGGCCGGCAGCGCCAGTTTGCGGGCGGTGGCGCCGGGCCTGGCCGAAGCCTTGGTGGCCACCGCCATGGGTTTGGCCGCGGCCATTCCCGCCGCCATTTTCTACAATCATTACTCCCACGTCATCCGAGAGATGGGCGCGCGCATGGAAGATTTCGCCCTGGAGTTCATGAACGCCGCCGAGCGCAGCTTTGAGGGATAAGCCATGGCCTTTTCCTACAACGGGGGCTCCAATTTCAGCGGCCGCCGCTTCCGCGCCACCAGCACCCTCTCGGAAATCAACGTCGTGCCTCTGGTCGACGTGGTGCTCGTGTTGCTCGTGATCTTCATGCTCACCGCGCATGTGATGGAGTTCGGCCTCGAAGTCGAAGTGCCCAAAGTCCGCCAGTCCCGCGACAGCGCGCAGGAACTGCCGGTCGTCACGCTGACCCGCGACGGGCGGCTGTTCCTCAATGAGCAGGAGGTCAACATCAATGAGCTGGGCGCAGCGATCGAGAAACGCTTCGGCAAAGGGCAGGCGGTGTATCTGCGCGCCGACAAAGAGATCGTTTGGGATGTCATGGCCCAGGTCATCAGCGCCCTGGGCGAAGCCCAGATGAAGATCAATACCGTGACGCAGCCGCTCGATGCAGCCGACCAGTCTTCGCGTTTCCGGCGCTAGGATTCGCCCGCCGTTGCGGAGGGCCTGCACGCCGGAGGATGAGGGTTTCCGGCTGAGGTGGCGGGGTACGATAGAGATGGGGAGCGAGCCATTGCCGTGACGGCGCGAGCCGACATTTTGGATCAAAGAGAATCGCTCGGGAAACCCCTGCTGATTTCTACGGTCCTGCATGTGGCGGTGGCTGCTGCGATCCTGGCCTCTGGAATCGTCAGCAGCCGTCCTCGGGAGTTGTGGGGAAATCCGAATTCTTTGGGCGGCAGCAGCGTGGGGATCACGCCGGTGAGTCAGATTCCGCTTCCCTCGCGCGGCGGACCGGTCAACCCGCTGGCGAACGACACCGAATCCACCGTGCCCGCGCCCCCGGCGCCCAAGCCGGTTCCCAAGGCCTTGCCCAAGCGTCCCGCCGAGCCGCCTCCCGATGCCGTGGCCCTGAAGTCCAAAGGCCAACCCGCCCGCCCGCAGCCCGCGGCTCGCTCCAAGCTGGAAACGCCGCAGTCGCCGGGGCAGCTTTATAGCAGCACCGGCCGGGCGCTGTCCTCTCCCATGGTGGGGCAAACGGGTTCCGGCGGCGTGGGCATCGGCGCGGGAGGCGCGTTTGGGAACCGTTTCGGCTACTATCGCGACTTGCTGGAACAGGCGATCGGCCGCCGCTGGCGAACCAACGACGTGGATCCGCGGTTGCGCACCGCTCCGCCCGTCATTGTGACGTTCACCATTCGCCGGGACGGCTCCATTTCCGACGTGCGGGTGGAGCAATCCAGCGGCAACCGGGCCTTGGACTACTCGGCCCAGCGCGCCATTTACGAAGCCGCGCCCTTCCCGCCGCTGCCCGCCGGCTATGAGCGCAACGAAGCCCGGATCGAAGTGCAATTCGAGTTACAGAGATGAGACTACGCCACACCATCCTTTTCAGCTTGATGGGTCTTGCCGTTTTGGCAGTCGCCCAGCAGAGCGACATTTTCATTCAGATCACGAGGCAGGAGCGCGCCACCATCGCTCTGCCGGATTTCCGCGGTTCCGGCCAAGCGCAAGATTTCATGGGCGCCTTCAACTCCACCCTCTTCAGTGAACTGGAGACCTCCGGCTTGTTCCGCATCGTTCCCAAGACGATGTATCCGCTCCAGGTCCCGCAGCAGCCGGACGACTTCCGGGAGCCGCTGCCGCCTCCCACGCCTCCCGCCCGCGGAGCGCAGCCGCAGCCCATACGCCGCGGCCCCTGGCTCACCGACTGGTCCGAGCCGCCGGTGAACGCCAACTATCTGGCCATCGGCTACCAGGCCGACGACGGGCGGCAGGAGGCGCTGCTGCTGCGCGTGGACAAGGACGCGATCCGGGCGATGCTGGTCAGCCTGGAGGCGCGCACCGGGCTGCGGGTGACCTATATGGATGAAGAAGCCAGAAAGGCAGGCAAGGGATGACGGCGGCCTGGCTCCTGATGGCAATGGCCGTTTGCGGTCCTCCCGAGTCGCCGGACGAGGACCTGGGGGCGCGGCTGGCCCGGGTGCGGGGCACGGCGGTGGCCGATGCCGGCCAGGCGTGCGACCGCGGGCTCGACCGGCTCTGGCTGCTCGGGGCGGCGACCGATGCGGCCGCGCTGCTCGTGGCACACCTGCGCGTCCTGGTCGACGCCCTCGTGGGCCTGCCACTGCCCGTGCTGGCGCGGCGGTATGCGGAGGCCTGCCGGGCCACGGCCGCCCGCGCCGACCGGCTGGCCGACCTGCTGGATCCGCGCGCGGCCGTCGGGACCGCGCCGGCGGCGTGCGCTGCGGTGGCCGGGCGCGAGACAGGCCCCGAATGGCCGGCCGCGCAGCCGCCGGATCGCGCAGCGGGCGCCGGGCCGAACCCGGACAGGCGGCTCCGGGTGGAGACCGCGCACGGAACGGGACCTGCATGACGAGGCGAAGGAGCGACCATGCCACGAATCCTGCTCGACGGAACCGACTACGAGGCCACACCCGCGCCGCTCACGTGGGGCGCGCTGCTCGAGCGGCTGGACGCGGCCCTGGCCGCCCGCGGCGCCATCGTCACCGACGTGCGCTTCGACGGGATCGACGAGCCCGCGTTCCGCGAGCGCCCGGCGCTCGATCGGCCGCTCGCGGACCTGGCCGTCGTCGAGGTGACGAGCGGAACGCCCGCCG
>JAIMAR010000160.1 GCA_023511855.1 Bryobacteraceae bacterium
ATCAGGTGGTCGTCGGCATGCGCGGCATCCGCGTCCTGCCGGAGTCTAAAGAGCGCGACCGCCTGTCGTTCGCCTTCATGACCAACGGCATCTCCTCGGAGCGCCAGGTCGAGACCGCCGTCCGGCAGACCGCCGCTCTGATGCGCCACACCCGCGAGGCCGGCCTCAAGGTGATTGTCGTCGCCGGCCCCGTCGTGGTCCACACCGGCGGCGCGCCGGCTTTGGCGGCCCTTATCCGCCACGGCTGGGTTCAGGCGCTGTTGAGCGGCAACGCTCTCGGCGTCCATGACATCGAAGCTGCGCTATTTGGTACCTCGCTGGGAGTCCGGCTTAGCGACGGGCGGCAGGCCGAGCACGGTCACCGCAACCACATGCGCGCCATCAACTTCATCTACAACTGCGGCGGCATCCGGCAAGCCGTCGAGCAGGGCAGGCTCTCGAGCGGCGTCATGTTCGAGTGCGTGCGCTCGGGCGTCCCCTTCGTTCTGGCCGGAAGCCTCCGCGACGACGGGCCCCTGCCGGAAACCATCACCGATATGAACCAGGCCCAGGACGCCTACGCCGAGCAGCTCCAGGGCGCCGGCCTGGTCCTCTGCCTGGGCTCGATGCTCCACTCCATCGCCGTCGGCAATATGCTCCCCAGTTGGGTCAAGGTGGCCTGCGTGGACATCAACCCCGCCGTCGCCACCAAGGTCAGCGACCGCGGCACCGGCCAGGCCGTCGGCGTCGTGACCGACGTCGGCTTGTTCCTGGAGTTGCTCGCCAAGGCCCTGGTCCAATCATGAAGCGCTCTTACACCGACGAACACGCCCGCTCCGGACTCGACGCTCCCCTGCCTGAGTTGGAGGTCTTCCCGAATCACTTCCCCAACTACGAGATCGAAATCGTGATCCCCGAATTCACTTCGGTCTGCCCCAAAACCGGCCTCCCCGATTTCGGCAAGATCACCATCCGCTACGTCCCCGACAAGTACTGCGTCGAGCTGAAGTCGCTCAAAATGTACGAGCTCGGCTACCGCAACCTGGGCATCTTCTACGAAAACGTGGTGAACCGTTTCCTCCGTGACTTTGTGCGCGCTGTAAAACCTGTCTCCGCCACCGTCATCGGTGAGTTCACGCCGCGTGGCGGGATCTATTCAAAAGTAACCGCGAGCTGGAGCGCGAAAAAAGGTGGCAAACGGTGAGGCGCCGCCCCTTGACCCCACGGCCCAGGAGCTGATCGAGCTGGCGCGCGAAATCCGCGAGCGCGTCCGCTCCCGCCACCCCGCCCACGCCTCCGGCGGCGTCGTTTTGCCGGATCTGATGCCGCTGCTCCACGCCCGCGATGCAGCCGAAGGCAAGGTGGCCTCCATCGGAACGGTCAACCCCCGGCCCCCCGGCGCGCTCAACTCGCTGATCCAGCTCCTCAAGCGCTTGGTGGCCCGCCTGCTGGACTGGCACGTCCGCGAACAAATCGAGTTCAACCGCTCCGTGGTGCGAGCGCTGAATGCAACCCTGGAGGCGCTCAACGAAAACAACCGCGCCCTGGCCCGGATCGCCGAGGCCGCCGCCGCAGGCCGGGACGCGGCCGCGCACTGGGCTCAGTGGCGGCCCGCTTGGGAAGAGAGGCTCGAGAAGAGCGAAATCCACGCCCTGCGCGCCTTAGCTGAACTCCAGGGCGTGGTTCAGCACCGGTTGGTCCAGTTGGAAACCAGCTTCCGGGATCTCATCCGTCAGCAGCACGAAGACTTCCGGCTCTCGGCCGAGCGCTCGGCGCTCGAAATCCAGCAACGCTTGTGGCGAGACCTGGAAAAGGTGCGCATCGAGTTTGAACGGCTGATCCACTCGGAGCTGCGCCTCCTCCGCCAGCGCGCCGCGCGCCTCGATTCCATTGCGCCGCCTGCCGCCCCCGTGGCGCAAGCCGGTGAACCGCCCGTGGACCCGCTGGCCTTCGCTCTGCGCTTCCGCGGCTCCGAAGAAGAGATCCGCCGCCGCCAAACCTTTTATGTGCCCTACTTCCGCGGGGCCGGCCAGGTTCTGGATCTCGCCTGCGGCCGGGGCGAGTTTCTGGAGCTGATGCGCGAAGCGGGCGTCAGCGCCCGCGGCGTGGACCTCGATCCCGCCTGCGTCGAGATTTGCCGCGCTAAAGGATTGGATGTGGAACAGCTCGGCGCCCTCGACTGCCTCGAGCAGCTTCCCCCCTCAACCCTGGACGGAGTCTTCTGCTCTCATTTCCTCGAGCACCTGCCCGCCGTGCAGGTTCCTAAACTCATTCGATCAGCGGCTTCGCGGCTCGCTGCCGGCGGCCTGCTGGCTGTGGAGACGCCAAACCCGCAGTGCTTGGCCACGCTGGCCACGGCGTTTTACGCGGACCCAACCCACCAGCGTCCCCTGCCCGCTTCGCTTTTGCGCTTCTATTTTGAGGAAGCCGGCTTCGGTGGCATCGAAGTGCATCCGCTCTCGCCGGCCGTGGAAGCTTATCCCGAGCTCGCCGCCCTCCCGGATGCCTTCCGTGAGACCTTTTTCGGCGCCATGGACTACGCCATCCTGGGCCGCCGCCTCTGAAGGTTCAAACCCGTGCCACCCTCCGGTCCAGGTCCCAACTCGCCCCTTGCTGCACGTCGTAACCACGCGTCGGCAGGCGTGCGCTCCGCCCGCCTCTCACACTTTGGGCAGCAAGAATGGCGCCCGGTACCGCTTGTGCAACATGGCCGCCGCCTGCGAGTCGCCGGGAATTTGCTCCCGTGCCGCGTCCCACTGGATTCGGCGCTTCAGCCGGTAAGCGATGTTCCCCAACTGGCAGCAAACCGTCGCGGCGTGGCTCTGTTCCAAGGTGGGCTCCAGCTCGCGCTTTCCTTCTTTGACCGCGTCGAGGAACATCCGCTGATACGGGCCATCTTGCTCCGTGCGCTGCCCCGTTTTCGGATCCACCAGATTCCGCGCCTTCGGGTCGAGCCACGGAATGCCGTCCATCTTCTCCGCCGGCTTGCGGACATCGCGCTCATCGTAAAGCTCAAAGCCGAACCGGTCCATCACCAGCGTCGCCTGCGAGCCGTAAAAGATGATCCCGTGGTTCCGCGCCCGGTTCAGCACGGTGTGGTAGTTGTTGAAGCCCCGGTAACGGTACGTCATCACCCAGCCCGGAAACTCCCAGGAGCACTCCAGCGTGTCATAGGTGTCCGCCAAATCGTCCACCACAAACTTGCCGCCCGTGGCGGAAACGGCGGTCGGCGCGGGGTAGCCCATCGCCCATAGAATGATGTCGATGTGATGCACGGCCCAGTTGGTGAGCATGCCCCCGCCGTAATCGAACCACCAGGAGCTCGCCAGGCGGGCGCGGTTGAAAGGAACCAGCGGCGCCGGGCCCAGCCAATTGTCCCAGTGGTAGCCAGGAGGCGGATCGGAGTCAGGCGGCCGGCCGGTCCGAGCGCCTGTGTTGGAGTAGTTGAAGCTCTCCACCAGGCCGATCTTACCTAGCCGGCCGGAGCGGATCAGCTCGACCGCGCGATGGTATGGAGGCCCGGTGCGTTGTTGAGTCCCCATCAAGGCCAGCACCCCGGCCTTCCGCGCCGCGTTCACCATCGTGCGCCCTTCCACCACCGAGTGCGACAGCGGCTTCTCCACATAGATGGGCTTGCGCGCCTGTACCGCATGCAGAAACGGAATGGCATGCCAGTGCTCAGTGGTGGCAATCATCACCGCGTCGATATCCTTGCGCTCCAGGATCCGGCGGTAATCCACGTACTTTTCCGCCGTCTGGGGGCGCGCCGCGTTCTGAAGCACCCCCAGCGCCTCGTCCATCCGCGGCTCGATGACGTCGCTCACCGCCGGTATGTCGCAATCCGGAAATTGGCACAAGATCCGCATCAGCTCCCGGCCGCGTCCCCCCGTGCCGATCACCCCTACGCGGACCCGGTCGTTGGCCCCCAGCACGCGCGAAGCTGCCGCCGCTGCTCCGGCCAACGACGTCGTGAATCGCCTGCGATCGACATTCATGCTCCCTCCTCCTTCGCCAATGGCTCCATCTTGGAATATTCAGTCCAGACTTCCGGGATCCCAGCCTGCCGGGCATCCCCCGTGTGCACGACCACCCGGTAGTTGAGCGCCAGCACTTGCCCCGGCTTCAGTTCAAACGGTTCGTCGTAGGTGAAGCTGGCGATCATGGTCATGTTGTTCCAGTTGTGCCAGCGCGTCGGAAAGCGCCGATTGGCCGGATGGTCCATCAGCGCCACCCCGGCCACCCAGCCGTCCGATAACGGCCCCGAGAAGTCGCACCAGCGGGCTCTCGCTCCGCCGCAGGCCTCATCTTGCTGGCCCTCGGAATTGGTGATCTGCCCGAATCGGTCCATCGGATGAAAGTTCACCAAAGGCCCGTACAGCTTCGTATACCGCTCCTTTTGCGGCGGCAGGCACATGGAATCCGGAACCCGGCAGGCCAGCAGGTTGTACATGGTCTTGTGAAACACCACCGGCCGGTCGAGCGCCTGGAGCCTTAGCCCCAGATCCAGGAACCGCAGATTGGCCCCGCCCGCCCGGGCCTCAATAAAGCGAGTCTCTTGGAGAAGATCCCTTCCCATCAAATCCCGCCAAGCCAGCCGCTGGCGCACGCGGGCCACCGGTCCGCTCTCCGCCACATCGAAACCCAGGTGCACAATCTTGCCGCAGTCGGCGGCGCGCTCCTCCCAAAAGCTCACATCATTCACCCTCTGGTGCGCGATGAACAAACCGCGGTGCCAATGGTGTCCGCGCAGCGACCCGGGAAACTCGCCGTTTTGCGTCACTGCCCGGTGATTGGGCGCCAGGATCGGGTGAAAAAACGGCCGGTAGTTCCCCGCCTGGCTGGTGTCGTGGTTGTACACCGCAAATAACTCGCCATTGAGGAACAGATCCGTCACCGCTCCGTCGGGACGAACCGCGGCCTCGCCCGCCGGTGGAGGAGTCAGCCGCGGGTACTGCGCAACGGCATGCGCCGCCGCCCCAGCTGCCAGCAAAGCTCGCAACAGGCCGCGGCGGCCAATGGCTGCTGAGTCTTTCATGTCAACATATGAAATGCGATTCATCTGCATCTCCTTCCTGCCCCCTCCCGCCCCGCACTTGCCCCGGACGCTCAGGGGCCTCCCGCTTAACCTGAAACTATACGGCCTTCATCCTCCCGTGAGTATACACGCCTTCCCCATTCCAGGCCCCAAAACCCCGCGTTCCACCAGAAGACGTCCTCATCCACCTTGCTATGCGTAACTGAGTCTGTTCGGAGACTCCTGCGTCCGAATGCCGCCTCCATGTTGAACTAAAAATCTAGCAATCTATACAAAAAGATCACTTTATGTTCTGAAAGCTAATAGAGGACCATTATAATCTGATTCGAATCCAACAACGAACAAAATTGCACTAGAGCTTGATATATTTCATAAAAACAATATAGTTGTCCGTTAGAGAATTTCAGTTCGTATCAAACCAGTGCCAAGCGCTTTAAGCCGGGACGCAGGGCAGAAATCCTCTCTTCAGGAGGTCAATATGCTTAGGAGCCAGACAAAATGGATGGCGGCGTTGGCCGCGTGGCTGGCCCTCGCCTGCCTTACCGCCTACGCCCAAGGCGAACGCGCGCGGATCACCGGCACCGTTCGGGACGCCACCGGAGCCGTCGTGCCCGGCGCCTCGGTCCAGGTCCGCGAGATCAACACCAATGTGATCACCCGGACTCAGACCAATGAGGTCGGAATGTACTATTTCGCCGCTTTGCCGCCGGGCCTATATGAATTGATCGTCGAGCGCGAAGGTTTCCGGCAGGCCCGGATCGGCGACGTCCGCTTGACGGTGAACCTGACCGCCACGCTCGACGTCACGCTCGAGGTCGGCACCGTCAGCGACGTGGTGGAAGTCCGTGCGGCGGCGGTCCAGCTTGAGGCCCAAAGCGCCACTCTGGGCAAGGTGGTCGACGCGCGGCGACTAATCGAGTTGCCCTTGACCACACGCACCCCCGGCGCTCTGGCGGCGCTGGCCCCCTCTGTGGTGCCGCTCGCAGGCGGCCTCAATAGCCCCTCCAACCGGGAGTCAATCCTGGCCGCAAAAGTGGCCGGCGGACAAGCGACCATGAACTCGGTGCTGACTGACGGGGGCGACAGCCGCGGCATGCTCACCGGAGGCTACCTGGTGCCGATCGAATCCGTCGCCGAAATGAAGGTGGAAACCAGCAATTTCGCCTCGGAGTTCGGCCGCCTGGCGGGCGGGCTGATCAACATCGCCACCAAGAGCGGCTCCAACGAGCGGCACGGCAGCCTCTACCATTTCCTGCGAAACGACAACCTCAACGCCAACAGTTGGGGCAATAACAGGAACCGGGTCGCAAAAAGCGAATTCAAATGGAACCAGTTTGGCGCCAGCTTGGGCGGGCCCATTCGGCGCGACCGCATCTTCTTCTTCGGCAACTACGAGGGCACCCGCCAGCCCCTCCAGAGCAATGTGCTGACTACCGTGCCGACGGACCTCCAGCGCCGGGGAGACTTCACCCAAACCCGCGACGGGCAAAACCGCCCCGTCATCATCTACGATCCGGCCACCACGCGGCCGGACCCGGACCGGCCCGGCAAATTCATCCGCGATCCCTTCGCTGGCAATCGGGTTCCAGAGGCCGGCTTCCACCCGATTTCCAAGAACGTTTTGAAGTATTGGCCGGCGCCCAACCGCCCCGGCGAAGGCCCGGCCGAGATCAACAACTACTTCACGATCCTCCCATACGTGAACAACATTGACAGCTTCTTCGGCCGGGTGGACTACGTGCTCAGCGACAACCACCGGCTCTTCGGTCGCTTTGGTGGATCTCAAGAAAAGCAGGCCTATTCCGGACAACCCAATCCCGCGTTCCCAGGAAGGGCCTGGGCCATGGTCGGCACCTTCCCCACCCGTAGCGCACTTCTCAGCCTCACTTCCACGTTCAGCCCAACTTTGCTGGGTGAATTTCGTGTCAGCTATACGCGGAACCAGCGCAACGAATACCCGGTCAGCGAAGGCTTCGACATTGCCTCATTAGGCTTCTCCAGTGCACTCGCCGGCCAAGTCCGCTACCGGCAGTTTCCAAGCATCAACGTTTCGGATGTCGCGGCTCTGGGCAATGACGCTTCGCAAACGAAAAGAATAGCGCCGCAGGATAACTGGCACGCACAATATCACCTCACAAAGCTCTTGTCCCGTCACAAAATCAAGGGCGGCGCCGAGTGGCAACTACTCCGCATCAACCCCTACTCCGCCTCCTATTCCACCGGCCAGTACAACTTCAGCCGTCAGTACGTCCAGGGGCCGGATCCGGCTCAGGCGGGCACCAACGCCGGTCACGGCATGGCGCCCTTCCTGTTGGGCATCCCCGACGGCGGTGTCTGGTCCTTCGTGCCGGCACTGATGCTGAACATGAAATACTACTCCGGCTATATCCAGGACGACTGGCGCATCACCGACCGGCTCACCCTCAATCTTGGGCTGCGCTACGAGTACCTCACCCCCGTCCAGGAGAAATACGGCCAGATCGCACGGTTCGTGCCCGACAAAATCGAGCCGGTGACCGGCGGCCGCGGTTCCGTCGAGTTCATGCCCATCAACGGCTACCTGTACGATCCGGAGAAACGCCACTTTGCGCCCCGCGTCGGTGTGGCGTACCGCGTGCTCCGCAATACGGTGATCCGCGCGGCCGGTGGCATCACGTACGGCTCACAAATTCCAAACGCCTTCTCCCCTCTCGACTGGGGTACCGGGCTGTTCAAAGAGGAACCGGTCAATCTGGGACCGCCCAATCCGATCCCTTATACGCCGCCCGTGGGTGGCTCCTGGTCTAACCCGTTCGTAACCGGCCTGCCCGTCCCGGACCGCACGCAAACCTTTGCCGGCGGCAACGTCTACCTGGTTTATAAACACCACCCCATGACCTATATCAGCCAGTGGAACTTCTCGATCCAACAGATGATCAGCACGGGCCTGCTCGTCGAGGCCGCCTACCTCGGCAACAAGGGCACTCGGGTGATGTGGAACCGCAACATGAACCAGAACAACCCGCTGCTGGCCTCTCTCGGATCGGCCTTGCTCGAAGTTGTGGACAACCCGTATTACGGTAAGATCCGAAGCGGCCCCCTCAGTTTCCCAACCGTACAGCGGCGGCAACTGCTGCGGCCGATGCCTCACTACGGCAACGTCACCCAAATGCGGGCGCCGTACGGTGACTCCAGCTATCAGGCCTTCACCCTCCGGGTGGAGAAGGAGTACTCGCACGGGTTCACCCTCTCCGGCTCCTACACGATCTCCAAGCTCATTACGACCGCGCCTGAGCCCTTCGCCTGGGCCAAGTCGCCTTCCAATACGCTCTATGACCCCAAATACAACCGCTCCCTGGACGTCAACGACATCCCCCAGAGGCTGGTGCTGAGCTACATCTGGGACGCGCCGGTCGGCAAGGGCCGCCGCTGGTTGAGTGAAGGGGTGGTTGGCGCAGCTCTGGGAGGCTGGCAGATCAGCGCCATCACGATCTTTCAGAGCGGAACGCCCCTGACCATTGCCGCTCCCGATCAGACCAACCTGCTCCAGTTCGGAGCCGGCCGTCCCAACCGCCTGCGCAAGCCCGTGCTGCCGAAGGACCAGCGCACTTTCGAAAGGTACTTCGACACAGGCGCCTTTGCCATTGCGCCTCCGTTCACCATCCCCAATGACTCGCTCACCCAGCCGAACCTGCGGCGTCTCGGCCGGCGCAACTTTGACGTCGGTTTCATCAAGAACACGCCGCTCGGCGAGCAGTGGCGGGTCCAGTTCCGCGCCGAATTCTTCAACCTGTTCAACACGCCTTTCATGGGCGCGCCGGTTACTTCGATCACCTCGGCCCAGTTCGGCCAGATCACCGGTGGAGGCAGCCCGCGCGAGGTCCAGCTCGCGCTGAGGATCACGTTCTGACCAGAGCCGCCGCCGCTGCGGCCGCGCGCCACCGGGTGGCGGATCCGCACCGACGCACGCGCGCGCAGCTACGTGGTGGAACGCCAGGGCGAAAAGGGCTGGACGGCCGCGGCGCGCTTCCCAGTCCGCTTTGGCGAGTGCAAACCGGCGCCGGAGCCCACGGAACCGCCCGAGGCCGCGCCGCCGAAGGAGCCGCCGCCCCGATGACCCGGCCGAAGTCCGATGCCGTTGAACTGGAATTCTTCCGCCAGCTCCTCGTGTCCATTCCCGAGGAGATGGGCGCAGTGCTGCGCCGCACCGCCTTTTCGGCCAACATCAAGGAGCGCCGCGACTACTCCTGCGCCATTTATGACGCCGGCGGCGAAACCATCGCCATGGGCGACCACATGCCGGTGCATCTTGGCGCGATG
>JAIMAR010000161.1 GCA_023511855.1 Bryobacteraceae bacterium
GGGGGGGGGGGGGGGGCGTGCTGGGCGGGCCCGTGAAGAAGGACCGCACCTTCTTTTTTGTCAACTATGAATACACCAAAGCCAAGAGTCCCATCAGCGCTACCGCCACGTTCCCCACGACCGAGCAGAAAAGAGGGGATTTCTCGCAGACTTTTCATTCGGACGGAAGGTTGATCCAAATCTTCAACCCTTTTGATACCTTCATCAATGCCGCCGGCGCGGTAGAGCGCCGCCCCTTCCCGGGCAATCAAATCCCTCCGCTCATGTGGGATTCCGTGGAAGTGGCCGGAGCCAAGTACTTCCCCGACGGCAACCAGCCCGGCGCCCCGTTCACCAACGCCAACAACTGGTTCCAACAGGGCATTAACGAGTCGCCCAGCCACTCCTCCCTGTTCCGCGGCGATCACATCCTCAACGAAAAGATGCGCCTGACGTCCCGCAATACCTACAGCCGCAGCGCGGGTAATCCGCCGAATCTGTTCGGCAAGGGCAACCCTGCCTTCACATTCAACTACGGCCCGAGCGGAACCCGCACTCACACCGGGGTCATGGACTTCACCCGCACCGAAACCCCAACAACGATTTGGACGGTTCGTTACGGCCACACCTACTCCAGCTATTTCCGAAACCCGATGGAGCCGTTCGACCTAACCACCCTCGGCTTCCCCAAGTACATGAAAGATAACGCCACCCACCTGGTCTTTCCGACGTTGGCCCCCGAAGGCTTTACCGACATTGGGACCGAAGGCTGGCTCATCATGGACCGACAGGAAGGCGTCCACCACCTTTCCGGGTCCATCGCTACGGTCCGTGGCGCTCACAGCATCAAGCTCGGCGGAGAATTCCGTCACAACTACCTCGACTACAACCAGCCTGGCTACCCGTCCGGCCAGTTCTCGTTCGGCTCTCAGGTGACGCGGCGGCTGTTGAACGTCGGCGACACCTACCAAGGCAACGGTTTCGCCACCATGCTCCTCGGTTGGGGCACCGGCGGCCAATTCCATATTGAGCCCAAAGCCTTCTCTCGCTCCCGCTATATGGGTTACTATATTCAGGACGATTGGAAGGTCACCAGGAAGCTCACGGTCAACTTAGGCTTACGCTATGAGTTCGATATCCCGCGCTGGGAGACTCAGAATAAATACAGCTACTGGGACTTGAATGCTCCCGCCCCCTTCCAGGTCCCTGGCTACAACCTGCGCGGCGTTTACAAGTTCGTAGGTCCCCATCGTCGTTCGGACTTTGACGGCGACTACAATAACTTCAGCCCCCGCATCGGATTCGCCTATGCCTTGGACAACAAGACGGCGGTCCGCGGCGGCTGGGGCTTGTTGTATCAGCTCTCCCGCGCCACCGTCTATGGGCGCCCAGGCTCCGGCTTTACGGTGAACTCCACCCCTACCTTCTCGCTCGATTCCAACGCCACTCTCTATGCCCGCCTCAACAATCCCTACCCCACCGGGATGATGTTGCCGCCGGGCAGTTCGCTTGGAGACTGGTCCTTCATCGGCATGGGAGCGGGCACCACGTTGCCGGAGTGGAACCGGAATCCCGAGTATTACACTTGGAACCTCTCCATCCAGCGGGAAATTGGCTGGCAATCTTTGGTCGAAATCAACTACGCTGCCAGCCGCGGCGCCCACCTGTTCGTCCCATACACCAGCTTGACGCCTTTGCATCCCATGTACTGGGGGATGGGCCGCACCGCTTTGCAGGCCCACGTCCCGAATCCGTTCTACGGCTATATCACCGATCCGCGGGCCGTCAACCTCAACCGCACCACCGTACAGCTGTTCCGTTTGCTCCGTCCTATGCCCCACTTCGATGGCGCTTCCACGGGCACGGCGGAACCTCCGGCTGGGAACAGTTATTACCACTCGATGCAGATCAAGGTCGAAAAGCGGCTGACCCACGGGTTGACCTTCCTGACCCATTACACTTGGGCCAAGATGATCGACGACTCTTCGATCGGCAGCGGCAATTACGCCTGGCTGGGCGGCAGCACGGCCATGCAGAACCCGCTCAACCGCAGACTCGAGAAGTCGCTGTCGGCTCATGACATCGCTCACCGCCTGGTGGTCTCTGGCGCCTATCAGCTCCCGTTCGGTAGAGGCCGTTTCTTCGGCCGTGATGTCAACCGAATCTTGGATGCCTTCATCGGTGGCTGGGAGGTCTCCGGCTTCCTCACCGCTCAAGGAGGCAATCCCCTTCAGGTCTCGCAGAGCGGAGGGACGCTGTGGAACGGCACACAGCGGCCGCACTTGATCGGCGACCCGTCGACCTCAGGAAGAATGCAGGATCGCCTCACCGGTTATTTCAACGTGTCGGCATTCCTGCGTCCCGATCCGGACACTTTCGGCACGGCTCCACGCTACCTCAACTACCGCGGTCCCGGCATCCGCACGCTGGACGCCGCGCTGCTGAAAACTTGGGCCACGAAAGAAGGCCAACGCGCTGAGTTCCGGCTGGAAGCCACCAACGCCACCAATACGCCGATCTTCAGCGATCCGGCCACCAGCTTCGGCGCGGGCAGTTTCGGGGTCATTTCGGGCGTCAAAGTTGGCTCGCGCAACGTCCAGCTCGGCTTCAAGTATTACTTCTGAGGATGGCCTTGGCTTAGCTCCCCATCCGCCCATCGCCGGACGGCGCCCCGTGCGCCGTCCGGTCCCTTCTTCGCTTGCGAACCGAATCCCCCCGCAGGACGGCAGTCTTCGAACGGATCCCTGAAGGCTTACTTGCCCACCAGCGGCTCACCGCGCCGGACCGGCCAGCCCGAAGATGAAGTTTTCCATCACCAGCCGGTCGTCGGGGCGGGCGTCGCGGAACGCGCGGTCGGTCTCAAAGATGCGGATCAAGGTCCGGGAAAGATCCTGCCCGCTGAACATGCGGGCCGCCTGAAGAATCTGCTGCGCCCGCGAGGGCCAGACCGGCCGGCCCGGCCGCGAAAAGGCGTTTTGCACCTGTTGCGGCGTCCGCAGTCCCATCTCGCGGGCGGCCAGCGCCAGCCGCAGCAGCCCCGCCAGGAAGCTCAAGGCGAGCGGCATGTATTCGCCCTGGCGCAGCAGGCGGTCCGTGATTTCGAGAGCGGCCTTGCGGTCTCTCCGGCCCAGAGCGTCGACCAGCGCGAAGATGGTCGAGACGCTCGAATCCGGCACCAGCGCCGCCAGTTGTGCGGCGGTGATGGGACCTTGGAACCCGCCGTGCAGGCGCAGCTTCTCAATCTCGTTGGCGATGCGCATCCCATCGGCCCCCAACGCTTCCACCAGCGCATCCAGCGCGTCGTCGGCGAACCTCAAGCCGGCCTTCTGCGCCAGCCGCTGCGCGATCTGCCTGGCTTCGGCGGCGGAGAGCCGCGGGAACTCTACCTGCACCGGGATCGCAGCGTAGAGCTTCTTCACGCGTTCGGCCTTGGCCTTATCCTCTCCATCCAGCTCGAAACGGCTGGCCTCAACCGCAATCGTCACGCCTGGCGCCGGACGCTTCAAATACTCCAGCAGAGGGTCGATTGAGGTTGGCGTAGCAGACTCGGCCTGTTCCGCTTCCGCGTCCGCCTCCTTTCCTCTCGGCAGGGCGGCTTCCGCGTTAGTCACCCACAACAGCCGCCGACGCGCGAACAGGGAAAGCGAGCAGGCGTCGTCGGTAATCTCACGCCAGCTCGTCTCGCGCAAATCGAAACGGCTCAGGCCGGCTTCGAGGTCTTCTTCTCCCAGCGCGGCTCGAATCAAAGCCTTGCGGCAGACCTCCCGGCGGTAGGGCTCGGCGCCGAGCAGGAGGCAAACCGGCGGGGCCTCTCCGCGCTGAAGCTGGTTCAAAAACTGCTCCGGGCTCACGAACTAGAAATCCTCCAGAATCCCGCTGACCAGGGTGCGGGCGACATCCCGGCTCAGCCGCTCCATGGCCGCGTCGCTCTCGTCAAAGTAGGCCCGCTCATCGATGCTGATCTCATAGCGCTCCCGGAACTCCCAGCGGTTGCGCGAGAACAGAACCTTTCCCGTCGCGCGCTCAACCAGGCGAATGTCCAGATATAGGCTGACCTGAACCATGCTGGCACGATTGGTGGCCGGGTCGAAAACCGATGGCCAGGCGTTGTACTGCGTAATGCTGCCCTCCAGCAAGGCGTCGGCCTGATCGGGGTCGGAGACGATCTGATAGCGGGTCCGCTTGAGAAACTCCTCGGCGATCGCCGCCGGCATCCGCTCCGAGAGCCGGTACCGCAGCGTTGCGTTGCGGAACGTCGGGATGGCCAATGTCTGGATGCTCTTTGGCATCATGTCGGCCTTTCCAGCCAGCCGGTAACCGCATCCCAATCCCGCTGCGGCCAGCGCGCACAACCCGGCGCTCAACAGACTCCGCCGTCTCATGCCGCATCCCCTGCCCCGGCGCGCCGCAGCAGCGCCCGGGCCACGGCCACGGCTTCATCCGCCATCAAGCGCAAATTGTCGGCCACCACCCAGAACCACACCGCGCTGGGGTTGTTCCGGTCCGCCGCGATCGAGCCCACAGCGATGCCAGACTGCCCGGCGAAGCCGGCGCTGTCCGGCGGCTCCGCCTGCCCTGTGCGCACATCCACTTGAGCCGAAGCCAGCGCGGAGCTCAGCGCAGCCAGATCCGGCGCCGAGCCGAACTCCACATAAGCCGAGATGCTATATCCATGGAACACCGGGACTTGCACCAGCCGCAGCGAGGGCATCCAACCTACGCCCCGGGCCGAAAGCAAACTCGCCAGGTGTTTCTCAATTCGCAGCTCGATCGAAAGCAGAGTCTCGGGCGCACCGCTCCCGAAGCTTGCGAGCAGATTGAAGCCCAGTTGCGCATCGTAGACATTCTTGGGAACAGGCTGGAACGACAACAGGCTCACCGTCTGCTGCCGCAGCTCTTCCAGCCCCCGGTGGCCTCGTTCGCTGGCCGGCTCAAAGATGTGCGCCAGGCAACGCCGCACCGGGAAGTTCTCGTCCAGGCGAAGCAACAGCAGAGCCAGCGCCGAAGCGGCCGGATGCGCGACTACGTGGATCGCTTGCGGCGGCAACTCCGGCTCCGATTCCTCGACCAGCGGCGCCCGCAGCCGCGCCGAAGGTTCATCCTCGGTCAGGTAAGTCAGGTCGATGATGGCGGGCCGCACCGGCGAGCGGGCGATCAAGGCCAGCGCCCGGCGGCTGGAGTCCGCCGAACCGGCCAGAATGGCGATTTGCGCGCCCGTGAGACTAGCCTCGTCGAGCGGCGGAATAATCGCCGCTTCGCCGTCCTGCTCGGTCAGGGTGAAGACATCCTCGTCGACGCCGATGAGCTGCACCCGGGCGGGGAGCTTTCGCTCCTGAAGCACCTCCCGGACTTCCCGGCCGATCAGCGATTCGCCGCCAACGATGGCGATGGTGGGCATCTGCGGCATGGTCTTAGCCAGGCATTCCGCGCGGCTGCGGACTGGGGTGCGGCTTGACTTTGCGCCGGAGCACTCCCGCCACCCGCACTACGATCCCGCTGCCTACATAAGTAACGGCCATCGCCAGCAGAGTCGCTTGGGGAAAGTTCCAAATAAGATAAAACGCCGCTCCCCATAAAATGACGGTGAGGGGACTCATCGGCCGCAGCAACTGAACGTCCTTGAGGCTGCGGTAGCGCCACGTGCTCACCATCAAAAAGCTCAGTAACGCCAGCAGCGCCAGCCACGCCGCCGACAGGGGCCAGGACTCGATCGGCACACAGCCCGTCGCGAACACCACCGCCGCGATCAGCCCGGCGGCGGCAGGAATAGGAAGACCGACGAAATACTTCCGGTCCGCCCGGCCCGGGTTCTTCGGCACCGGGTTGCTCTGGATGTTGAAACGGGCCAGTCGCACGGCGCCGCACAGCAAGTACAGAAACCCGATGAAATACGCTGCCCGCCGCAGGTAGTCCCGAATCAAGGGGTCCATGCTGCCGTCCACGAATTGCGCGCCCCAGGAGATGGCCAGCACGGCGGGAGCCACACCGAAGGTGATGACGTCGGCCAGCGAATCCATCTCCCGGCCGAACTCGCTGGTGGTCCCGGTGAGCCGGGCAATCCGGCCATCCAGCCCGTCCACCAGAACCGCTACGCCGATCGCCTTGGCGGCCACCTCAAAGTGCGGGTTCGGCCCCAGATCGCCGGACATGGCCATCAACGCGCCCTGGAAGGACTTCATCACCGCCAGAAAACCCAGAAACACGTTCCCCGCGGTGAACAACATGGGAAGCGCATAAGCGGCGCGCCTGGGCCGGCGCTCGCCCGAGTTGGGTTCCATCAAGTGCCGCTGGGCATCCAAGCGTCCCATCGCCCGCTACGATCCCTCCCCGGCCCCACGGCGCCGCGCAAGGATGCTCGAGCCGGCTTTGACCCTGTCCCCTAGCGCGACCTGGACCTCCCATTCCGGCCCCAGGTAAACATCCACCCGGCTTCCGAACTTGATCAGCCCGATCCGCTCGCCGGTGCGCACCACTTCGCCCGGCCGCTTGTGACACACGATGCGCCGCGCCAGAATGCCCGCGATCTGTTTGAAGACCACCGGCCCGCCCTCCACCGGCTGAACGGTAATCGTGTTGCTCTCGTTCACCAGTGACGCATCCTCGCGGCTGGCGACCAGGAACCGGCCCCGCTGATACTGAATCTCCTCGATCCTGCCTCCCACCGGAGAGCGGTTAACGTGAACATCAAAAACGCTCAGAAAGATGCTAATCCGCGTCAGCCGCGCGTCCTCGCTCCGAATCGAAACGATCTTCCCATCGGCCGGAGAGACGGCCACCGGTCCGGACGGAACCGGACGCTCCGGGTCCCGGAAAAAATACAGGCAGAAAGCAGCCAAGAGAAACAACGGCGCCCCGAACGCCGGTCTGGATAAGTAGGACACCAAGCCTCCCCCGGCGGCCAGTGCGAGCGCGTAATAGATTCCTTCGGCAACCATCCGACAGCCTCATTTTCGCACACGGCAGCGCAGCCTGAACTAGCTGTCAGCCATTGTGAAAAGCCACTCCGCGCCGCAGCTCTTGGCATGCCGGGCATGACGGCCGGCCCCATTAAGGAACCACGCCGGAAGCCGCCAGCCGCACCCGGTAGATCGCAGTCCGAGCAGTCACGTACAACGTGTCGGCCTTCTCACCCTCCCCGAGCGGACTCTCCTCGTGAGTCTTGGCATACTTGCCCCAGGCCAGGTTGGCCGGCACTTGGGGAAAGTGAATCGTGCCCAGGTGCTTGCCGTCCGGTGAAAAAACCCAGATGCCGCCCGGACCTGTGCAATATAGATTCCCGTTTGTGTCAACCTTCATCCCGTCCGGGGCGCCCTCTTCCTTGCGCGCGGTTGCGTCGTAGAACACCTGCCCGGGGCCGAGCGTGCCGTCGGGCTTGACCTCGTAACGCATCCAGATCTTGCGCGCGGCGTCCGAGTTGGCCACGTAAAGAACCTTCTCATCCGGCGAAAAGGCCAGCCCGTTGGGGCGGCTCAGCTCGGAGGTGAGCAGCACCAAGGTCCCGTCCGGATTCCGGCGGTAGACCCCGTTGAATTTCAGCTCCTTGGCCGGGTCTTCATCCTGCTTGAGGAGTCCGTAAGGCGGATCGGTGAAATACAGCGCGCCATCGGACTTGAAAACGGCGTCGTTGGGACTATTGAGGCGCTTGCCCTGATAGCGGTCCGCGAGCACTGTGAGCGTGCCGTCTTGCTCCAGCCGCGTGACCCGCCGGTTGCCGTGTTCGCAGATGACCAGCCTGCCCTCCTTGTCCAGCGTCAGGCCATTGGGACCGATGTAAGACCCCTCGGGCATCGGTGGCCCATCGTAGCCGGCCGGCCGGCGGAACACGCTTGCCCCCATCTGCGGCGACCACTTGTAAATGGCGTTGACGGGGATGTCGCTGAACAGCAACACGCCGTCCCGCCTGTAGACCGGACCCTCGGTAAAAACAAACCCCGTCGCCACCAACTCGACTTCGGACTCAGGGCGCAGCAGGGCGTCGAAGGCGGGATCCATGCGCTCAAACACCGCGGAGGCATTATTCTGCCGGGCGCATCCAGCCAATAAAAGAACGGAAACCAGCACGCAGGACAACCACGAGCTCTTCATCTGGATTCTCCTCGCAAATACTATTACCAGAATTCGGAACGCCGGTGTAATAAGCCATGGACCGGAAAATTTGGCCCCTCCTGTGTGTGGCGAAACCGCCGCTAGCGCGCGGGAGCCTGATTGGCGCCCTGGACCGGGTAGCGCTTCATGATCTCATCCAGTAGCTCGCCTTTGCCGGTGGCGCGCGGGTCGGCCGTAGCGATGAGGTATTGGTCCAGCCGCTTGGCTAGCACCTTGCGCAAGCCCGTCAGTTGATTCTCCCCCGCCAAGTTGCGCAGGCTGTAAGGGTCCTGGCGCATGTCGTAAAGCTCTTCAGCGGGCCGCTTGCCAAAGGCTAATTGGTAAAGCTCCGGATGCTTGTGCCGGTTGGTCCATAGGTAAGTCTTGCTGGGAGAGCCATCGACGTCGCCATAGCCGCCCACAGGGTCGCCGGCGGGCCAGACCGGACCCGGACGGTCTCCGGCGGGGTTGCGCTCCGGCGCATAATTCCGGATGTAGAGCCGCCCCGTCGTCCGAATGCCCCGTCAGGGATAACCTGCCCCGTCCGGGCGGCTCCCCGGAAAGTGTCGCTCCATTCCAAACACCGCAAAATCCCTCGAAGCGTCCACTTGGCCCAGTAAGCCGGAGGTCAGCAGCGGCATCAGACTCCGGCCCGTCGTGCCAGGCAGCGAAGGCAGCCCGGCGGCTTCCAGGAAGGTGGGCGCAAGATCGGTCAGCCGCACGAAGTCATCCAGGGTGCGTCCTCCACGCAGGCGGCTGCCCCAGCGGATGGCCAGGGGAACGCGGACGCCGAAATCGTAGAGATTGCCTTTGGCCCGCGGAAAGGCCATGCCGTTATCGGAAGTGACCGCGATGAGAGTGTTTTCGAGCTCACCGCGCTTTTCCAAAACCTCCAACATGCGCATCAGGTGCTTGTCGTAGTACTCAATCTCAAAAGCATAGTCGGCGATGTCGCTGCGCACGGCATCCACATCCGGCAGAAATCGCGGCACAGGTGCCTCCGCAAGCCCCTTGCCATGCTTCTTCCCTGCCCCGGGCTCGAACTCGCGGTGCGGCTCCGAGAACCCTGCCCAGAAGCAAAACGGCGCGCCCGCCGGCCTACGCTCAAGGAACTCCTCGAAGTTCGCCGTGTAGTCAATGTCGCTGAGATATTTCGCCGGAGGGGTCACCCGTGCCCGGTTATACGCTGGGCCGCAGGGCGTCACCGATCGTCCCGAAACCTCCCAATTGCCTGGCCCCCAGC
>JAIMAR010000162.1 GCA_023511855.1 Bryobacteraceae bacterium
CCGCCCCGATCTCCTCCGCCGTCCTCGCCGCTTCCACGAACGGATCGGCCGGCTCCACCGGCAAGTAGATCATCCGCTCTTCCTCCTCCTGGTCAGGGTTTTCCGCCCAGGGGTTCTCCGGATAGAGCAGAACCGACATCTCCGGCAGCCGCCCAACGGCGCGGCGGAAGAACATGCTCAAGCTGAAAGGAATTTCGATCGCAACGGCCTGGGGCTGCTCCCGCAATAACATTCGCCGCACTTCCACGGCGAACTCCATCCGGCCCGGAACCACCGGAAAGTACAGAAACCGCCCCCGGCGCAAGCCGCCGACTTCAGCTACGGACTCGCGGGACATAACGCAGCGCCTCTTCGCCCAGCGTCTCCAGCACGGCCGCCTCCAGCGCCCGGCTTTCATCGATGTAGCTCAGCTCGCGCAGCAACTTCATGGCGAAGCGCCCGATGTTGATGCCATCCCGCACCGTGTAACGCTCGTCCGCCGCGTGCGCCTGCTGGAGGAACTCGGTCACATATTGGAGGATCCTCTCCTCGCCGAACGGCAGGTTCTCCCGCAAAATCAGATACTCTTCGTCGCGTTCGGGGAAGTCGATGAGAATTTGCGGCTGCAAGCGCGAGTGAATGTATTCGGGCAGGTCGAAGGTGGAGGCGTCGTCGTTGAGCGTGGCGACGAAGCGGAAATCCGGGTGGGCCTTGATCTTGATTCCGGCGACGATGGACTCGACGTAGCGCCGCGAGTCCAAAAGCGGGGCCAGGCTGGCCCAGCTTTTCTCGCTCATCCGGTTGCCTTCGTCGAGGATCACGACCCCGCCGCGGATCATGGCCGTCACCAGCGGGGAGGCCACGTAGCGCAGTTTGCCGGCGCCTTCGATGACCGGCGTGACCAGCAGATCCTCGGGCCGGGTGTCCACGGTGGCCTGCATGATGTAGACCTCCCGCTTCAGTCGCTTGGCGGCGGCGTAGGCCAGCGTGGTCTTCCCCACCCCGGGCTTGCCCACCAGGCGCGGGTTCATGGGCACGTCGCGCGGATCGATCACCAGCCATGCGGCCAGCAACTGCCGCAGCGGCTCCTCCTGCCCCACCCACCGCGCCGGCAGCTCGTCCGGGTGAGCCAAATGCAGGGTCACGCCCTCGATTTCAACGGTCATCCAGCATCATTTTCGCAAAGTGTTGATCCTCCGGTCGAGGATTCTGTCCAGCCCGCCTTTGCCCCGTGTGGCGGGGGAGCTTTGACCTATGCTCGAGGGCAGCGGCGGCTACAACGCCAACCGCAGGATCTCGCTGGCCACGGTGGCGAACGCGGAGTTGAGGTCCGCGGCGGTCGGCGCCCGAACGTAAAGGCCCGGCGGCTTGGACGGGTCAAAAGACGAGCTCCTTGGGTCGTTGGCCACCCGCTTCAGCCACTCTTCATCGGGGTATTCGTTGCCGCCGTAGTACCCGATCGAGTAGATGACCACGTTCAGCGCCGAGTCCTGGCGGATGCGGCGGACCGCATGGTCGGCGGCGTTCAACGAAGCGTATCCGATCTGCTGCGGCGAATCCACCCGCGTCAAATCGACCGGGACATAGCCGGTGGTGGCGTTCCCGTAATAATCCCGGGCGGGCATACGGGCGACGTCCTGCCGCATGTAGTTCTGGTTGTTCCGGAAGGCGCAGCCGTCGCTGTTGGTGGTGATCACGCCTTCGTTGACGCTGGACACCGTGCTGGCGTTGTGCAGCTTAATCCCCACTGTGTTGCCCGTGGGGGCGAATCCGGACGTTTGCGAGATGAACCCGATCATGGGCCGATTCTGAACCAGCCGGTACTTGCAGCCGCTCGTGGCGCGCAGCAGGTTCTGCGACGGCTCCGGCACGTTGAAATCAGCCACGATCCCGTTAGGCAACCCGTCGGTGAAAAAGACGATCAGATTCAGAGCCCCGGCCTCGTTGAGCTTCACCAGCTCCTGGTAAGCCATCCAGAGAGCCTGCGCGGTGCCGGTATTGCCCCCGTTGACGGTCCGGCTAATCAGAGTGTCTACATTCGGACTGGCGCTCTTAAAGTAAGGAGAGGGACCCGAAGGCGAGGGATTGGGAAACGCCAGCACGCTGGCGCCTCCGAAGACGATCAGTCCGACGCGGTCACGCCCCTCGGCGAACTTGTCGGCAAACATCCGGGCGGCGTTGCGCATCGCGCTCATGGCGCCGCTCATCGAAGAAGAGCGGTCCAGCACCAGCACCATGTTCACGTCTCGGCGCGAGGACATGCCGGTGGCCCGCACCTCGGTGGAGCGGATCCCGAGCAGGCCCAGAAACCAAGTCGGCGCCGTCACGGTGGCGTCCACCCGGACCGTTCGCGTGCGGTAGGCAGTCTCGGTGATGGTTACGCTCGCCGAGCGGTTCCGCGCCCCGAAATGCCCCTCCGGAAAGTTGGCGTTGAAGAACGCCAGCGCCGTGGCCCGCGCGCTGTCGCTCTGGCTGGCCAGATCCAGTCCGCGGTTGAGCGAACGCGCCCCCGCCAGCGCCCCGGCGTCGGCCGCGGCTTGCAGCTTGGCCTTAATTGCGTACAGCACGCCCGCATCGATCGACAGACCCACCAGCGGCAGGACCACTCCGGCCGCCATGGCCGTCAGGATCAGCGTGACTCCTTTTTGCTTCTCGCGGTGGTTCCGTTGGGTCCTCATATTCGTTCAGAAAAAGGTGCGGCAGTAGACGCCGCTGTTGGCCGAGCCGAGAAAGCTATAGTCGGCGGATGGCACATACACTTCCGAAACGTAGGCGGTGTCGCCCGGCTGCAACGGCAGCACCGCGTTGAATCCGGTAGCCCGCGCCCCGGTGTTGGTCAAGTAGTTCTGCACGTTGCCATTGGCGTCAATGATCGAAGGCGGAGGCGTGCCGAAGGCGCTGGCTCTGGCCCCGGCGTTGCCGATGACCACCCGCTTCACGATGACCGGCTGGTTCAAGTTGGTGCAGCTCCCTGTGGGTACGCCCCCCGCGGCGCATTGATCCGGCCCCACCATCAGGACCGTGGACAGGATCACCACTCCCGTGCCTCCCGCAATGCGGATGTCCAGTCCGTGGGCCAGCCGCTCGATCAGAACTTGGTTGCCCGGATCAGAGAAATCCACTCCGCGCGAAAACATGTGGCCAGAATCGCGGCATACTTGCACCACCTGGATGCTGCGGATCAGGTTCAACCCGGCGCCTACGCTGCCGAGCAGCAACGGTGTCAGCAGCGCCATCACCAGCGCGAACTCCACCAGCTCGACCCCGCGCTCTCCGCGCCGCCGGCGAATCGTTCCTTGCCTCCGCATTCCTCCCCCCGCTTACCGTGCCGGCGAAATCCCGCCCGGCGGCATCTCCATCCGGTCCGAAGAGCGGACCACCAGCATCAGCGGCGATGCGTTGCCGCGCAATACGGGCGCCATCCAATTCCAGCGGTAATTCTCGATGGAAACCTCGACGATATTGCCGCCGGCGTTGCTTTGGGTTTCGGCGAATGTTCCCGGCACGTAGTAGCGGATGTGGATCTTGGAGGCCCCCTCCGGGCCATTGAGAAACCCCATGGCATGCCGCTGCACCACCGTCTTGATCGAAGCGTCGTGTCCCATGCCCGGCTCCGTGCGGCTGGTGACCGCGTAGCGCACGCCTTCCCGCACGGCGTGCTGAAATGTCGCTTTCAGAAAGATCGCAAAGCTGAAGTCGGCCAGCGCCGCCCAGATCGCCACCAAAGGCAACAGCACGAGCGCCAGCTCCACCATGGCGGCGCCTTTCCGCTCCTGCGCGGTCCCGCCACCGGACTCCATCGAAATCTTCGCTCCCAACTACCATCTAGCGGCACCAAAGAACCAGCCGCCATCCGTCATTCACCCGGAAACCGCCTCGAATTCCGCCTACCCATTAGAAGACCTGCCTGGCCTCCCCCGCAGCGCGGCATCGGCTCAGCGCTTCCCTCCCGCACGCGCTTGTTATCCTAAGAACTTAAATCATGGCTGACATCTATCCGTTCCGTGCTTATCGCTTCGCTCCCCAGACCGGCCCGCTGGAGAATCTCGTCACCCAGCCCTACGACAAGATCACTCCGGATATGCAGCGCCGCTACCTCACGCTGAGCCCGCACAACCTGGTCCGCATCATCCTCGGCGAGCGCTTCCCCGAGGACTCGCCCTCGAACAACGTCTATACCCGCGCCGCGCGTTATCTGTCCGAATGGATCCAGCAGGGCTTGCTCATTCAGGAGCCCCAGCCGTGCCTGTTCGCCTACTTTCAAGAATTCTCCGTGCCCGATACCGGCGAACGCCTGGTCCGCAAAGGCTTCATCGGCTTGGGCCCCGTCGAAGACTATTCGGCGGGCATCGTTCACCGCCATGAGCACACCCTCAGCGGCCCCAAACAAGACCGGCTCGAACTGCTCCGCCATATCCGCACCCACTTTGAGCAAATCTTCATGCTCTATCCCGATCCGGCCGGCGAAGTGGACCGTGTCCTAGACGAGGCCGCCTCCGAGGAACCTATCGCTTCCGTCACCGATGAGTACGGCGCCGTCCACACCTTGTGGCGGATCGCCGAACCCGTCTGGATCTCCGCCATCCAGCACGCCATGTGGGACAAGAAACTGATCATCGCTGACGGCCATCACCGCTACGAAACCGCCCTCGCCTTCCGCAACGAACATCCCGAGCTTGACGACGCCCGCAAGCTGATGATGACCTTCGTCAACCTGGATTCGCCGGGGCTGCGGATCCTGGCCACGCACCGTTTGGTCGGCGAGGCGGATGCCGACGCCTTCCTCCAAGCGGCGTCTTCCCAGTTCCGGCTCACGCCGCTCGCCTCACTTGGCGGGCTGCGGAATGCCTGGAGGGAACCCCACCCGGATCTCGTCCGCATCGGAGTGGCGGCCGCGCCGGATCGCCTGTACCTTTTAGAAGCGCCCCGCGCGCCGGAAACGCTGGATGTATCTTTTCTCCATGCGCGAATCCTCAAGGATCTGCTCGGCATCGGAGAGGAAGATGTGAAGAACGAAAAACGGATCCGTTACATCCGCGGCGCCGAGGCGGCTTTGGAGGAAGTCCACCAGGGGCAGGCCGCTCTAGCCTTCCTGTTGGAGCCCGTCTCGGTGCATGAGGTGGCTCGCATTGCGCTAGCCGGTGGCGTGATGCCCCAAAAATCAACCGACTTCTATCCGAAGTTGCTGAGTGGCCTTACGGCCTACCGCCTGGAGAAGTAAATCCGCCATGCTGACCAAACCGTTCGGTTGGACCGGCGTTCCCGTCTCCGTCATCGGGCAAGGCACCTGGATGATCGAGGGCAACCGCGAGGCCGAGCGCCGGGCCGTAGAGGCCCTGCGGCTGGGACTGGACCTTGGCATGACCCACATCGACACCGCCGAAATGTACGGCAACGGCCGCGCCGAAGAGCTCGTCGGCGAGGCCATCGCCGGCCGCCGCCACGAGGTCTTCCTGGTGAGCAAAGTCCTCCCCTCCAACGCCTCCTACCAGGGCACGCTGCGCGCCTGCGAGCGCAGTCTGCGGCGCCTCCGAACCGACTACCTCGACCTGTACCTGCTCCACTGGCGCGGCAGTCATCCTCTCGAAGAAACTATGAGCGCCATGGAGGCTCTGGTAGCCGCAGGCAAGATCCGCTACCTCGGCGTCAGTAACTTCGACGTCGAAGACCTCAAGGCCGCCGAGCGTTGCCTCACCACGCAGCGGCTGGCCGCCAACCAGGTCCTCTATCATCTCAAGGACCGCGGGATCGAGCGCCGGTTGATCCCCTACTGCGCCGAGCGCGGCATTGCTGTGGTGGGATACAGTCCTTTCGCCCATTCCGACTTCCCGCGCCCGGGAAGCCGAGAGGAAAAACTGCTGTCCGAAATCGGCGCCCGCATCGGCCGCACCCCCCGCCAGGTGATCCTCAATTTCCTGACGCGGCAGCCGAACGTATTCACGATTCCAAAAGCCTCACGCCTGGATCACGTCCGGGAAAACAGCGGCGGAACCGGCTGGGAATTCACGCCGGAGGAACTGGCTAAGCTGGAGCAGGCTTTTCCCGCACCCGCTCGTGACATGCCTTTAGGAATGCTTTAATGTTTCGAGGGGTTCTCTCGCCTGCGCAGGGGGCTTGACGGGCATTCCGTAAAGTGGGATTCATGGTAAAGTATCTAACAAATCAGCCGGAGCGAGGGACCTATGCAGGCGCGTGCGCTTTTTCTGGGAATCGCCGTAGCCGCCGCCGTGCTCGCCCAGCCGGACGTGCTGGAGCAAGCCAGGCAACTGGAGCGAAATGGAGACAGCGCCAGAGCTGAACTCCTGTTAAGAGAAGCCGCCGGCGCCCCGAACGCGCCGATTTCCGTCCTCGGGGCATACGCCGAATTTCTGGACTTTCACGGAAACCCCGCAGCCCGCCGAGCCTACGAACGCTGGCTGGACGCCCTGCCTGCCGGCTCCGCCCCCGAACAGCGCCGGACGATTCTGGAAAGGCTGGTCCTGCTCGCCCTGAGCGAAGGGGACCGGGCCGCGGCCGGCCGTTTGTTAGAGCAATACCACAAGGCTGGAGGCACCAAATGGCAAGGCGCCACGTTGAGTCCACCGCCGCCGCGCCCCTCCCCCTCCTACGTCACGATCCCTGGCCCCCTGAATTCCTTCAAGCGGATGGCCGCCGTCTCCCAGGATTCGACCCCTGAGGAGCTTCTGCTGGATCTGGCCCGAAGCGTGGTCATTAACGGTTTCCGCGCCGGCGGACGCCAGGAGGGACTCGAGCCGACCGAGTTTCTGAAGCTGCTCACCCGCTACCTCTCGCAGGCCCGCGAACTGGAAAAACTGGCAGGGCCGGAAGGAATCCTCCGCATTGAGACTTGCGAATCCGAAAAGACGGGCGATTTGCTTCGCATCCTCGGCTACCGCATGCGGGGCGGATGCGGCAGCGAGGTGGTGCTCGAAACGGTCAACGCCACCCGCGCCTTCCTCACCATCGACTCCGGCTTCCCGCTGGCGGAACTGGAGCAGGCGCTGCGCACCAACCGTCCTTTTGAATACGATTACCGGCCCAGCCGCGTGCCCATCCTTTATGATGAGGAGTACTGGCTCGGCTCCCGCGAGAAGCTGGAGGGCCAGTTCATTGAGAACTTCATCTCCGATCCCTCCCTGGCCCGCTTCTATCTGGCCATGTCCAAGCCGGATCCGGAAACGGCAGCGGAGTTGAAGAAAGCCATCCCCGCGCAGCGCCTGCGCGCCTTCGCCCACGTGCTCGACTTTTACGGCAGCATGTTCCAGATCCGGGGCGGCAAAGCTGTTGTGCCCGGCGGCGCGCGCTCCGAGAAGATGTGGCAGGAGCTGGTGGGCGCTCCACCCGAAAAGGGCGCGGAGTTTTTTGAGCGCCTCATCAGCCGGGACGACGGCTGGCTGGCCAGCTACTTCGATGCGCTCTCCCGCATTAGCGGCCCGGTTCAAGACTACCTCACCGAGCCCGAACGGCTGCGTCGCTTCTACTTGGCAATCCGCGGCCGCGTCACCAGCCCGGGACCCGCCCGGCCCGTCTTCCGCGCCAATACCGACATGCTGCTGCTCACCACCCGGCTGCGCCTCGAGCGGGACGGACGTCCGCACATCCCCGGCGGCATCGCGGTCTGGAGCGCCCTGTTCGCCAAGCAGCCGCAAGGCCGTTACGACGCCCGGCTGACCCGCCTCGCCAAAGACTGGCGCGAGCCGGATGACGTGCTCGAGGCCCTGTTCGCTCTTTGCCGCCGCAGCCTGGACAACGAGCCCCTGCGGATGTTCATGACCATTAGCGACATGAACCGCCGCCGCGCCCGGCCGCTGGAACCCGCCACCGTCGAACGCCTCATCCGCGATTTCCGCAAGATGCGGGCCCAATACGCGGTCCTCAACGAAGCTCCTTTATTGACGGATGCTACCATCATCCGTTTCTTGGACTACGCCGCCCAAGTGGACCGCCTCCGGAATCAAGGTCTCCGCGCCGACGTGTTGGGTTCCTTCCAGGGCCTGCTCGGCCTCTGGCAGATTTTGTGCCGCCAGTCGGCCATCCCGCCGGCCCAGGCGGATGCCGCGCTCACCGGCTTGCTGGAGGCCTTCGAGCCCGTCCAGAACCCAGTTCAACTCTTCGACGCCGGCCGGGCGGGGCTGGGCCTGCTGCTGAAGTCGGCGGGCGCTTCAGAAGGAAACCCGCACGAGCAACTGCTGGACCTGCTGGCCGGTCCGGCGCAAGCCGGCCGCGAATGGCACAGCCAGCTGGTCGCCGAGATGCTCTCTTACCTCGAGGCGCAGAAGCTGATCCCCTTGAACGTCCTGTTCCAATTGGCGGACCATTTGGAGCAAATCGGCCGGGGCGAGAAGCCCAGCTTTGCTCTGATTGACCGCATCAGCGCCCGCTTGAGCGATCTCACCGCCGCCCGCGCTTCGCTGAGCGCCCCCGAGCGTAACGCGATGGTCTTCGGCTACTGGCCGGACCGCCACATCGAACGCCAGCGGCGCTTGAACCTCCGGTCGATGGTGGAAAAAGCTGCCGGCGACCCGCAGCGCCTCCAGGAGATCCGCGGCAACTTGGCGCCTTTGCTGCGCGACACGCTGGTCGGCTTCAACTACGCCTACTACGCGCCGCCCGGCGCCGAGCTATTGCGCTCCAACCCGCTGTTCGTACGCAGCCACGACTTCATCGGACAGGCCAACCTCCAGGTGAGCTGGCAAGAAGCGTATCTGTACGCCACCGGTTGGCCTTCCAGCGCCGGCGGAAGGCTCGTTGGTTCGCTCGCCGGACTGCCCTACACCCTAGCCGAGAGTGAGCAGAACTTCCTGATCCCCACTCGCGAGCAGGCCCTGATCTGGGGCGACCTCGTGCCGCAGATTTTGGTCAGCGCCAAGATCCCACGCTGGTGGAACGTGACTCCGGCGCAGATGCACTGGCTCGCCCTGCATCTGCGCCATGGGCGCAACCTGCTCGCTGAGGGCGTTCTGGACCGCACCCTGCGGGAGCGCCTGCTGGAAATCCTCGCCGAGCAGGCCTTGCCGGCGCGAACCTATGCTGTGGCCGCGGCATTGCAGGAGGGCGATGTCGAGGGCGCTTTGCAGAAGATCACGCCCGCCGAGCTGTTCGTGCTGGCGCGCCGCTTCCTGGAGCGCAGCCCCAGCCCGGGCGATCTGTTCGCGCGCAGGATCCGCCAGATGGCGGCCGAGTCACC
>JAIMAR010000163.1 GCA_023511855.1 Bryobacteraceae bacterium
GTCCTTGACCAGCGGCTTGGCCGGGGTCACGGTTTTCGGTCGTTCCTCACCAATCGGAATCGGCTTGAGCGAACGATCGGAGTCGGTGAAAACCCCGATCAGCGCTTCGGAAATGACTTTGTATTTGCCTTCGTTGATCGACGAGATGGAATACATCACCACAAAGAACGCGAACAACAGCGTGATAAAGTCCGCATAGGAGACCAGCCACCGCTCGTGGTTCTCGTGCTCAGCCGCTCCTTTCTTCCTCGCCATGCTCCCCTCAGTTGCTGGCCGCGGCGGCCGGGGCTGCTTCCTTCCCAGCCGCGCCTTTGGGCGCCTTGGAGGCCTTGCTGGCTTTGGCCGCTTTGCCCGGCTCGCCGTGCCGCGAATAGGCCTCCAGCTTGCTCCGGATCAGCTTCGGGTTCAAGCCTTCCACGATGCCCACCACGCCCTCCAGCATCTGCTCCCGCAGGTGGATCGTTCTGCGCAGCCGCGCCTTCAGCTTGTTGGCGGCGGGCAGGAAGATGATGTTGGCCGAACCCACCCCATACACGGTGGCTACAAACGCCACGGCGATGCCCTTGCCGACCTCCTCGATGTTCTCCAGGTGTTTCATCACTTGGATCAATCCCAGCACCGCTCCGATGATTCCGATGGTCGGGGCGTAGCCGCCGGCCGCCTCGTAGACCTTCGCCTCCTCCTCACCGTGTTGCTCCGCGAGGCTGATCTCGAGCTCCATCATGCTGCGCAGCTCGTTGAGATCCATGCCGTCGATGGCCAGCTCCAGGGCCTTTTTCAAAAACGGATCCTGAATGGCTGCGGCGTCCTGTTCGAGCGACACGATTCCGCTCTTGCGCGCCTTGGTAGCGTAGGCGATGATCTCTTCGGTCACCTCCGAGGCGCTTTCTTGACGGTCCAGGAACACGAGCGGCAATTTTTTGGCGGCCCGGATCAGGACCCCCACCGGCGTGGTCACCATCACGGCCCCGATGGTGCCGCCGAGCACAATCATGGCTGCCGTGATCTGGGCGACGTCCCTGATGCTTCCCCCTTCCAGAATCAGGCCGCCGAGGATCCCGCCGATGGCCAGCAAAAGCCCGCAGCACGTCGCCAGGTCCGGTTTCAACCCGCTTTTCTTCTTTGGCTTCGCCGGTGTCTTGTCCGCCATTCCCGCCTGCTCACTCCCGCTGCTGCTCCGGCGAGGGACCGGGTTCCGTCCCATCCCTGGCCGGGCACCGGATTAGTCCCTCAAAGATGCTTCGCCGGAACTGCCGCACCCGCTCCATGACCTCTTCGGCGGATTCGAGCACCACGATCTTCTGACCTGTGGTCAGGGAAATCACGGTGTCGGGTGTGACCTCGATGTGCTCGATGAGGTCCGAGTTCAGCACCAAGGGCAAATGGTTAAGGCGCGTGAGCCGGATCATACGGGGCCGCCGTTTCTCATATCGACGGCTGCCGCTGGGGCTTTGACCAAGCGCCGCTGCCGCTCAAATCCGCTCGCCGGCCGCCGATAAGGCGGACGTATGGCTGTGATGCACACTTGTTCGGCATCTCACCGCGCGCCGAGCCGGCTCCGGGCTAGGCGGGGCTTAGCGGAGACACGGCTGCGGCTTCCCACTCTGCCGCCGGATCCCTACGGTTCGCCCGGCTCTGCCCTGGAAGCCGAGCGCGCCGAATTGCTCGAGGCGATTCTGGAATCGCTTGGAGGGGCCGCTTCGGCCCAGCTCCTTCCGGTTCACCGCCGCCTGCTGGCGCACTTGGCCTGTCCCCAGCGCATCAGCTTCCCGCGGGAATCAGCTCTTCAATAAGGAAAGCCCGCCGGCGTCCCTGCCCTACCACCTGTCCTCGAAACTTTAGAACCCCCTGAACCAGCCCGTCCAGCTTTCGTGTGGCCGGATAGTCAAACAGCAGCGCATCTCCGGGCGCCAGGTTGAGCAGCTCGCTCAGGCTCAACGTTTGCCCCCTCATCCGGACGTCCAAGCCCAATTGCGCCTTCATCAACCGCCCCAACATCTGAGCCCGCTCGGCGTCGCTGGATTTCCCTTTGCGCCCTGCCCCCTGATGCGAGAACTTGGTGCGCATCATCTTAATGATGAGCGAGGGGATGGCCAGGTTCATCATCCCGATCGCTTCTCCGACGCGCACCTCGATTCCCGTGGCCACAAACGCCTCACCGGGATCCAAGACTTGAAGCATTTGCGGATCGGTCTCCATGGAGTCCACCTTGAAATCAATGGATGTGATCGTTTCCCAGGCCTCCTTGAGGTCCCGCAAGATGATCCGCAACAAGCCTTCGAGCAGATGGCGTTCGATTTCGGTGATTTCCCTTTCGAGCGGCGTGCTGACTTTGCTTTTGCCCCCCATGAGTGCTTCCAGGATGGGAAAGGTCATGCCGGGGTTCAGCTCCATCACGGCCGATCCTTCGTAGGGCCTCAGCCCGAGCGAGACGAGGCAGGTCGGCGAGCTTAGGCCGTCCAGGAATTCGGCGTAGGACAACTGCTCGACGCTCACCAGGTTCACCCCGATGTAGGTCCTCAGGTAGGCGGAGAGGCTGCTGGCCAGATTCCGCACGAAGTTATCGTGAAGCAGGCGGATGGCGCGCAGTTGCGACTTAGGAATCCGGTCCAGACGGCGGAAGTCGAAAGGCGCCGCCTTGGGCCCCGTCGCTTCGGCGCCTCCTAGCTGCCTTTTGCGGAATACAGCGTCGATTTCTTGCTGGGTCAGTTGCCGGGCCAAATGGAGTTTCCTCCTGTCTGTCCATCGGCCGGTGGGTGCTGAACTTTAGGCATATCTGCTCACACGTGGAACTCCAGTATGTCTTCGTCCTCGACCAAGTGGGTCCGCTCCACCATCAACCCATCCCGCCTGCCGTCTTTGGTGTAGAGCCGGGCGTACTTCAGCCGCTCGGCGAAGTCCTTGTGCACGTGCCGCGCCACATCCAGAACCGTGGCCCCCCGGCGCAGCACATACGGCGCAGTCAGGTCCGCGGGCTTCCCGGGCCGTTTCGTGTAGACACGGACCAGCTCGAGCAGATCGAAGACCTCTCTGCGGAACCGGTCGAGGTTCGCTCCCGTGGCTGCCGACACCGCCAGCATCCGGTAGCGCTCCCCCAACAGATCCTGTAGTACCCGAAAATCCTCCCCCGTGGGATCGAGATCCGACTTGTTGGCCACCAGCATCCGAGGCCTTTTCAGCCGCCGCTCTTCCAGCAACCCCTCGATGAATTCAATCTCTTCGAGCAAATCCGGGTCCGAAATGTCGACCACCAAGATTCCTTCTCCCACGTGCCGGATCGCCTGAGGCAGCCACGGCTCCATGAAGTCGCGCGACAGCGGCGGCAGGTCCACCAGTTGGATCTGTACATTCTCGAACTGCATCATGCCGGGACAAGGAAGCCGGGTCGAGAAAGGAAACTCCGCGATCTCCGGCTCGGCATGGGTGAGCGCCGCCACCAGGCTCGACTTGCCCGAGTTGGGCGGGCCGATCAACGCCAGTTGCCCGGCTCCTTCCTTCTCCACCAAAAAGACAGGCGCCGAGCGCGAGCCGCCTTTTTTGTGCGCCTCTTTGCGCTCCTGGCTCAGCCGCCGCTTGATGTCCGCCTGGAGCTTCTCAGTGCCCTTGTGCTTGGGAACCGTGGCCAGCATCCGTTCCAAGGCCGCGATCCGCTCCTGATGGGTGCGGGCGGCCTTGTATTCCTGTTCCGCGTCCAGGTACTCAGGGGTCAGATTGGCCGGCATGGATCTCCGGCAGTCAGCATAACGCCAAACCGGGCGCACTTTCACCGGGGACCGGCATAATAAAAAGGTGAGGTCTTACATTCCGCTCACGCTCCTGATCCTGATCAGCGCTTGCGGTCCCACCGAGCCGCCCCGAACTTCCGAGAAGACTCCAGAGTCTCCCCCGCGGCTCAAGATCACTCACTTTTATGCCGGCAAGACGGAGATCATCCGCGGCGAGTCCGTGCTGCTCTGCTACGGGGTGGAGAACGCCGCCGAGGTCCGTCTGGATCCTCCCGCAGAATCCCTCAGCCCCGGTTATCACCGCTGCTTTACGGTCAGCCCGGAGCGCGACACGACCTACCGGCTCACCGCGCGCGACCGCTACGGTCACAGCGCCTACGCGGACGTCAACGTGGCGGTGAAGTCTCCGGCGCCGGCGGCTGCGCCGAAGCCGGAGCCGGCGCTCATCCGCATGTTTGTGGCCGCATCACCTGAGGTTCCCGCCGGCTTTCCCGTCACCCTGTGCTATTCGGCCCCGGAGGCGGAAAGCATCTCGATTGACCCGCCGGTTCAGGAGCTGAAACCGGCTCAGCGGTTCTGCTTCCGTGCTCCGGTCCATGATGCCACCACGTTCCGGCTTACCGCTCGCGCACCGGGCGGGCGCATGGAGACCGCGGAAGTCACGGTCCGCGTCCGCTGAAGTTGGCCCGGGCAGGACTGCGGCCGGATTCGGCACGGCTACTGCCGCACAATCTCATACCAAGGCGCCAAGTCCTGGCCGTCGGCTTGCAGATGAATCCGAAAACCGCCGTCTGGGGCTTTTGTCACTGAATCCGCCCCCAGCGCCGTCAGCCTTTGGCCCGCGCTGTCCAGTGGATATACCGTGAGGTTGGCTGCTCGCGTGCGCAGCGTTACGTGGCATTCCACCTGCTCCATCCAGGCCGGCGGTGCGCCTCCTCCACGATTGCCGCTAGGCCGGGTTGATCCAGGCTCCGGCTCCAGGGTCCACCAATCCGTAGTGCCGGGATACAAGATGAATCGTTGCGGCCGCGGCGGATCGCTCGAGGGTTGAGTAGTCAAGACATAGCCGGGAATCGTGAGCAGCATTCGGGAGGAGTCCCGAAGAGGCTTCTGGTCGAGCGAGGTCACCAGCAGCGTGACAAAACCTCTGGATCTCTCCGCCAGTTGCACTTCCACAACGCCTGCACGCACGGCTTTGGCGCCCGTGAATCCGATGACGCCTGCCGCCAGCGGCGCATCGATCGTCAAGAGGCGCTCGCTCGGGCTGTAGTACAGCTCGCCGGTGTCGCTGCGCAGCTCCTCCGGCGCTTTCACCGCCTTCCACGCGGCCCCTTCGCGCCGCACCAGCGCCACCGCGTGCCGCAAGGCCAGCCGGGGGTCATATTGGATCGTTTCTTCCAACCCCCGGGCGATCGCGCCATTTCTCCGTTCGCGCGTGAATTGCAGCCGCATGGCCTCGGAGACGGGAATCTGGAGCCATTGGCGCGCGGGCTTTACCGCCGTGCGGAACAACAGCGCCGCTTGGCCGAAGTTCACAAACTTGGTCCAGTCCCCGTTCAGGTCGAAGCCTGAGGGAAGGCGTGTATCCCAGTCGCGGCCGTGGGAGTAGGCAAAATGCATGATCGAGTCCCAATCCTGGAAGGCGCCGAAGGCGGCCAGCGCGGGAACGATCTCCGCCGCATGCCGGTTGGGCCAGTTCTGATTGAACTCGCTGACTGTGTAGGGACGCCCGCGCTCGCGGCCTACCGCCACATTCAGGAAGGCCGATAGCCCCGACCCGACGGCCGAGCTGTCCCGGATCCGCCAGTCCCGCGCGTCCCAGCTCTGGTTCGGGAAGTTGTAGTGATCGATGTAGAAATGGTGGTCGATGTAGTCCAGATCCGCGTGCGTGTCCAGGTTAAGCACTCCGCCGAAGCCCATCTGCGTCCCGGTCACGGGAACCAGCACATCCAGACGATCTCTAGCCGCGTCCCTCATGCGCCGCAGGTATTCCCGGTCCTTTTCCGCCAGAAAGCGCAAATAGTCGTTGGCCCGAGCCTGCGGCTCCACTTCCTTGTTCGTCACCAGCGCGAGGTTGCCTTGCTCCAGGCTCTGGCCCGGGGGTACGGCGCCCCAGGCTTTGGATAGAGCTTCGGTGTTTTGGTAGCGGGCTTTCAAGTATGCGTTCCATTGCCGTTGCAACTCGGCCCGGTATTCGCCCTGCGCCGCGCGGTCCAGACCGCCTCGCTGCCATGAGTCCACCAGCGAGCTCTCGTTGTTGATCTCCACCATCGCCAGCACGGGGTCCCCCCGCAGCCCCAGCGCGTCGATTACGCGCCGCGTGAACTCCAACTGAAGCTCCACCATGCGCGGATAGAAGATGTGCAGCGGTTTGCTCTGGGTGGGGAAGTTGACTCCTTCCGGCATGGCCGGGACCTTGTCCACCGCCGGCCGGAACGTGTAGCCTACGTGCAGGTTCAAGTTCACGTAGATGCCTTCGGCCTTCAGCGCGTTTAAGAAGGCGCGCAGCCGTCCTACCGAAACCGGGTTGAGCGTGGGATACGGGTCCGCGGTCAGGATGCTCCGGGCTTGATTGGGGTCCTTGTCGGGCGAAGTGTCCATATGGTGGAGGCGAACCAGGTTCACACCGAGACGCCGTAGCCGCCGCGCGATTCGGACGGCGTCCTTCTCTTCGGGAAAGCAACCTCCGAATACGGCATTCGTGCCGAAGAAGCGCACGCGTTCATCGTCGCGCGTGTTGGGTTTGAGATCGGCTCCGACGCGGAAGAACTGCGCGTCTTTAATGAAGATCCGGTCGGAGGCGGACAGCGGCCGGTTCAGGAACCCGAAATCCGGCGCTCCCTTCAGTTCGTCCTGCCGGATCTCGAACTGGTAAAACCGGTCCTCCGCACTCCATCCTGTCGCGGCTGCAAGCATCAGTACAAGAAATGTGACCGGCATGAGTGTCTTCTTCATGACAATACCCTCCCGGCGCCGGGCAGCCTCAACCGGCCACCTGCGCCATAATGAATCTACTCCCACAAGAGAGCTTTGTCCAACTGCGCCAGCCGAGCGCCCAGAAGCTTGAGGCGCGGGCCGGCGTTGGGCCCATCGTAGGATTCCGCGCCAGTGCTAAGATGGGGCAAGTTTGAGCGCGGCCTGGAACCATCCCGCTATTGAGGAACACGCCATGAAATTGAGCTGCATCCCCGTTACTTACTTCGACGCGATCTCGAGCGGACGGATGCCGGTGGAACGGTGGTTCGACTTCGCCGCTGAATTGGGTCTCGACGGCGTCGAGTGCGGCCCGCTTCTGCTAGAGCCGCTGGGGCCTGTCTCTGCGGCCCAGTTCCGCAAGCTGGCCGAAGCGCGCCGTCTCGAGGTGAGCAACTATACGGGCTACTCCGACTTCACCCACCCCGACGCCGCGGTTCGCGCCCGGGAACTCGAGCACGTTCGCGCCAACATCCGGCTGGCGCTCGAGCTCGGCGCCCCTTCCCTGCGCGTCCTGACCGGCCAGCAGCGCCCGGAGGTCAGCCGCCGCGATGGAGTCAACTGGGTGGTGGACTCGATCCGGCGCGCGGCCGATGAGGCCGCCCGCGCCGGGCTTCGGCTCAATCTTGAGAACCACACTAAGGCCTTCACGTGGACTCAATTCGACTTCGCCATCCGCGGCGAGGTGTTTTTGGAAATTCTCGACCGCTTGAAGGATGCTCCCGTCGGGGTGCAGTTCGATATCGCCAATCCTTTGGTCGCCGGGGAGGATCCCCTGGCCCTTTTTGAGAAAGTCCGGGAGCGCATCGGCTATGTGCACGTCAACGACGTGGCCCGCCCCGGCGTTTTCGAATTCGTCCCCGCCGGATCGGGCGTCGCGCCTCTTCGTCAAGTCCTGGCGGAGCTGCGCCGTCAGGGCTACCAAGGCTGGGTGGGCGTTGAGGAGGCCAGCCGCACCGGGGAAGAGGGCTTTCGCAAAGCGGTGGGGTTTACCCGGCAAGCGCTGGCGACCGCGGATTGAGTTTTGCGGGCCGATCCGGCCTTACCATAGCCGCAGGGGAAACTCTCCCGGACTAAACGCCAGTCCGAGCTGCACCCGGTGGTCGAGCCTCCGAAATCTTCCCGCGTCGGCGTCATTCCTGCGGACGTTATAATTCGCTGAAAGGTGAACCGCCTCGAATAACCTGTAGGTAAATCCGGTTCCGCCGTAGTAACTTTCGTACTTCCCGAGATCGCGCGCGATGCTTGAAAAACTGCCGTAACCAGCCCAAAGTCCCACGCTAACCCGCCTGCGAGAGGCATAGCTGTATCCCAGCGAAGCCGTCTGACGCTTGGAGGCTAAGTACAGCCCGTTGCCCGGGCTGAAGCCGGCGCCCACATCCAGCGAGAGGATGGATCGGCCAAACACGCGGCTCAGCCGCGCCTCCCCGTTGGGCAAATACTGCACGTTGTGGTAACCCACCAATAGACTCGGCTGCCCAATGATCGCCGCCAGGATTGGATTGAGCGCAATGCGCCTCACGGAAGTGGTTTCACTGCGGCCCGCGCCAACGCGGAAGCTCAGCTCCCAGAACCGCCCCATTTGCGCCGCCAGGTTGAACGCGGCTTCGTGGTAGTCCGACGAGCCGAATCCGCCGGTAAACTCATAATGGGAAAAGCCATAGTCGGCCCCGATGGTCGCGCGCCGCGTCACGCGGTAGGCCACGTCGCCGCGCGCGTTGTAGCCGTTCGTGCCGACGAGCGCGTTCGAGCGCCGCCGCACAAAGGAGCCTCCGCCGCCAAAGTTGAACGACAGGCGTGCGCTTTTTTGCCAGGTAAGATCCGCCATCGGCGAAAAATAATAAGTCCTAGAGTCAAACAGCTCATATAACGGTATGTTGGCAAATGACGGATCGATCAGTTCGTAGCCCGTGCCAAGCGCGGTGCCGCGTGAGAATGTGCCAGCCGCCTGCCGCAGCGTCAGGCTGGTCCGCCGGCTCAGCATCCGGGTTACCCCCAGGCTCAACACGTGGTCCGACCCATCGTAGTATGATTTGCGGCCGTATTTGCGGACGTTGCCCCGGTAGTTGATGCCCAGGAACGTGTATCGCCAGCGCCGCGATCCGACCACTCCGAATCCCACCTCGCCGCCGTAGTCCCGGTGCTCCGGGATGTTTCCCGTGGCGTCCACCGAAACCGGAGTAAGGGCCGTGTCGTAGACGCCGGTCAACGAGAAATACGGCCGCAAGGTCATCAGCGCTTCGGCGTCCCCGAACGCCGGTCCTGAGCCGCGGCTGAGAATGCTCGGCCCGCGGTCGCCCCTGTCCTGCGCCAAGCCCAATCCCAGCGGTGCACAGACGATCAGCATCAACATCCACCTTGCGGTCACGGAATTCAAAAAACACCTCCTGGCTTGCGGCCTCTTTCGGGTTCCGCACTGTTC
>JAIMAR010000164.1 GCA_023511855.1 Bryobacteraceae bacterium
CCCATCCCCCTAAGGGGACATTTCTATCGAGGTAAGAATGGGGACATTTCTAAAGAGGTTTGACACCCGGGCGGCCGGGGCGGTTTGCTAAGGAGAGGGCGGAGTTGCTAAAGTAAAAGGACACACCTTTTGACCGTGCCGCGCAACCTTCGAAGTGCCCAAATAAGACTCTTGTGCACCGCAGTATTGATCTCGTTTGCCGTGACTCTCACTGCCTGTGAGGACACCGAGGCGGAAGCGGACTCCGGGCGCGTGTCGAGTGCCGCCCTGCCAGGCGGACAGGCGGGGGCGGTCCTGGAGAAGTTCCTGGAAGCCAGCCGCCTGCAACAAGACCGGCTGCACGACAGCAGCATGGAGGTGGAGATCGAGGGCCGTTTCCCCAAGCTGAAGCGGGAAGCTTCGCTGCGCGGCGTGCGCAGGGTCGGAAGCCGGGGAGAAATCACTTACGACAGCATCTCCTCGGAAGGCGACAGCATGATCCGCAAGGAGGTGATCGCCAAGTACATCACGGCCGAGACGGAAGCCAGCGCCAGCCTGGCGCGGGGCAACGGCAAGCTACAGCCCATCGGCATCAATCCGGACAACTATAAATTCCGTTACCGCGGGGTGTTCCCCTTTGCCGGGCGGCAAGCGCACGTATTCCAGGTGACGCCCAGGCAGAAGCGCTTGGGGTTGTTCCGGGGTGAAGTGTGGATCGATACGGAGACCTATCAGACGCTGCGGGAAACGGGGATGCTGGTGAAGAATCCTTCGATCTATCTGCGGAAGGTGCAGTTTGACCGCACTTATGAGATGCTCGACGGCGTGGCGATTCCGGTGCAGGTCTCGACGAAAATCGACACGCGGCTGGGTCTGCTTGCGGAGCTCGATGTGCGGTTGAGGAATTTCTCCAATCCGCTGACCGCGCAATCAGGATTCTGCCCACTGGGCTGGTAGGACGCCCGCCTCTCCGCAACAATTGCGCCCGTTTGCGTTCTCGTGTGCTGCGCCTATAGTATAGGGACACGGCCCAGTGGGACCGAATCCGGCCGCCAGCCAACGGCCGGGGGAGAACGAGCTTATGTGGAAGCGAAGAGAAGAAGAAAATGTGCCGAAGCCCGAGACACCGCCCAGGCCGGCGGATCTGGCGCGGGAAGGGATTCCGATGCAGACCTATTCAGCAAGAGCGGCGGATGCAGGAGCGGCGCGGATCGGCAAGTCGGTTGTAGTCAAAGGACAGATTTTTAGCCGGGAAGATCTTTACGTGGATGGCGAGATGGAGGGGACGCTGGAGCTGCCGGAGCACCGGGTCACGATCGGTCCGAACGGCAAGCTGCGCGCGTCGATCAAAGCCCGCGAGGTGGTGATCGCCGGCAACGTCCAAGGCAACATCGAAGCTTCTGACAAGATCGACATCCGCAAGGACGCCCGCCTAGTGGGGGACATTCGCACGGCGAGGATCGTGATCGAAGACGGCGCGTATTTCAAAGGGAGCATCGATATCCAGCGTCCGGAAACGGGGCGTTCGCCTGCGGGTAAGGCCCAGCCCGCCGCGGCTCCAGCGGCGCCAGCTGCGCAGGCGGCCTCGGCGGCATCCGGGCCACAACAACAGACGCTCACATCCAACGCGGCCGATCCGAAGCGGCCCTGAGATCGGAGTTGCTCTCTGTTGGTGTGGGAAAGCCTGAAGAGATGGGGGCGGCCAAGGGAGCCGGCGCTGGAGGCGGGCCGCAGGGAGAATCCTGAGCGGGCGAGCCTTCAGAGCTGGAACCGCCACAGCCACGGGCTGGAGGAGTTCTCCCGGTCACTGGCCGAGGAAGAAGGCCTGCATGTTCTGGACTGTGGGGAAGTCTTACAAGCAAACGTCTCCTTCATTACCGGCCTCGGGCACAAGTTGTACTCGGAAGCCTTTTTGAGCGTGCTGGACTCGGTGTGCGGCGGGGTCGGTGCGGGGCCATCCGAGTTGACAGAGGATCAAATCCAGAGCTTCCTGACGGGCACCTTGGATTTTCCCGAAGGACACTTTGCGGGCGCCTTGCTGTGGGATACGCTCACGTTCTTGCCGGGCGCGCTGGCGGAGTCGGTGGTGGAGCGGTTGGCGCAGGTCATGAAACCGGGCGCCTGCCTGCTGGCGCTGTTTCATGCGGATCTGAGGAAAACGCCCGCGCCGCTGTATTCTTACCGCATCGTAGCCCCGGACACCTTGCATGTGACCCCGAAGGGGTGGCGGAACCCGGCACAGGCATTCAATAACCGCGCCATCGAGAAGTTGTTTCGAAGATTCCATTCCGTGAAGTTCTTCCTGGCGCGGGACCATCTGAGAGAAGTGATCGTCCGGCGTTGAGGGCATGGTCATGGTGAAAGAATCGAAGGAAAGTGCGTTGGAGCATACACCGGTCATCGCCCGGGGGCTGACTCTGGGCGTAATTGGGGCAGGCGTGATGGGCAGAACGCTGGCGAAGGGGATCCTGGCCAGCGGGCTGATTCCGCGGGAGCGGATGTGGGCCGGGGACAAGCATCCGGGCGCCTGCCAGAGCGCGTCGCAAGAGCTGGGCATCCCAGTGGAACTGGACTACCGGCCCCGGATTCCCACGGCGGATCTGCTGCTGCTGTGCGTGAAGCCGGCGGACGCACCGAAGGCTCTGGCGGCGGTGCGCGAGGGAGGGCTGCGGCCTTCGGCGCTGTTGATCTCGATTCTGGCCGGGGTGACGACCACGGCGCTGGAGACCATGCTGGGCACGGACAACCCTGTGGTGCGGGCAATGCCCAACACTCCGGCGGTAGTGGGGGAGGGCATGACGGTGGTTTGCTGCGGGCGCAGCGCCAACGAGACGCACTTGGCGCGGGCGCGGCGCATCTTTGAAGCGGTCGGCAAATGCATCCCGGTCGACGAGGTTCACTTCAATGCGATCACGGCGCTGAGCGGCAGCGGTCCGGCCTATCACTTTTTGATCATGGAGGCTCTGGCGGACGCCGGAGTGCGGGTGGGATTGCCGCGGCAACTGGCGCTCACGCTGGTGGCGCAGACGGCGCTCGGCGCGGCCAAGATGGTGCTCGCCACCGGCCGGCACCCGGCCGCGCTGCGGGACGACGTGACCACTCCGGCGGGCTGCACGATCGGGGGTTTGCTGATGCTGGAGGACGGACGCATCCGGTCGGTTCTGGCCCGCGCGGTGGAAGAAGCGGCGAAAATCGCGGCGCATCTGGGGCCGCCGGTTCCGCACAAGCCTGCGCAGTAGTATCATCGTGAGGCTGCGATCGGGAGCCGAAAGCCTTCCGGACGCGGCAGTCATTTCCTCCCGGAGGTGGAATATGAACCGAAGGCTTGCGATGGTGGCGGTTTTGGTCTATTCCGGAATCGGGCTTTGCGCTCAGCCGTCCCAGACCGTTTCGCCGGACCTTCCGTATCTAAGGAAAGCCGGCTCCTTCACGCAGCTTATCGTGGATGGAAAACCTTTCCTGATGCTGGCCGGCGAGCTCCATAATTCCAGCGCCTCGAGCACGGAATACATGGCGCCGATCTGGCGCAAGCTGGCCGCGATGAATCTCAACACCGTCATCGGCACGGTTAGCTGGGAGCTGCTGGAGCCCGAAGAGGGCAAGTTCGATTTTCGACTGGTGGACGACCAGATCCGCGAGGCGCGGCGCCACAACATGCGCCTGGTGTTGATCTGGTTCGCCACGTGGAAGAATGCCAACGCCAGCTACGTGCCGATGTGGGTGAAGACGGATCTCAAGCGCTTCCCGCGGGTGCAGTCCAAGGACGGGACCAACCAGGACAGCCTTACGCCGCTGGGCGAAGCGTCGCTAGCGGCGGACGCGAAGGCCTTCCGCGCGCTGATGCGGCATATCCGGGAAGTGGATACCCAGCACACGGTCATTATGATGCAGGTGGAGAACGAAGCCGGACTGCTGGGAGACAGCCGCGACCGCTCGCCGCTGGCGGAAAAGGCCTGGAGCAGTCCGGTGCCGTCCGAGCTCATGAGCTATTTGCAGAAGAACCGGGACCGCTTGATCCCAGAAGTGGCCCAGGTTTGGGGCGCGCAGGGATACCGGACGAGCGGCACCTGGCCTGAGGTCTTCGGCACGACGCCGCACTCGGATGAGGTTTTCATGGCCTGGCACATCGGGCGCTACATCGGGAAGGTGGCGGAAGCGGGCAAGGCGGAGCATCCCATCCCGATGTACGCCAACGCCTGGCTGGTGCAGAACGAGAAGCAGTTGCCGGGCGGATACCCGAGCGGCGGGCCGGTGAGCCGGGTGATGGACATTTGGCGGGCGGCGGCGCCGGCGATCGATTTGCTGGCTCCGGACATTTACCTGCCCGACTTCAAAGGGGTCTGCGCGAGCTACACGCGCTCCGGCAACCCGCTGTTCATCCCGGAGGCCAGGGCCTCGGTTCCCAACTTGCTGTGGGCGATCGGCCAGCACGCCGCGCTCGGCTACTCCCCGTTCGGAATCGACAGCCTGAATGAGGATCATCCGATCGGGCAGGCCTATCAAGTGCTGGGCGGGATGATTCCCATTCTGATGCGTTATCAACCGGAAGGAAGAGTGATGGCGGTGGTGGAAGGGGAGGAACGCTCTCAAACCGTCCGTTTCGGTGGGTATCAGATGAACATTACTTTCGGCGGCATGCGGCGGCCGGGGGCGGCGACGCCCCAACCGACGGCAGGCAGCGCGCAACAGCCGGCTGGGCCGTCCGGCTATGGACTGATTATCCACACCGGACCGGATGAGTTTCTCTTTGTGGGGACCGGGCTGAATGTGACCTTTGCGGCGGATTCTCCGGGGCCGAGGATCGCCCGCTTGGGGACGGTCGACGAGGGCCGCTTTGAGCACGGGATCTGGGTCCCTGGAAGGCGCTTCAATGGAGACGAGACGGGCGGCGGCAACCGGGTGATGCTGCGCGGCCCTGGGCTAGCCGTGCAAAAGGTGCGTTTGTACCGGCACGATTGAGATGCGGCGTTGAGGGGCGGAACGCCGTGTTGCTCCACTGACTCTTTGCGCGTGGGGCCCCAGTCGAGGCGGCAAAGGCGCCGTTCGCGCTTCTTTTGCCGCTATTGGAAGGAAAGGCAGATCGAAAGGGGCGCGGAACGCGTCTTATTAGGTATGACGGCCCAAACTCTCGGGCCGGCGGACGACTACCGGCGTTTACGCCTGGCCTATGATGATGCTTTCCGGGACTTCACCGATCACGTGCGTCTGTTTCAGACTGTGATTCACGAGCACGATCCGGGCCACGACCGGATCCAGCAGGCGCAGGAAAAGCTGGCCACGGCCGAGGCCGCGTACCGGCGTACTCGGGACCTCCTGGCGGCGCACGTGCTCACCCACGGCGCAACGCCGCGCACGTAGTTGCCCCGCAGCTTGCAGCGCCCATGGGGAGCGGCTAAGCCTTCGGCATTTCCGGATCGGGGATGTTCCACGGACCCGGAATGGGCGGGTATAGCTCCTCCAATCCTTCCTTCAGCTCGACCCCCAGGCCGGGTTTTTCCGGTACCTCATAAAAACCGTTCTTGACGGCGAGCGGTTCTTTGAAAAGTCCTTCCTTGAAGGGGTTGGGGGTCATGTTGGATTCGAGCATGAAGCGGTTGGGCACGGCGGCCATCAGGTGCGCGTTGGCCACGGTGACCAGTCCGTCCTGCCAGTTGTGAGGACAGAGGAGCTTGCCGCGGGTGTGGCCCATGCGGGCCATGTGCCAGGTTTCGGTGACGCCCCCGTCGTCGCAGCCGGGCTGGATGATGTCGTAGGCGCCGCGGTCGATCCATTCGGCAATCTCGCTGCGGTTGGGCACGGTCTCGCCGCCGGAGATCTTGACGGTGGGGAGAGCTCGCTTGATCTTCAAGTAGTCGTCGATGTTCTTGCGGGTGGGTTCCTCGAACCACAGGATCTTGAGCTCTTCCAGCACGGGTGCGATTTCCAGGCACTGCTCCACTGTCCAGCGCTGGTTGGCCTCCTGGATCAGGTGGAAATCGGGTCCGACGGCTTTTCTGAGAGCGCGCAAATAGGGGATGTAATCCTGAATTGTGATGCCGAGGCGCCGGAAGCCTCCGCCCATGCGGAACTTGAAAGCCGTATAGCCGGCGGCCTTGTAGCTGAGGGCTTCCTTGATGAGGTTGTCGGGGCCGGGGAAGCGCGAGTTCTTTCTCCAGGTGAATTCTCCTCCGCTGGCGTAGACGGGGAGGCGTGTGACCGGCTTGGTGTCCGTCGCCAGGAGGCGGTAGAGGGGCAGCCCAGTGGCCTTACCGATGATGTCCCATAACGCTGTATCGACGCCGGCCCAGACGCCGCGCCCGCCGCGATGAGCGATGCCGCCGGAGAGGCACTCGACATCGAAGGGGTTCTTTCCGAGCAGGATGGGGCGGACGATGGTCTCCAGATACTGCTTCATCGCTTCGGGGCCGTTGTAGCGGCTGCAACCACCGATGCCTTTGATGCCGGCGTCGGTGGAGATTTCGACGATGACCGATTCGGTTTTCCAGATGATATTGTTGTTGTCACCGTCCGGCCATTCCTCCTCAGGTTTTAGACGGTAGCCGAGGCTGATGAGGCGGATGTCGGTGATCTTGATGTTTTGCCGCGGGACGCCGTCGAGCGGCGACAAACGGTTGCCGGGCAGGGCAGCGGGTTTGCGCGGTTGGGCTGCGGCGGGCAAAGCGGCGGCGGTGCTTAAGAAGGTTCTTCGGGGCCACGAATTCATGGACACAAGTCCTTTCTGGTTCTCTTGGTTTCTCAATAGATAAGGTTTCGGATTCCCACGGCCATGCGGCCGCGGTTCTTGTTCTTGAGCACGAGTTCGACGCGGCGGCGCTTGGGCGGATCCGCGCGGGATGGGACGAAGCCAGCGACGTATTGGTCCTGCACCAGCTTGGACAAAGACTTGAGCAAGCCCGGCAGGAAACCGGTTCCGGCGAGCACCTCCTGGGACTGGCCGCCGGTGGCGGAAGCCAGGTTGGTGAAGTCGCCGAGGGAACGGAGAGCGGACTGCGTGGCCATGTCGGCAGCGGCGGCGGCCCGAGGAATCTCGCCTCTGCCGGCGGCAGGGCCGGGCACAGTCACCGGGCTGGAAGTTTCAGCTTGGATCCCAAACGGCTGCCTCAGAACCACCGGATGGACGGACATGCCGGCTCTCTGGGCCGCCAGCACAGTGGCGTCGAAGCGCTGGCGCTTGGCGGCCTGCGAGGCGTCGGCGGTGTCGGAGACGCCGCTCGACAAAGCGACCAACAATCGGACGGCGGGGCCACGGGAGGAAGCGTCTTCCGCAATCTGACGGATGAAGTCCAGGAGGAAGGTACCCAGTGGATGGACAAAGAAGCCGGCATCCATTGCTTTGCGCAGCACGGCTTCGTCGCGAGTCGGCTCGGCCAGCCGGACCAGCCCGCCGGAGAAGCCGTAGACGGAGACTCGGAGGTGATCCCGTCCGTCGAGCAAGTATTGATGGAAAAGGCGGGGCGCAAGGCCGCTGTTGGCGACGGTGTTGCGGTCGCAATCGAAAAGGAAGATGATTTCGGTAGGGATGGTTCGGGGTTGGGTGCGGGGGCCTTCAAAGAGGATGAGCTTCTGAGCGGCGCCGTCGATGCGGAGTTCAATTTCATCGGGCTGAAGGTCCGTCACGAAGGCATTTTTCTGAGTGACTTGGAAAGGGATCAAGACGATGTCTTCCGGCGGCGCGGTCTGGGATGCCAGAGCGCCGGCGGCAACCATTAAGATCAGTGCAGCTCGCATGGCTCGGTGCTCCTAGCGGCGGCCTATGCCAGAGGGCTGCCGCGTCTGGCCGCGGATGCGGACGTTTCGAAAATCACCAGTTTCGTCAAACGACCCCAGTCCGACGCGGCCGTAGCGCAGGCTCAGGTCGACCGCTTCCAGACTGGGGTTGCGTCTACCGTTCACCTCGACGATGCAACGCCCGCTGTCCCCGTCGAAGATGAGGCGGACCGGAGTCCAATCTCGGGTGGGGAGGGAGGGCGGGCCATCGAGTGGAGAGATGCGGACCCGCTCGCCGCCGAAGACGTGAAACATGCCGTTGTGGACGTGAACCTTTTCGGCGGGATCGGAGGAGATGTGGGCGTAGTTGAAATGGGCTTCATCCTGCCAGGCGTAAATGAGAACCAGGCTGCGCCCGTTGCGCCGGACCTCGGCTTCGAGGGTCACTTTGCGGAAGGGGGCGGTTTCGGCCAGGGCGTACTTCTGCGGGCGGCGCGGCAAGCCGGGCGGCGGTTCTCCCGGCACGAGGAGACGCAGCATACCGCCTTCCACGGCCCAGTCGGCGGCGTTTTGAACGGTCCAGCGGAATCCGAAAGCCTCCACCGTATCGGCGGCAGCCGTGACGGCGGAGAGAAGAAAGGCCAACCACAGTCTCATGCGGACACTGATTCTATCACCAGCCGGACGGACTTACCGGTAGCGGCCGAGGAGGTCGTTCCAGCGGACCCGGAGTAGATCCAGAAACATATCCAAGCTGTCGCGGAACATGCTGACCTTGGTGCCTGGGGTGTGGCTCCAACGCACGGGGACCTCGACACAGCGGAAGCCGAGCCGGCGGGCGATAAACAGCGCCTCGACGTCGAAGCCGAACCGCTCCAGGCGCACGCGGCGGAATACCTCGCGCGCCGCGCGGGAGGAAAACAGCTTGAAGCCGCACTGAGTGTCCCAAAACGGCAGCCCGACGAGCAGGCGCACGATCAGGTTGAAGACGCGGCCGGCCTGCTCGCGAAACCAGGATTGATGAATGCCGATCAGCGAGCGGTTGAGGGCCCGCGAGCCGATGGCGATGTCGGCCTGGCGGTCGCGCACGGCGGCCAGAAGCTTATCGAGCTCTTCGATCGGCGCCGAAAGGTCGGCGTCGGTGAACAGGACCCAGTCGCCCTCGGCGCGGAGCATTCCGTGACGCACCGCAAAACCTTTGCCCCGATTGCCCGGGTTGACCAGCAAGTGGACCTGGGGGTGAGCGGCGCGGAATTGTTCGACCACCTGGCGTGTCGCATCAGTCGAGCCGTCGTCGACGACCAGGATCTCGAACCCGGTCCAGCCGCCCGCCTCGAGATACGCCAGCACGGCTTCGAGTGTGGCCGGGAG
>JAIMAR010000165.1 GCA_023511855.1 Bryobacteraceae bacterium
CCTGTGAAGTGTGTACTGCTCGATTCGGTACAGTCTCAAGCAAATCGTCTCGAACTGACGCTGCTGGACTGGCACCGGAACTCACCCCCAGACCTCAAACCGTTTCCGCTGGTTCAAATTGATTTCAGGAACTCCAAGGTTCCCGAAGTTGGCCTTTTTTCGGCCCTGGAAGCGCCGCATCGGATCGCCGACGCGGTCTTTCTCGCCAGCGAGATCGAGGAGGGCGATCGCCGGCCGGAATGGAAACCCTTCCGACACCCCAAGGATCCCTCCAGATCTAGCACCATCGGCCGGATCGTCGATATAGCGAGCCCCGCCAACGCTACGGGGTTGTTCGGCTTGTGCCCCACGGCCCTGCTGTTTGGAATGTGGGATTCGCACGGCGCGCGCGGCGGGCTGGGCGAGAAGTTCCAGCGCACCCTAGTTTCCGAAATCTTCGGCGTTGGGGCGACGGAAGACAACCGACGGCCCGCCAGCCGGATTGATCCCTTGCTTGTGGTCGCTGGCGAAAGTGTGCGCATCAAGAAGAATGACGACCGCACCTGGTCCGTCGACGAGAAAGGAACGTCCAGGTTATCCGAAGTGGGATTGGGCAACGTGGTGCCTTCTCTCAAGGTCCCGCCGGAGCAGCGCAGGAATTACGAAAGTGAATACAACCATGGCGGCGTGACGATTCAGTTTGCAAGGCAAATCGCGGTATTGTCACTCCCTGCGTTGCGGCGCTTGCGCTTCCCCTTGCCAGAGTGTCCAGCCGAGGTCCAAAGGGATGCCGAAGTCGCAGCGCGCACGACACTCGCTGCTTTGGGGCTCGCCGCCTTCGCACGGCAGTGGGCGCAAGGATTCAGCCTTCGGTCGCGGTGTGACCTATTACCGCGAGGCGAGCTGGTCATCCATGCTGTCTCCCCGGGCCAAGAACAATCATTTCGCCTGGATCCCGCCCAAGCAGCGCAGCTCGTCTATGAGTCCGCACGCAAGGCTGTCGAGGCCGGACTCCCCTGGCCGCCGCTCAAGCCGGAACCTCCTTGGAAGGACGGCTGCCTTACCCTCCGGCCGAACGAACAACTGGTCGAAGCGGTCGCCAAGAGCCGCCTTTTGGCCGCTGAAGAACGGGGATGACCGCCGATGCTGGGCTTTCGAATCCGCTATCTCCGTGGGTCCGTCACCGCAGCGGACGTCCGAACCGGCAGCGATAAGGACCAAGTCGAATGGCCGCCCCATCCCGATCGCCTGTTCTGCGCCCTCGTCCAGGCATGGGCGGATTTGGGATGCCCGGATCACGGCCGGCGGGCCCTCGAGTGGCTCGAGGCGCTTCGCCCTCCCCCGAGCCTGCGCTTCGGCGAACCGCTTTCCACCCGAATGGTCTTCCACTATGTCCCGGTCAACGACCGATGGAGTCCACTGAATAAGACTGGCGACAAGGCGGCGCCCCGCTTCGAGGGCAGCGCTTTGGGACGCATCCGCCAACCGCGCACCTTCGCATACGCTCCTTTGGCTGAGGACACGGTGTGGTTGTGGTGGCCCAGTGCCCTTCCCACCGATGAGCAGCGGAACAGCTTGAGGATTCTGGCCCAGGGCGTCAGCAGCCTGGGCCACAGCTCTTCCTTCGTCTCGGTCGAACCGTTTGATTCTGACTCGGACCTCGAACCCACCTTGGCGCCAGCCGAGGATGGCGACTACCTTCTTCGGATCCCTACACCGGGACGGTTGAATACACTGCGCGAGGCATATCTCGCCCAGCGCCGCCCCCCGCCGGGCGAGTGGGCGGTTTATGCTCAACCCAGCCAAGACATTGCGCCGGCCCGTGGATACCACCGGGAGCTGATTATCTTTCGGCTTTCCAGCGAACAGTGGCCCTCCTTGCCGCTGGAGTGCTCCGCAAGACTCACCTCAACGTGGCGGGCCGCCTTGATCTCGAAGGCAAGCCAACCTGTTCCTGAAGTGATCAGCGGCCACGCCCCAGATAGTACACCCACTGCACCCAAGCCGAGCCAGCGGCCTCATCTCGCGCTGTTGCCGCTGGCCGATGTCGGGCACCGCTTCGCTCGCGGTCACCTTCTAGGGCTGGCGGCCGCCCTACCCGTGGGGCTGACTCCACAAGAACGCCGAGAATGCCTTCGTGCCCTTGGGCAAGTCCAGTCCTTGACGCTCGGAGACCTCGGCGTGTGGCGGCTCGAGCGAGTGGATGCATCCGAGTTGCGCTGGGCGTTGCGCGCCGAAACCTGGCGCCGCCCCTCCGCGCTTTGGGCCAGTGTTACGCCCGTGGTCTTCGGCCGTTTTCCGAAGAGCCTTTGGGGGGATGAGGCGGCAGAGATGATTGCTGAGGCCTGCCAGATCGCAGGCTTGCCGCGCCCCTGTGAAGTCTCGACCGCCCCGGTCTCGTGGGTTCTGGGCGTGCCGCCATCTTATCGCTTTGCCCCTTTGACAGGACGTCCAAACAAGCCTCGCAGGGCCCACGCTCACGTCCGCCTGCGATTCTCTGCCCCTGTCGCGGGCCCGCTCCTGGTTGGAGCCGGCCGTCACCTGGGCTACGGACTGTTCCGGCAAATTGACAAGGAGGTGGCATGACGGTTGATCCTGCCTGTTTCGATCACTGGTTCCACGCCTTGAATGGGGTGGAGCCTTTCCCTTGGCAGCGCAGGCTGTTTCATGAGTGGCTTTGCCCATCCAACCCAGCAGCCGCCCGGTGGCCGAACCTGATTCAGTTGCCAACGGCAGCAGGGAAGACCGCTTTGATTGATCTGGCCGTGCTTGCCTTGGCGGCAGGTTCTCCGTGCGCCCGCCGCCGAATTGCCTTCGTAGTCGACCGGCGCCTCGTAGTGGATGAAGCCGCACGTCGCGGACACATGCTTGCCCAACGCCTCCGCCGAGCTCTCGATGACCCTTCGGATGTCCTCCACCCCGTGGCGCGGTCCCTACAGTCCCTTGGAGCAGATGAGCCGTTCACCGTCGCGATCCTTCGCGGCGGCGTGCCTGTCTGTGATGACTGGGCCCGTTCACCCGCCCAACCGGCTCTCTTGCTCTCCACGGTGGACCAGGTGGGCTCACGCCTTCTGTTCCGCGCTTATGGAGGCCACGGCCCGCGATCTTGGCCCATTCATGCCGGCTTGCTCGGCCGCGATACCCTCTACATCGTGGATGAAGCTCATTGCGCCGTCCCCTTCTGTCAAACCCTCCAAAGCATCGCCTCCCGCTGGCAATGGCTCGCTGAGCAACCAGTTGGACTGCCTATCGAACTGGTCCGCCTCTCGGCCACCCCATCCGAGCAGCCGGATTTCACGCTCGCCCCGGACGATCAGAACCACCCCGTTCTCTCCTTGCGGCTGCGCGCCCGCAAGCCCGCCACCTTGGTTTTGGCGAAGCTCCGGCCCAAACAGGACCAGCGCAGCGCTCTGGTGGACGCCATCCTTGAACAAGCCGCTAACGTTCTCTCCTCCATTGGCAACGGCGTGCTTGGAATCGTTGTCAACCGCGTGGCTTCTGCGCGAGCCATCTTTGAGCGGCTGGCTTTGCCCCCCGAATGCAAGCTCCTGCTCACCGGGCGGAGTCGCGGATGGGAAAGAGATCGCCTCCTCGAATCTTGGCTGCCGCGGCTGCGCGCCGGCGAACGGCTGCCCTCGGAGACGCCGTTGGCGGTCGTCGCGACGCAGTGTATCGAAATCGGGGCAAACTTGGACTTTGACGCTCTGGTTACCGAAGCGGCGTCCCTCGACGCTCTCCGCCAGCGCTTCGGCCGGTTGAATCGGCTGGGACAGCGGGATGGCTCCCAAGCCGTGATTGTCGCCGCTCCCTCCCAAGTCGAATTGGACAGCGATGGACAACCAAAGTACCCGGACCCGATCTATGGCCAGGCCCTGGCGCGGACATGGTCTTGGCTCTTTCAACAGGCCATTGAATCGCCGCCTTCCATTGACTTTGGCGTGCTCGCACTGGAACGATCCCTGCCTGCGGCCGAGGAACTAGCCCCACTGTGCGTCGCCCCGCGCCAGGCGTACCCATTGTTGCCGTCTTACCTGGACCTGTTGGCTCAGACCTCTCCTCCTCCCGCGCAAGATCCCGAAATCGCCTGTTTCTTGCACGGTGCCCCCGACAACACGGCGGACGTCACCGTGGTCTGGCGATGCGACTTGCCCGAAGACCAGCCCGCTATTTGGCCCGACCGCGCTGCAATCCAGCCGCCCGTCGCCGGCGAGGGTTGTCCGGTCCCCATCTGGGAATTCCGCCGCTGGTTGGAGTCGCCTGCGGCTCCATTGGAAGACGCCGGAGACATCGAAGCGGCGCCCGGTCAAGACGTTTCCGGGACCTCCGGTCGCCTCGTGCTCCGCTGGCTTGGCCCCTTGGAGTCGCAGCCCGTCGCGGCCGCCCAGGTTTTCCCAGGCGACACCATCCTCGTGCCCTCCTCCTATGGCGGATGTGACCCTTACGGATGGAATCCTCAATCCCTCACGCCCGTGGCGGACATCGCCGATGCCGTGGCGTTCCAAGCCGGCCGCAGGCCCGTCCTCAGACTGCAAGTACTGGAGCAGGCTTTGGCCGAATCCAATATGGACGGAGAGGCTCGGGCTCTCCTCAATAGCTTGGCCGACCTGCCCCGGCAACAGGAGGCCCCTCCGCTCCGTGAGCTTCTCAGCCGCCTCGCTGCGGTTGCCGGCTTACCGGACTGGCTTCGGCAGATCGCCGGCGCTCTGTCTCGGGATCCGAGAGTCCGCCTGGTTGACACTCAGGACTCCTTTGCCATTCTTGCCCGCCGCGGCTCCGGTGAAGACTTGAGCACCGCCCATGACGGCGCCAACATCGGCGCCGAGGTCCCGCTCGAGGTCCATAGCAAGGGGGTTCAGGAATACGCTGAACGCTTCTGCCGGTTGGCGCAAGTGCCTCCTGCGCTAGCTTCGGACCTGGCGCTGGCCGCGTGGTTCCACGATGTCGGCAAGGCAGATCCAAGATTCCAGACTTGGCTCCACGGCGGCGACGAAATCGCCGCCGCCCTAAGTGACACTCTGCTCGCCAAGTCTGGACTGCTGCCCCGCGACCGGGCCGCCATTCACCGCGCCCGTGAGTTGGCCGGTTTCCCTGCTAACGCGCGCCATGAGCTTCTGTCGCTGGCGCTTATCTCAGATAGCGAGGAAGTTCGCCATAACTCGGCGGATTGGGACTTGGTGCGGCATTTGGTGGCGAGCCACCACGGTTTTGCCCGTCCTTTCGTCTCCGCCGCCCCCGACCCGAACCCTGTCAGGGTGGAACTCACCCATGGGCCGCTGTCCCTTTCCGCCAGCAGCGCGCATGCCCTATGGCGTCTCGATAGCGGAGTCGCCGATCGCTACTGGCGCCTGGTGCGCCGCTTTGGCTGGTGGGGCTTGGCTTGGCTGGAGGCGATTGTGCGGCTGGCGGATCACCGCCGCTCCGAATTGGAGGAACAACACTTTTAGAGGAACTCATCATGACCGATTTCGTGTTGACCGGACCTCGTGGCGACAACGCGCTGGGCTTTCTCGCCGCCTTGGGAGCCTTGGTTACTCTCGAAGACGCGAAGATCCCGGCCGGATTGCGATGGGACGCTGCCACCCCGGTTCTCCGCGTGGAATCGGGGCCGGGCTCGCCGGATGCACTGGTCAGCCTCCTTCACCATCAGTTGCGCAGGGAACCGAGTGCAACTGCTGGAGTGATTGCCCAAGCGCGCAAAGAAATGGAAGAGGCTAAAAGGGCTCTCAAAAAGAAGGCGGAAGAGATCAAAAGCCGCAGGCTCAGCATGAAACACGCTCAACTTGCGCGAAAGGTCGAACTGGAGCCATTGAAAGCCGCCCTCACGGAAAAGGAGCAAATCTACCGGCAGGCGCTGCTAACCGGAGCTGTCGATCCCGCCGTCAAACTTGGCAAGAACTTGACCGTCTCCAACCAGGATTTCCTCACCCACGTCAAGGTCGCCTGCCAAAGCACGCCGCCCAACCGCCGCTGGTTGGATCTCGTTGCCGCACTCGGCGTCCCGGATCCGCTCCGCCCGGAACAGAGGATGCAAGCCACCCCTTGGGCCTTGGTCAGCGGCTCCGGGCACCAGGATTTTCTGGGAAGCGTCGCCAGCCTCATGGTGCAATGCGGCCCTGAGCATATCCATCAAGCCCTCTTCGGCCCCTGGTTGCCCAAGGACGAGCTGCACTCTTTGCGCCTCGACGCTGACGATGACCGCCGGTACGCCCTCCGGGATGCCGATCCAAGCGGCGAAAAGCCCAAAACCATCTGGGGCGCCAACCGACTGGCCTTCGAGGCCCTCAGACTCTTCCCCGCCCTGCCTGGCCGCGGCGGCATGCTGGTACGCGGCTGGCGCTCCAACAATCACGACTGGCAACACGGCTGCGTGGTTCGCTGGCCGTTATGGAGTCCCACGCTCAGCTCCTGTGTGGTTGGAGCTCTCCTCAGCTTGCCGGATCTTTGGTTTCAGTCTCGCGGCGCCGGTCAGAGGTTGTCCGCCCTCGGAATCCACAGAGTCATGGAGTCCAAGAGGATCCGCGTCGGGGATGGCGCGAACGTTAAGTACAACCTCACCCCGCCGTCGCCCGTCTGGGTCTCAGCAGGAACTGTCTTGTAGTAACTACTCCCATGCGCTCCTCTTACCTGGTCTGCTACGACATCGCCGACGACAAACGCCTCCGCCAGGTCTTCAAGACCATGCGCAACTACGGCGACCACCTCCAGTACTCCATCTTCGAATGCCAGTTCACCCCCGCCGACCTCGCCCGCTGCCGCGCAGAGCTGGCCGCCATCATCCACCACACCCAAGACCAGGTCCTCTTCGTCAACCTGGGCCCCGCCGAAGGCCGTGGCGACCGCGTCATCACCGCCCTCGGCAAACCGTACACCAATATCGACAGCCCTTGCATCGTCGTCTGACCCGAATCCGGAGCTTCGCCTCAGCCTCCATCGCAGCAAGAGCTTGATTTAATATCCTTGCATCGTCGTCTGACCCGAATCCGGAGCTTCGCCCATGACCGCCTCCCCCAACCCCATCGCCTCCCAGCCGGCCCGGCACGCTTCCTCTCGCGCCGCCCTGCCCGACTACCTGCCGGCCCGCATGCTCAACGAGTACGTCTATTGCCCGCGCTTGTTCTTCTACGAATGGGTCGAAGGCGTCTTCCGGGAAAGCGCCGACACCGTCGAAGGCAAGCTCCAGCACGCCCGCGTCGACTCCGCACCCACCCCCTTGCCCGGCCCGCAGGAGGCCGAAGCGGTCGAGATCCATTCCCGCTCGGTCACCCTCAGCAGCGATACCCATAGGCTCATCGCCCGCATGGACCTGCTGGAGCTCAGCGGCGGCCTGGTCACGCCGGTCGATTACAAACACGGCCGCCCCCGCGAAACCGAAACCGGAATCGAACTCTGGCCCCCCGATCAGGCCCAGCTCGCGGTCCAGGCCCTCATCCTCCGCGAAAACGGCTACCAGTGCCAGGAAGGCATCGTCTACTACGTCAAAACCCGCCAGCGCGTGCGCGTCGCCTTCACCCAGGAGCTGCTCGATTCCACCGCGCGCCTGGCGGCCGAGGCTTGGGCCCTCGCCGCCTCCGGCCGGATTCCGCCTCCCCTCGACAACTCGCCCAAGTGCGTCGGCTGCTCGTTGGCCGGCATCTGCCTGCCCGATGAAACCCGAACCCTCCAGCACCTGCCGCCCGCCCCCGCCCCTCAGCAGCTCTCCCTGTTCGACGCCTTCCAGCCGGCGCCGGCTCCCCAGCCCGGTCAGATCCGCCTCCTGGTGGCTCCGCGCGACGACCTGCGCCCCCTCTACCTCAATACCCAGGGACTGCGCGTCGGGCGCTCGGGCGATGTGCTCCAGGTCCGCGATAACAACTCTCTGCTCCAGGAGGTCCGCCTGGCGGAAATCTGTCAGGTCAACCTCATGGGCAATATCCAGCTCACCACTCAGGCCATCCAGAGCTTGTCGAGCCACGGCATCCCCATCTGCTACTTCTCCATGGGCGGATGGTTCTACGGCATCACCACCGGCCTCAACACCAAAAACGTCTTCCTCCGCCGCGCCCAGTACCGCCTCGCCGAAGAGGAATGGTTCGCCCGCCAATTGGCCCGCCGCCTCGTGGCCGGAAAAATCCGCAACCAGCGCACCCTCCTCCAGCGCAACCACATCGAGCCTCCGCCCCAGGCCTTGCGTGAATTGAAGGATATGGCCGAGGCCGCCGACCGCGCCTCCGGCCTCGAAGAGCTGCTCGGCATCGAGGGCAACGCCGCCCGCATCTACTTCCAGAATTTCGGCGGCATGATCAAAGCCGAACCGGGCCAGGAAGACGCCCCCCGCTTCGCCTTCGACTTCCACGGCCGGAACCGCCGCCCTCCCCGCGACCCGGTCAACGCCCTGCTCTCCCTCGCCTACAGCCTCCTCGTCAAGGACTTGACCATCGCTTGCTACGCCGTCGGCTTCGATCCGCTCATGGGCTTCTACCATCAGCCCCGCTTCGGAAGGCCCGCCCTGGCCCTCGATCTGATGGAACCCTTCCGTCCGCTCATCGCCGACTCCGCCGTCCTCAGCGCCATCAATACCCGCATGGTCACCCCCAAGGATTTCATCCAGGTCGGCCCCGCCGTCTCCCTCACCCCCGAGGGGCGCAAGAACTTCTACCGTGCCTATGAGCTCCGCATGGACACGATGGTGACCCACCCGCTGTTTGACTACCGCGTCAGCTACCGGCGCTTGCTAGAAATCCAGGCGCGGCTGCTGGCGCGAGTGCTGGAAGGAGAGATCGGAAGCTATCCGGTCTTCGTCACCCGGTGACCAGGCTCCTCCAGAACCGCGAGCGGTGGGGTGGTGCGGCAACCCCTGGGACCGCTCGCAGAGCGAAAACTTTTGTGCTAACAATATCTTGTGGAGCGGCCGGAGGAACGGCAGGCACCCGGTTGGCTTGTGACGGGCGGGGCGCTCGCAAACAAGTCAATAGGTGTTTGACAATTGAATGAGTTGCAGCAGAGGCCCCTTCCGCGATCTTCAGATCGCGGCCCCATTGAAGCTGGGCCTCAACATCCGGC
>JAIMAR010000166.1 GCA_023511855.1 Bryobacteraceae bacterium
GTTGTTCAGATCGATCCCTGGCAACACACCCCCGCCCGCCCGGCAGACGGGTAGGGTCACGCGCCGACGCGGTGGAGGACTGGGCTTAGCCAATACAAGGCGCAAGCCTTGCTTAATCAAGGCGGTCAAGGTCTCGCCGCGCCTGGCGGCTTCCCGTTCGGCAGCCCTCAGCAGCGCGTCATTCAAGCGCAACGTGGTTCTCATGAGTCGAGACATGCTATTCTCGCTGCCCGGTTGCAAGCCCGAGCGGAGTTTGCGGCGCGGCAGAGACGGCGTGCTCGGCTCCCGCGCTCAGGATCCGCCCCTCGCCCGTGTCGTATTCGTACGTCCGCTTCCCGATTCATGATATGAATCATTAGAGAGAGATTCCATGAAGCGAACCTTCTACGGCTGGTGGATTACCCTGGCGGCCTTTTGCACCTTTGGCATCTCCGTCGGGATCCCGTATTACAACATCCCGTTCTTCTACGACTACTTCGAGAAGAGCTACGGCTGGAGCCGCGCCGATATCACTCTCGGCTTCCCGCTGGCCGCTCTGCTTACGCTTTGGGTGGGCCCGCTGCTAGTGCACCGCTTCAGTCCGCGCAAGCTCATCCTGGTGGGCACCGCACTCACCCTGCTGGCCTTCACCGGCTTCAGCCGCATGACCGGGCTGCTGTGGGTCTACTACTTTTTCTGGTTCGTCTATGTGGTGGGCTATATTTTCTCCGGTCCCATCCCGCATCAGGTCATCATCTCGCAATGGTTCCGCAAGCTTCGGGGCCGCGCCATGGGCTTGGCTTACGTCGGCGTGGCCGTAGGGGGCTCGCTCGGTTCTTTCGTCGTGAAGCCCCTGGCGGAGAGCTTGGGCTTTCAAGCCGCTCTATTCATTTTGGGCCTCATGATGCTTCCGGCTTGGCCCATTGCAATTTGGGTGATGAAGGATCGGCCTGCCGAAATGGGACTCAATCCAGACGGGGCCGCCGAGCCCGTTGCGGAGACCAAAGCCGAGCCGCGTCCCTTTAAGGATCTTCTGAAGAAGCGCTCCTTCTATCTTCTGGCCATCGGCAGCCTGTGCTCCATCGGAGCGATCGGCGCGGTGAACCAGCACATGAAGCTGGTCTTCCTGGACCAGGGCTTCACCGACCAAGCGCAGCTCAACTCCGTGTGGCGCATCGCCAGCATGCTGACCCTCATCTCCAGCATCGCCGGGCGCCTCATCATGGGCTGGTTGGCCGACCGGTTTTCCAAGAAGTACGTCATGACGGTGACTTACCTGCTGGTCGCCCTCACGATTCCGCTGCTGCTGCTAGTCCGCCCTGAGCAGACTTATTACCTCTATGTATTCGCCATTCTCTTCGGCTTCGGCATGGGCGCCGACTACATGCTCATCCCGCTGATGGCCGCCGAACAATTCGGCGTGAACACCTTGGCCCGCGCCATGGCCATTATCCTGCCCACCGATACGATCGGGCAGACCTGGTTCCCGTATCTGGTCGCCCGCCTCCGTCTGCACTACGGAGATTACGGGCACGCCTTAGGCGCGGTGTTCGTGGTGGCCTTTATCGGAGCGGTCGCCATTGCCCTGCTGCCCAAGAGAGGACCCAAGGATGAGACACTTCCAGTTCAAGAACCTCGAGGAAATTGAAGCTTGCGCCGCGGCGCTGGGCGCTTCCCATGTCCGTTTCGAACACGACCCCGAGCGCGTGCGGGAGGCGCTCGGCCGCCGGTTGGAGACGCCGAGCTTCACGCTCGGCAACCGCATCGCAATCCACCCCATGGAGGGCTGCGACGGTGAACTCGACGGGCGCCCTGGAGAGCTGACCTGGCGACGTTATCATCGCTTCGCCGCCGGCGGCGCGAAGCTCATCTGGTTTGAGGCCACGGCCGTGCGCGAGGACGGGCGCGCCAACGCCCGGCAATTGTGGCTCCGCCCCGAGAACGTCTCCGACTACGCGCGGCTGCTGGAGATGGTCCGCCGGGAGCACGCCGCCCGCTTCGGGTCGGCCGACGACCTGTTGGATGTCCTCCAACTTACTCACTCCGGCCGCTACAGCTACCCCAAGCGGATCCCCGCCTGCCACAATCCCGCTGTCGACAAGAAGACGAATGTTCCGCCGGACTATCCCATCATCAGCGACGGCGAGCTGGAGCGGTTGGAAGACGACTACGTAGCGGCTGCGCGCATGGCGGCCGAGGCTGGGTTCCGCGCCGTCGACGTCAAAGCGACGCACGGCTATCTCATCAGCGAACTGCTTTCGGCCAAGGACCGGCCGGGTCCGTACGGAGGACCGCTCGAAAACCGCGCCCGCTTTTTGCGGAACGTCCTGGGCAAGATTCGGGCCGCGCTTGGAGACCGCCTGATCCTCTGTGTCCGGCTGGGCTGCTATGAAGGAGTCCCCTATGTGAAGGATCCTGCTACCGGGCTTGGCGTGCCGATCGAACACACGGTCCCGTACCCAGGCTTCGGCGTGGATCCCATGAACCCGCTGCGCGAGGATCTTACCGAAGTCAAGCAGCTCATCGCTTGGCTGAAGGATTGGGGCGTGGCTCTGATCAATGTCTCCTTAGGGGTGCCTTATCTGAATCCCCACATCGGCCGGCCTTTTGAGAAGCCCGACGAAGGCAACTACGAGCAGCCCGAGCACCCGCTGCTCGGCGTCGACCGCCATTTCCGCATCGCCGGAGAGTTGCAAGCTTCCTTTCCGGAGCTGCCCATGGTGGGAACCGGCTATAGCTGGCTTCAGAGGTTCATGATTCACGCCGCGGCCTGGAACCTCGAGCACGGCCGGATCGCTGTGTTCGGCGCAGGCCGCGCCGCGCTTCCGTACCCCGACTTCGCCTTCGACGCGCTCACCAAGACCGAGCTCGATGACAGCCGCGTTTGCAAGACGCTCACCTACTGCACCTGGCTGATGCGGCAGAAGAAACATCCGCTGGGACAGTTCCCCACCGGCTGCGTTCCCTTCGACAAGTCGGTCTACGGGCCCATCATGCAGGAGGCCCGGCGCGCCGCCCGGCAATCTTCGTAAACCGGACCCAATTCTCTGTTGTTTGTGACTAAAGTCATTCTCCGGCCGCTCACTCGTGCCCCACACTGGAATTCAGGAGGCACGAATGAGCGAACTGATCGACAACCGCGCCCACCGCGTACGGACCCTCAAGGGAATCATTAAGGAGCTTCACGGCGGGGCTGCGCCGGAAACCGTCAAGGAGCGGCTCAAGACGATCGTCCAAGAAACCGATTACTCGGAGATCGTCGCCATGGAGCAGGAACTCATGGCCGAGGGTATGCCGGTCGAGGAGATTCAGAGCATGTGCGACCTGCATTCGCAGCTCACCCGTGAGGTTCTGGTGCAACTGCCGGCAAAACCCGTTCCGCCGGGGCATCCCGCCGACACGTTCCGCCGGGAAAACGAAGCGATCCGGGGCGTCTTGCTGCGCATGCGCGAGGCGATGGCGGCCATCGAGCGGCTCCCCGATGAGGCGGATCCCTCCGCGGAGCTGTTGGTCTGGCGCCAAGCGTACAACGACCTGATGGATATCGAGAAACATTACCAGCGCAAAGAACACGCCCTGTTCCCCTATCTGGAGCGCTACGGGATTACGGGACCGTCGAAGGTCATGTGGGCCAAAGATGACGAAGTTCGCCGCTATTTGAAAGACTTGGGCGCGGCGCTTCAGGAGCGCGGCACCACCGCCGGCGAGTGGAAACTGGTGGCCGCCACGCTGGGCCAGACCGTTCTCAGCGCCGTCGAGGAGATGATCTACAAGGAGGAGAACATCCTGCTGCCGATGTGCCTGGACACCTTCACCGAGGACGACTGGGCCGAGATCTGGGCCGCCTCACCCCGCTACGGCTGGTGCCTGGTGGAGCCGCGAAGCGGATACCAGCCACCCGAGTCCAAGCTCCGGGAGGCGGCGCATTTGCCCGCGGACAAGGGCGTGCAGCTTCCCACGGGAACCCTGACGGTGCAACAGTTGCTTGGAATCTTCTCCACCCTGCCGGTGGACCTGACCTTCGTGGATGCCGAAGACCGGGTGGCGTTCTTTTCCGAAGGGCCGGACCGCATCTTCTCGCGCAGCCGGGCGATCCTCGGCCGGAAGGTGCAGCACTGCCATCCGCCTAAGAGCGTGGACGTCGTCGAGCGCATTCTTACGGATTTCCGCGAAGGCCGCCAGAACGTTGCGGAGTTCTGGATTACCTTCCAGGGGAAGTTTGTCCATATCCGCTACTTTGCCGTTCGGGATGAGAACGGCGAGTATCTTGGGACATTAGAAGTTACTCAGGACTTGACTCGCCTGCGCAAGCTGGAAGGCGAGCGGCGTTTGCTCGAATACGACGCGCCGGCGGTGAACTAGGAGACGACATGGCCGTGCCGATCAACCCGGATACGCGCGTCGGCGACCTGCTGGCTGATTACCCGGCGCTGGAGGAGACGCTGATCTCGCTGGCCCCGGCCTTCGCCAAGCTCAAGAACCCATTGCTCCGCCGGACCGTGGCCAAGATCGCCACGCTGGAGCAGGCTGCGCGCATCGGCGGCATCCCGGTGCGAGAGCTGGTGCGGAAGCTTCGCGAGGCGGCGGGCGTATCGGTGGAGGCGGTCGAGGGCGGCGAGCAATCACCCGGCTTCACTGGGGACGCGCCCGATTGGCTTTCCCGCTGCCAGGTCCGGTTCCGGATCGACGGCGACGAGATGCTCGAGCGCGGGGTGCATCCCATCGGCGAAGTGCGACGGTGCGCCGCCGCGCTCCAGGCGGGCGAGATGGTTTTGCTGACCACCTCGTTCCGGCCGGAACCTTTGATCGAAACCATGCGCCGGGGCGGTCTTGGCGTCTTCTCAGCCGAGACATCGCCGGGGCGCCACTCGACTTACATCGCCCGCATCGACTCAAACTAAATGGTAGCATTTGGTAGCGCCGGCTCTAGTCAGGTGGGGCAGGGGTGGGAGGCCTGCCCCACAACAACAGCCTGCGGCACAAGGCGAGCCTGGACCACAACAGAACTCGGCTGGAGGTCCGGAGAGCTGCCCCCACACTTGCGGTGCGTCTGGGGCGGCGCAAGCCTGGAGACATGCGGCGCCCTAGCCGGGTGGGTATCCCATGCTCGCCGATCAAGAGGCGGCTCAGCTACCACACGTGCCAGGCCACCAGGTGGGGCGGGGAAGGAGTGTTGCCAATGACCCGCATTTCCAAAACCATTTGCAGGTTCGAAGGGCGCCATCTTCCGTCTTCGATGCCGCGGAGGATTCTGCCCAATTGCTCGGGGTCGGTCAGTAGTTGCCCGCCGGCGCCCGTGCCGAACTGCTTGAGTCCGGCGACCAGAATCGCAGGCTGGCCGGAACTGCCCGCCAGCAGGCGGGTGATAAGCAAATAGTCCAGGTCGGAGGTGCCGTCGCTGGTCAGGACCGGCAGGGCCCACTGCTTGCCGGGCGAAGCCGTATCCACGATGCAAGCGCGTCCGTCCTCGGTGTAGCGGAAACGGAAGCGCGCATTCCGGCTCAATTCCAGGGTCCAGCGGTTAGTGTACGCGCCGATTTGGACCGAGGGGGTCTCCTTAAGATCGGCCAAGTCGACCTTGCTGGCCAGACGGAGTTTGACGCGCTTGCCTTCGAGGGCGAAGAAAGCTTGTAGGTTTGAAGCCGCAATCAGGTCGCCGAACGCCACATATTGGTCCTGAACCTCTATGAAGTCCGAGCCGGTCAGCTCCTCGGGTCGCAGTGCCAAGGAGCGCTGCAAGGGTATTTCTTGAGGGGGCAAGCGTTTCGCGCTTTCCCTGGTGGCACGGACTGAGGGGTGGAATACGATCGGGTGCGGCACGCCGATCAGCACCTCTTCCCCGGCGCTCAACAGAGGTTGCCAGAACTGGCTGGCAGCGGATGCCTCCGGACTCGCCGCATTCCTGCGCCACGCAGCGAAGGCAGCCAGCGCCAGAACGGCAACGACCGGCAGGAGCCACCAGCGGCGGCGTAGAATCCCGGGATGCCAGCCGGCCTTCAGTGGCGGGGATGCACTGCTATTCGCCTCGGGCGCGGGTGGGGTCTCCGCCCGCCGTACCGAATGCCGGAACTCCGGCACATAGGACCCTGCCGGCAGGTGGATTTGCCACTCAGCGCCTGCCCCTTCCGGCGAGGAGTAGTACTGCTCCAGCCGCCGCCGGACCTCCCGGGCGCTCACCCGGACGATGGTGTCCTCGGCCAGGTTGGCGTCGGCGGGCCTGCCAAATAGGTCGACGGCGATATGGCGCTCCTTTAGGTCGGTGAGCTGTGAGGCGAGCGCCTTCTCGACCACATACCTCAAGAAGTCCTGCGACCGGTGGCTGCCGCGGAACGGCGGGCTGTGCAGGATCCTTTCCAACTCGGCGCGCACCGAATCGGCTGGGACGCGAGGGGACTCCTCGCGGCCGTTGGGAGCTATGGAAGTTGCCTTTGTCGACCCCACCTGCGCCTCTGTACAGTCTCCATTGTGCGCCCGCCAAAAATCGATTGCAAGGGACAATTAGGCTCGTTGTAAGCTATTGACAAATAAAGATCTCACCGTTAGACACCGTGAATCCCCTGGGACCGCGGCCGGAACCGCTGCAAAATAGAAACCGCAAGTCGAAGGGGTATGAGGTTTGCGCTTCCGAAACCCGGTTCATTCGTCCAAGCTAAGCGATGCAATGAGGATTGCGGACCGGCGCCGGAAGCGCCTGTCAATTTCACGAACGGAGGATTTCCATGCAGCGGTCATTGAGTACATTGCTGTTCATCGCTCTGGCCATCGGAGCCCTGTGGGCGCAGACGCCTACGGGCACGCTTCAGGGGACCATCAAAGATCCCACGGGGGCGGTGGTGCCAGACGCGAAAGTCACGATCACAAATGTCGATACGGGGGAGTCCCGCACCCTGAACACGGACGCGACGGGACGCTATTTACAGCCGTTTCTTTTGCCGGGCAACTACAGAATCACAGTCGAGAAGACGGGTTTTCAGACACTGCGGCAGGAGAATATCCGCCTCGACGTGGCGCAGAACCGGTCCGTGGATCTGACGCTGGCGGTCGGGGCAGTCACACAGGAGATCCGGGTGGAGGCGGCACCGCCGGTGGTGGACGTCAACACCTCGTCGGTCGGGCAAGTCGTGGACACCAAGAGGATTATGGACTTGCCGCTCTCCGGACGCAGCGTCATCGCATTGGCGAATCTGACGCCCGGCGTCAATCCAACGGGCGGCGGGGCGACGCCGGGAATGGGCGGCGGGCGCAACGCCATGAGTGAGATCCAGATCGACGGCGCCACAAATATCGCTCCGGAAAACAACGTCGGGATCAACAACCGCATCTACGATCCGCAAGTGGACGCCGTGCAGGAGTTCAGCGTCCAGGTCAACGCGCTTCAGGCCGAGTATGGCCGCTTCGCCGGCGGAGTCATCAACGTGGTGACCAAGTCGGGCACGAACGACATCCACGGCTCGGCATTCGAGTTTTTGCGCAACCCCTGGTTGAACGCCAACGGGTTCATCAACAACCGGCAGGGGCGCAAGCGCGCGGGCGCCAAGATCAACCAGTTTGGCTACACGGTGGGCGGGCCGGTGTACATTCCGGGCTTGTTCGATGGTCGCAACAAGTCGTTTTTCTTCACAGACTATGAAGGGACGATCAACCGCAACACGTCGAACGTGACGGCGACGGTCCCGCTGCCGGAATGGCTGGCCGGCGACTTCTCCAACCTTCGGAATAGCAGCGGAGCGTCGCTGATCGCGATTTATGACCCGACTACGGTGCGCCAGGACCCCAACGATCCGACCAAGTGGATCCGCGATCAGTTCCCGAACAACCAGATCCCGGCTGACCGGATCGATCCGGTGGCGAAGAACATGTCTGCGTATTGGCCCAAGCCGAACTTCCCGCCGCTCAACGTCTACACGCAGCAGAATAACTTCATCAACAGCGGACCTGCTAAGAGCAACGGATGGAAGCAGAACACCCGCTGGGATCACAACTGGACCGACAAGTGGCGGATGTGGCTGCGGCTGTCCTTCTCGGGAGGAACCAATACGCCGTTCAACGGCTTTGGAACGCTGGGAACCTCATCGGGGGACGGGCCAAGCAAGAATCGCCAGACGCAGGTCTCGCTGGACCACACCTACACGGTGAGCACGACACTGATCGCCAATTTGCGGTACGCCTTCAGCCGCACCGCGTATAAGCGAGTTCCGTTCTCCGACGGCATCGACCTGACGAAGCTCGATTTCAGCAGTCAACATGCGCAAATCGCCGCTCAGCGCGGACTGGAATTTCCCAACGTGAGCGTGAGCAGCAATCTCTCCCTGTCGGGACTGGGACAGGCGGGCTGGACCCGGTTGTTCCAATACCCGATGAATCACTCGCTGACCGGCAGCATGAGCAAGATCACCAGCCGGCACAGCTTCAAGTGGGGCGGGGAGTTCCGTGTGCTGATGATCAACTTCGCGCAGTACGGATACCCTTCGGGAAGCTTCACGTTTGACCGGGGCTGGACGCAACGGGAGATCAACACGACCAGCTCCACGCAGGGCGTCGGACTGGCGTCCTTTCTACTCGGCCTTGGCAGCGGCGGTTTCATGACGCACGAGCCTTCGGCGGCGTCGACCAGTAAGTACTTTGCGGGATACTTCCAGGATGACTGGAAGGTGACGCCCAGGCTGACTTTGAACCTGGGCATCCGGTATGACATCGACCTGCCGCGCACGGAGCGCTACGATCAATACTCTTTCTTCGACATCAATGCGCCTTCGCCCTTGCAGGGCGTGATCCCGGCCTCTGCCTGTCTGAATTGCGGCAACCTGAAAGGGCAGATGAAGTTCGTGACCAAAGACAACCGGCGCCAGACCCCCACCGACCGCAACAATTGGGGGCCGCGGTTCGGGTTTGCCTATAAC
>JAIMAR010000167.1 GCA_023511855.1 Bryobacteraceae bacterium
CATTCGAGGTTCCAGCGGACCTCGTCCAAAATATCGGGGGTCTTGTTCCCGGACTCCGGAATATTCAAGTTGACCTTGCCGATGCGGTCCGCGAAAAGCTCATAGGCCCAGAGCAGGGTGCCCGTGGTAATGCCGGAGTTGACCACGTTACGGCCGTAGTCGCCGGCGTCGTGCCAACCTTTGACGGAAGGCCGCGGGCCGGTCTTGCCCGACGACGGATGCCACGCGCCCTCCGTATGGCACGCATCGTATTTGTAGCCGGGAAATTCAGGGCCCAAATCTACCGCAGTTCCGCAGCGCTGGCCATAGAAGGCGCGCATCGCCAGGTAAAACGTCCTCGCGTAGACGTTCGGGCCGATGGTGAATTCCCAGCTCCGGCCGGCTTCCGGCACATCGATGTAATACCTGCCCTGGCGTTTGAGCCCGCTGAAATCGGCGATCTGGACGTTGTCGCCGCTGTCGACGTCGAGCGCCGGCTCCGTGAGTTTGCCTTTGAAGACGACCGCATAGTTGGCGGCGTTGCGGACGGTGAACTCGGAGGCAGGCTTCGCGGCGGCGACCATGGCGAGTTTCGGAGCCGCGGCCAGATAACCAACCTGATTGACTTTGATGTCGGTGGTGGAATTCGAAGCCGCAAAGACGGCAGCGGCTGACAAAAGGATGAGGAATAGGGCGTGCACGGGAATTTTGACCACGAAGCGCGATTATAACTCTTGGAAGCCTTGATGTCCGCAGTGCGTAGCCTTGGAGCCGCAAGAAGTTGGGCCATCAGCGGGCGCCGATCCGGAACCGGGACTCCGGGGAAAGCGCCGGGGGGAACCCTTTGAAGTATGTTCCTGAGCCAGGGTTCTGCGAGGGTGAGACCTCAGCAGGGGACTTGACAAGCTCCCTTTACTAGTTGTACATATCAGTAATATAAGGATCGGGAGGATTACATAATGGAAACACCACAGGTGAACACATCTCAACAACCGGCTCCCGCTGTGGATCGTGACCCCGTCTTGTCCGCCTCCGGCTTGGGAAGGCGGCTATGGGAAACCGAGTCTGGGGATGCGTTCGTGGAGCGGCTTCGCTCAGAGGACTTGGCCGCGCCCGAACCAATGGCGCGTTCGATTCCGGACCCTCTGGATCGGGTGGAGTTAATCTGGCAACGGATCCAAGCCCATCAGGAAGAGGAGTTTCAGACGGCGACGGGTTTGCCGTTCACCTATAAGGTGGACGGTTCCGGGCTATGGATCTTCCGCGGCGGGCGCCGGATCAATCGAAGACTGCCGAAGAAACAGGTCGCAGTTGCGATTGAGCGTTGTCCTCTGAAAAGCACGACCGAGATCAAGGATCTCATGGGTCTTTCGTACTTGTTCGGAATTCTCACTGACCGGCGAATCCGGGGCAATGATTGGTAGAAGCGATGGCGAGAATCTTCTGGGACACGAATCTGTTTGTCTACCTGTTTGAGGAACATCCGCAATGGGCGCCCAAGGTGCTCGAATTCCGGCGGGGGATGCTCGCCCGAGGCGATCAGCTTTTCACCAGTTGGTTGACGGTCGGGGAAGTATTGACCAAACCCCGGGAACTGGGAGACGAAGTGCTCGAACGGAGCTACCTCGAGTTTTTTAGAAGCGGCGTGGTCGAACTGATTCCGTTTGGGGAGGGTGCGGCAAGGCGCTACGCGGAGATCCGCAGCCGGGTGCGCGTCCGGCCGGCGGACGCCATGCAATTGGCCTGCGCGGCTTCGGTGGGCACAGATCTTTTTGTGACGAACGACAGCCGCTTGTCGTCGCTGGTCTTGCCGGGCATCACGTTCATCACGGGAATTGACCGGACTCCGTACTGAAGGCGGCTGGAGGCGCGGGGGGGAATCGAACCCCCGAATAAAGGTTTTGCATACCTCTGCCTTACCACTTGGCTACCGCGCCTTGCGGAGGTTTCTAATCGGAAGATAACGCGTAGGCCGCCCGGAAGTCAACCGGCGGCCTGTCGCTGCCGCTGCAACGTGAGGAATTCAACTCCGAGAAAAAGAAGTTCCCCTTGCGAGGCGAGGGCAGGGTGAGATGAACGAGACCCTGTTGCACGCGGCAACAGAGTCGGGCCAGATGAAAGTGCTCCGCGAGGTGCGTCGGTGGTCAACCTGGCGGGTCCCAGGATGATTTCGCCAATTTGTTACGCCGACCCCGTTCCGCCTGTGCTACCATTTTTCATAGGGGAGGCCGGACGCGAGGTGAAAAAGTGTAACGGTCAGCAGCAAAAGGACATCCTATCTAATGAGAACGGCAGCCTGCGGTTGCGAGCCGTGGTTGCCCGAGCCGTGTGATGGCTGACAACGAACTCAAACCCCAAGACACGGTGGCGCAGGCCGGGACAGAACCGCCTCTCCCTGCTCCCGACGATCATCTCAACCGCCTCTTGGTGGAGACCGAGGGGGAGGCTTTCCTCGTTTCGCTGTATCGCAACGTCAAAGATACGCTGTTTCCACCAAAGCTACCCCCCTTGCAAGTGACCTCCAAGCCAGTCCAGGTCAAGGACATGTGGGGGTTGTACGGTTTTCGGCCCACCGCGGGACTGGCCTCAGTGATCCTGCACGTAACCGCCGTGGTCCTGGCTTTCACTCTGGCGACCACGCCCGCCGTTCAGCGAATGGTGAAGGACACCGTGACGCTGGTGACCCCCGTCGACATTGCTCCATACGTCCCCAAGCTTCAGAAACAGGGAGGCGGCGGAGGCGGAGGCGGGGATAATTCGCCTCTTCCGGCGAGCAAAGGCAGGTTGCCCAAGCTTGCACCCCGGCAGTTCACTCCGCCCACCGTGGTGGTTCAGAACCCCAATCCAAAGCTGATCATGGAGCCGACGATTGTAGTGCCCCTTGACGCTCCGGTGCCGCAGATTAACATGGCGCAGTTCGGCGATCCCTGGGGTAAGATCGGGCCGCCTTCGAGCGGGCCTGGATCTGGGGGGGGAATCGGATCCGGTTCCGGAGGCGGTGTAGGCTCCGGGCGAGGGCCGGGCGCCGGTCCGGGCGAGGGAGGCGGCTTCGGAGGCGGCGTCTATCGTGTGGGCAACGGCGTGACTGCGCCGACTCTCATCTACAAAGTGGAGCCGGAGTATTCGGAAGAGGCCCGCAAGGCCAAATGGCAGGGCACGGTCATTTTGTACGTTGAGATCAACGAGCGCGGCTTGCCGCAAAATCCCCGCGTGATCCGCGCCGTGGGCCTGGGCTTGGACGAAAAGGCGATTGAAGCCGTGATGAAGTGGCGCTTCCGGCCCGGCATGAAAGAGGGCAAGCCGGTGACGGTCGCCGCCCAAGTCGAAGTCAACTTCCGGCTCCTGTAACCGGCTCCCCTCCCCGCAGAGCTCGGCATTCCGCGCAGGGACAGATTTCCCGCAAATAGTCGAACGAATAGATGCCGGTCGAGTGCCCGTCATTCCACCGCAATTGGATGGCGTAGGCTCCGACGGGCTGCACGTCTTCCAACTTCAAAGCGGGTTTGAAGATCGGGAAGGGCGAAGGCGACGGTTGGCGTGGGCCGCCTTCATGCGCTCCCGTGCAAGAGGCGCAAGGACAATGGTCCCGCAGCCAGGAGAGGCTGTATTCGCTAAGGTGGCCGTCGCTCCAATCAATGCGGATTCCCTTGGAGCGGCTTACAGCGACGTGCCGGACTTCAGCGGAAGGTGAGCGCAGCGCAGACATTCGACTCTAGAGCACCCGTTGGACGTCGCGCACGCCGGAGGCGCGGCGCATGGCAGAGACAATCCTTTCCAATTGCTTCTTGTCCTTGACCTCCACGGTCATATCGATGACCGCCAAGCCGCCCCGCGCGTGATCGGAGCCGGCCTCCAAGTTCTTGATGTTGCTTTGCTCTTCGGCCAGGATCCCCGTGAGCTGGTTGAGTACGCCGGGGCGGTCGTCGGTGTGGACCAGCATTCGCACCGCGAACGTCTCTCCCGGGCTGCGCGCCCATTCGACTTCGATCCGCCGTTCCGCGTCGTACATCAAGCTCTGCACGTTGGTGCAATTGGTCGAGTGGACGGCCACTCCCTTGCCCCGGGTGATGTACCCGACGATCGCCTCGCCTGGCAGCGGGTTACAACACTTGGCGCGGTACAAAAGAACGTCGTCGGCGCCCTTCACCTTCAAAACCACCCCTTCGGGCGACTCGGCCGGAGCAGCCGCCGGGGGGGTTGCAGGGGGCGTCCTGGCGGCCTCCGGGGCATGGGAGGCGGCCCCCTCAGCCGGTGGAACGAGCTTCTGGAGAATCTGACGCGGGGAAAACCGGCCATAGCCCAGCGCCGCGTGCAAATCCTCGATCTTGCTGTAGCCGTACTCGGCGGCGACCCGCTCCAACTCCGTCTTGCCCGCCCGGCCAAACGACACGCCCATACGGCGGGCTTCCTTCTCGAGCAGCTTGGCTCCGATCTCAATCGCCCGCGCGCGCTCGGCGGCGTTGATCACGTGCTTGATCTTGTTGCGCGCCCGCGAGGTCTTAACGATCGACAGCCAGTCCTTGCTGGGCATGTGGCCGCTCTGGGTCAAAATCTCGACCACGTCCCCGTTGCGCAGCGCGTAACGAAGCGGAACAATGCGGCCGTTCACCTTGGCCCCTACGCAGGCGTGCCCCACGTCGGAGTGGATGGCGTAAGCGAAATCGATGGGGGTGGCGTCCTTGGGCAGCACGATCACCTTCCCCCGGGGCGTAAAGCAGCAGACCTCCTCCGGATACAGGTCCAACTTCAGCGTGGATAGGAAATCGCCCGGGGCGCGCATCTCCTGCTGCCACTCGACCAGTTGCCGCAGCCAGGCGATGCGCTGCTCATCGACTCCGGCGCCCTTGTGTCCCTCTTTGTACTTCCAGTGCGCGGCGATGCCCTCCTCGGCGATCCGGTGCATTTCCTCGGTGCGGATCTGAACCTCGAAGGCATGGCCGCCTGGTCCGATGACCGAGGTGTGCAGCGAGCGGTACAAATTGGGCCGCGGGATGGCGATGAAATCTTTGATGCGTCCGGGGATGGGGGTCCACTCCTTGTGAATCACACCCAGGGCGGCGTAGCAGTTCAAGACCGAATCGGTGATGATGCGCAAAGCCAGAAGATCGTAAATCTGATCGAGTCCGATCTTCTGCCGTTTCATCTTCTGGTAGATCGAATACAGCCTTTTCACCCGGCCCTCAACCCGCGCCGGAATGCCTTCCTGCTTGAGTTTCTCCTCCACGGTGCGCTGCACCTGGGTGAGCACCGCCTCGATTTCGTGGCGCCGGCTTTCCACCTCCCGCATCAAGTCGGCCGAAGCCTCCGGCTCCAAGAAACGGAAGGCCAAATCCTCCAGCTCGCCGCGCACCTTGCCCATGCCGAGGCGGTGCGCGATGGGGGCGTAGATCTCCAAGGTCTCGCGCGCGATGCGCTCCTGTTTTTCCGGCGGCAGATTCTGGAGCGTCCGCATGTTGTGCAGCCGGTCGGCGAGCTTGACCAAAATGACCCGCAAGTCGGTCGTCATCGCCAGCAGCATCTTGCGGTAGCTCTCGGCCTGGCGCTCTTCCGCGTTGTAGGCCTCCAGTTTGCTGAGCTTGGTGACCCCGTCCACGATCAGCGCCACTTGGTCGCCAAAAACTTTGCGAATCTCTTCCAGCTTGACGCCCGTATCTTCGACCACATCGTGCAGCAGGGCCGTTTGAAGACCCGGCATGTCCATGTTGATTTCGGTCAGGATGCGCGCGACTTCGATCGGGTGGGCCATGTAAGGTTCGCCGCTACGCCGGGTTTGACTCCCGTGGTGGTACGCAGCAAACCGGAAGGCTTTTTCTAGTGGGTCCAAGTCCTCTTCGGGCCGTTGCCGGCGGATTTCGGACTCCAGCTCACGGTACAGGGCCTCAACCGCAGGCGGGGCAGGTGGGTACTCGGTCTGTGTAGCTTGTACGGCGCTAGACTGTTTGGGCATCCAAGAAGCTACGCGCGGATTGGACCGCCCGCCTACCGACATTATAGCGGAGCGCGTCTAGCCGCCGGAGGAGGAGCCCAAGGTTCAGACCAAGGCGGCGCCGTTAACTCCTCACTGGCTTTCGGAGCGTTGCGCAGGGGGGCGACTTCGCGGCGCCGCGGGGGAGGCACTTGCGGGCCAACGGGCAGGAGAAACAGCGGCCGCCGGCGGCTTGGTTGACGGGAGCGCCACAGGCGGCGCCGCTTCGGCGCCGCCGTGTGGCGTTGCGAAACTCACCCGCGTATGGGCAGGAGGTAAGACGGAGAGTTCTTACTGCCCGCTGACGATGCCTCCACCGGACGGCATCCTGGAGGCCTTCAGCTTCTTGGTTTCCAGCGTCCGGTCCACCCACTTGTCCGCCATCTCGGTGTCCTTCTTATACTCTTCGACGGTATCCTGAAGGTCAGCCCGCTCGCGGTAAAGCAGGTTCATGTAGGCCATCGCGTCGTCGTATTCTTTATCGAGAGCCAAGGCCTTCTCCAATGCCGCCATCCCCGCCTCGATCACAGGCAAGTTCGTCTTCCGGAGCTGTTCACGGACCTTCCTGTCACGCAGTGGGCCCGGGTCCTCCGGTCTCATCCCCAACTCGGCCCGCGCTTTCATTCGAGGCTGGAACGTCTTCGTCCAAGCGATGACGCCCAAGGTGTAGTAGGCCGTTTTGTCATTCGGGTTCACTTCCAGCGCCTTCTTGTACCACTGTTCCGCCTCATCCAGTTTCTTCTGATTGAAGTAAAGCTGGGCGATCGCTAGCATGGCGTTGACGTTCTTGGGGTCGGCCTCCAGAACTTTCAAGAACTCTTCGTGAGCGGCCTGCGCCATGCGAAGGTTCTCCTCCGATTCCGCGCCCGGGATGTACTGCATCATATATGAGGTGGCCAGATAGGCCCGGGCGACCGGGTAACTTGGATCGAGCGCGATGGCGGTCTTGAAGTGCTCCACGGCGGCAGGATAGGCGCCGTTGCGGAAAGCCCGGACGCCCTTATTCAACTCGTCCCGCGCCTTCAGCTTCTGGCAGCCCAGTCCCGCCAAACTCATCACCGCCAGAGCGGCAATCAGAAGGACGGAGGCTTGTTTACGGTTCATAGTATCTCCTCGATAGCAGCAATCTTTGCGCCCAGACCAAGCCGGGAGGTGGTTACTCTCCCGCCTCGATCTTGGCGGTCATGAGCCCAATCTTGTCGATCCCAGCGCCCTTGGCGATATCGATCGCCTGAGCCACGAGGGCGAATTCCAGCGAAGGATCTCCTTTAACGAACACCACACGTTCGGCGCGGGTCTTAAAGATCTCCTCCAGACGTGGACCCAACCGGTTCATGTCCGTCGGCTCAGCATTGATCAACATGCTCTTGTCGGCGTTAATCACGATCACCACGGTGCGGTTGTCGGCCGGGTCCGCCTTCGCCCCGGGCGGGGGAGGCTGGGGAACCAGCGCGTCCAGCCCTTTCGGCGTCAGAGGCGTGATGACCATGAAAATGATCAACAGCACCAAAAGCACATCGATGAAGGGCACAATGTTGGGGTCAGCCTTCAGGCCGCCCCCGGTCGATACTTGCATTCCCATAGGTTACGCTCCTGTTGTTCCGGAGTCCGCTACTCCGCCGTGGCGGTTCTGGGCTTGATCTGCTCAGTCAGAAGGCCCACTTGGTCCACCCCGGCGGCCCGAAGGTTATCCACGACCTCCACCACGCGCTCGTAGCGGGCACGGGCATCGGCGCGAATGTAACAGGTGCGGTCAATCCGGTTGGCGAGAAGGTCTTTGACTTTTCCGGGAATTTCCTCAGGATTAACCTGGTTGGTCCCCAAGTACACCCGCCCTTCCCGGGTCACCGCAATCAGAATCGCGTCGTCCTTGTCCGCCGCCTGCATGGCGATGGGGTTGTGGGTCTTGACCATGTCGACGCTAATGCCCTTGGTGAGCATGGGCGTGACCACCATAAAAATGATCAGCATCACGAGCATGACGTCGGCCATGGGAACCACGTTGGGCTCCGACATGGTCGCGCCGACTTCATGTTTCCTTGCCATATCGTTCTCCTCAAGAGCGTCCGGTGCTGAAGCCGTGTTGAGGGGCGGCTTGCAACCGCCGCCCCCACACGGGCAATTTCAACTCGCCGGACGGAAGCCCCCTTTCTTGACGCGGGCTATTTCTCTGAACTTACTTGCCGGCGCGGGCGCTCTGCGAACGCTTAATGAAGTAGTCGATCAACTCCGAGCTGGAGTTGTCCATCTCCACGTCAAAGGCCTGCACCTTCTCGGTGAAGTAGTTGTAAGCCCACACCGCCGGAATGGCCACGAACAAGCCGATCGCCGTGGCGACCAGCGCTTCCGAAATACCGCCGGCGACGGCGCCCAAACCGGTCGACTTCTCCGTCGAAATGCCCTTGAACGCGTTGATGATGCCCACCACGGTTCCGAACAGCCCGACGAAGGGAGCGGTTGCGCCAATCGTCGCTAGCACCGAGATGCCACGCTTAAGCTCGGCGTGTACGATCGCGGCCGCGCGTTCCAAAGCGCGTCGGGAGGCTTCAATCTCCTCACCGGATATGTCTCCGCTCATCTGATGGGCCCGGAATTCTTGCAAGCCTGCCACCACGACCTTGGCCAGATGGCTCTTCTTGTGGCGGTCGGCGATCTTGATGGCCTCATCCAGTTTCCCTTCCCGCAGCGCCCCGGCCACGGCGGGAGCAAAAGCCCGCGACTGCTTGCGCGCTCCGCTGTGCGCCAGCCACCGGTCAATCATGATGCCGATCGACCAGGCCGACATGAAGAACAGAATGATGACGACCGCCTTCGCCAGGACACCAATCTGAGCCC
>JAIMAR010000017.1 GCA_023511855.1 Bryobacteraceae bacterium
GTGTAAGGGTCCAGCGTCAACTGGTAGAAAAACACCAGGACGTTGGCGCCGATCAGTCCGGCTGTAACCAACGGCGTTGAATGGCTGGGCTGCGAGTCGCGAAGGGGAATCATCGGTTAGTTCCAGAGTAACGCGGCGCCCCGCAGCCGCGCAGGAATCCGCAAGGGTAAACAACGCGGCTCATTCCTGCGGCGGCATCCGGTACAGGTAGATCGTGTGCGGCCGGTTGTGCACATCCACTTTTTCCACCCGCGAAGGCTTCCATCCCACGATCGGATAATCGTGCGAGACCACGCGGGCGCCGGCCTTCAACTGGCTCTTCAGGATGGGCTTCAGTTCTTCATTGGTCTGCCGCGACAGGTACATGGTCACCACGTCGGCGCCCCGCAGGTCCGCCTCCCGCATGTCGCCCTGGATCACCTTGATCTGCTTTTGCAAACCTAGCTGGGCCGCCTGCGCCTCGGCATGCCGCACGAGCTTCTCCGACAGCTCGATCCCCACCGCCTTGGCGTGGAAGCGCTGCGCGGCCAGGATTAGAATCCTTCCGTCCCCGCAGCCGAGATCGTAGAGCGTCTCGCCGGGCTTGATTTCCGCCAGCTCCAGCATCCGGATCACCACCGCTTCGGGCGAAGGCACGTAGGGCGCCAGGCGATTGGCCGGCACCTTGGTCTGGCCCCACAGAAGGCCGGCGGCGCCGGCCGCCAGAACGGTCATGGTCTTTGAGCGAGCCGCACCCATAGTGGTATCACTGGCCCGCGGCGGCAGCCGCCAGCCGCTGGTTGCTGGCCTCCGTGATCCGGGACACAATCTCCCCGATCGCCCTCCACAGGTCGCGCGGCCGGGAGATGGTGTACTCGGAGCCGCGGAAAAACCGCACCACATTGCCGATCGCGTCCCGCCACGGGACCGCCTGCGGATTCCAAATATAGTTCAGATAAAAAAGCGGATAGTCGACGCTTCCGATGGCTCGCAGCGCGTCGGCCGGAACATTTTCATCCAGAAGTGCTTTGGGCCCGGCGAAGATGACGGCGTCCGCGCCGCCGCTGCTCAGCTCTTCGCGTACGAGTTCGGCCAGGAACTGCGTTTCCGGATTGCGCTCGCTAAGCTGGCGCACGTTCACGGTGCCCGGATTCAGAGACTCTACCGCCTGACCCAGGGCCGGGAAGTCGATCCGCGCGCCCGCCTGCTGGCGGTACAGCACCCGCTGCTCGTGCAGATTGAAGGCCACCAGGCTGAAGTTTCCGATCCGCGGTTCACGGCTGAGCGCCCGCAAGATGGAAACCAGCGCCTTCACGTCCTGGGGCCGCAAGGCGGCCGCATCCGGACGGTCGGGGGCGAAGTTGACCAGCACCTTGACATTCAACAGGCGCTCGCCCTGGATCCGCTCCACCGGCGGTTCCTCCGTAAAGAACTCCCGCTCGGTCTCGCTGACCTGTCCGGGCGGCAGCACCAGGCTGATATTGCGGTCGCTATCGCTGAGCGAGGCCTCGATCTCCCAGAAAGAGGCGCAGACCCGTTCCATCTGGTCGCGCATGAGCCAGTCCACGCGGTAGCGCCCTTCCCCTAAGTCGAAAGAGCCCTCCAACTGCACCTGCCCCCGCGCGTCCTCCTCAATGGGGGGCACGCGCAACCTTTGGATAAAGTAAACGGGCCGCGGTTGGCCTTCCAAAGGTGTGACACGGAACAGGATACTCAGAGAACCGCCGCGTCCTGCCAGCTCCTGGAGCGGAACCGTGACCGTGTAGCCCGAGTGCAGGCGCAAATCGAAGCCCAGCACGGGCTTGTCGGGTGTCACCGTGCAGGGCAGATCCTTGCGGGGCTCGCGAAGCTCCAGCACGGCCAAATCGGTGGGAATCAGGCGCACTTGGCCCTCCGGGCCGCTGCCGCCGAGCAACACCTGACCCCAGGCTGCGCCGGGGGCACACCAGAGAGAACCGGTCAAGGCGATGACCCAAAGGAGCGATCCCTTTGCCCGTCTTGAATCCTGCATGACTCCGGGCCGAACGGCCCTCCCACGCCATTCTACACCTTCCTGTCCGCTGTGATAGAGTGCAGGAAGTATGGCATCCCGAAGCGTCAATAAAGTAATCCTGGTGGGCAATCTCGGCAGGAACGCTGAGACCCAATACACCCAAGGCGGCGTCCCCCGCACGACCTTCTCCGTGGCCACCAGCCGCCGCTGGAAGGACCAGCAAACCGGAGAGTGGAAAGAGGAGACCGAGTGGCACAACGTGGTGCTCTGGCGGCAGGAGAACATCAAGGACTATCTGACCAAGGGCCGGCAGGTGTACGTGGAGGGACGCCTCCAAACCCGCGCCTATGAGGCCAAAGACGGAAGCGGAAAGCGCTATTCCACGGTGATTGTGGCCGACGACGTGTTGTTGCTAGGAGGGCGTGCGGACGCCCCCGCGCCCGAAGAAAACCAAACCGCTAGTAGCGGACGGGGGCCGAGCCGTGCGGCGCCGCTGCCGGAAGACGAGCCGCCGCCCGATTTCGGGCCAGGGGAAGACGACATCCCCTTTTAGCCTGCCGCGCGCCCGCCGCCCGAGTGCCGGACGGCGGGGGATTCCAAGCGCTCTTCCCGCCGGTCTGGGCGCAGCGGCGGACGCGGCTTTCGGGGCCGGAAGCTCACGAACCGGCGCCGGCACCGCGTACAGGTGTAAGGCTGCGCCCCCATCAGCATCAGCAGCCCGCTCCACACCGTGACCCCATAATCGTTGGGCGACCAGGTCCCCAACGTTTCGCAGAAACAGGCGGGGCAACGCGCGTAGATGAGGTCGCGGTACCTCCAGGTCTTGGCTTGAAACCGGTGGCGGCAGCGCATGCAGCGCAACATGTGCTTGCCGGTCCATTCCGCCAACTTTTCGGCGGGGCTGCGGGGGTACGAATGGCGAAGGTCGCTACTTCCGCAATTGGGGCAACGGATGAACATGCGGACGGTCTCCCTTGGTGCTCTCTACCGTTTGGCCCCGGCGGCGGCGCTGGTGTACCGCTCCACGTAATCCGCAAACGCCCGCGAGAGCTGCTCTCTCACCGCCGATGCCCCGCCTACCCGCGCTCCATCAACTTCCAGCACCGGCAGCAGGTTCCGGGTGGTGGAGGTGATGAAGACCTCGCTGGCGGAGCGCAACGCTTCCAGCCCGAAATCTCTCTCCACCAGACGGATCCCCTCCACATGCAGCTCGTGCAGCAGCACATCCCGCGTCACGCCAGGCAGGCAGCCTGAACTAAGCGGAGGCGTCCAAGCCTCGCTGCCGCTGGCGATGAAGATATTCGCCGAGGTGCATTCACTGACGTTGCCCTTCTCGTTGAGCAGCAGCGCCTCGTCAAAGCCCTTCTGCTGGGCCATCTCATACCAGCACAGGTTCATCGACCAGGAGAGCGTCTTAGCGCCGGCAAACATCTGGGCCGAATGCCGGGCTTGGGGGACGACAGTCAGCCGAGCGCCCGCACCCCAGTCTTTCGGCTGGGTGGTCAGCGCAATCAGATCGTAATCGCGCTGCTGTCCTGGCCCCTCCCAAATGCCGCCCCGATTGCGGACCACCACCACGCGCAGCGTCGCGTCGTAGGCTTGATTGGCCTCCACGAGCCTCAGCAGCGCCCCGTGGACCTCGGCCTCGTCCGCAGGGAAGGGTACATGCAGCAGCTGGGCGTCATGCTTCATCCGAGCCCAGTGGCGCTCCCAAGCAAAGAGCACTCCGCGCACGATCCGAATCGTGCTAAACACGCCCCAGCCGGATAGCAGCCCGATCTGCCCGGGCGACAGCAGCGCGCGATCCGCTTCGCAGATCTCGCCATTGTGAAGTATGTATCGGTGAATCACTGCACCATTCTAGCGGATGCGGCCTCAGGTCCAGTTCGGGAACCACGAAGGCCGCGCCTGCCGGCACTCGGCAATGCGGTCCGCAACTTGCCGCCTGCGTTGCCAGAGCTTTTCGAGCAGGCGGTCCAGCTCATCGCCGTCCCCATCCAGCCAGCTCTCGGGGATGCGGCGCCGGGCCTCATCCAGGAGCTCGGCGGGCAGCGTGGCCACCCGCTCCAGCCAGGGCTCAAAATCCCTCCACCCACGAACCTCCTGATAGACCACCGGCCGCAGCGCCAACCCGTGCAGGGGCCCGTCCTGGAAACCCCATTCCGGTCCGCCGAAGGCATAGCCGTGGTCGATCATTTGCGCCAGGAATGCCACCTTAGGCGTGGGTGATTCGGCCCCCGCCGCCCATTCCCCGAGCTGGGCCCGGAAGTACACGCTCTGCCGCGCGTCCACGTTTCCCATCCACTTGTCCGCCGCCAAGACCCCGAGGAAATGAGACCGGTTGGCAACTTGCGCCACGAGCGTGTCTGGAAGAAAGTCGTAGACCGCCAGACGGGCCGGATCTCCCGGGTAGCAGGAACCGAAGTGCCATCCCGGCTCGACCGCACGCCGGGTGCTTCCCAACTGTAAGTAGACCTCCGAGTTCCGCTCCAGAAACTCCTGGGTGATGGAAAGGATCGCCGTTTCCGGCGTGGCGATGCCCAAATACCGCAACAGGTGGGAGGCGATCATCTCGTTGACCAGAATTCGTGCGCCTTGAGGATTGTTCCGGAACTTCACCACATACCAGCGGCCATCCTCGGCCTCCAGCAAGTGAGCCTGGGCCCCGCCCCGCATTTTTCGCACAAACTGGCGGGCAAGGACCGGCATTCTGAATCAGCGCCTGCCTCCCGGCCCTTGGCGCTGTGCCGTGGCTTGCTGCTTGAGCGCGCCGCCGGTGAACGCTCCCCAGACAATCCTGATCCCTGGAGCGGAGGTCCGGCCCCGGCTGACCGCACACTTTCCCCCCGCGAAGTTATGTCTAGACCACATCGCCCGACCTGATCCCGACACTACCCCCTCTGCGGATCCTTTAGCCGCCGGTTCGCCGGGGACCGTGCCCGCTGGGGAAGCGGTGGATCCCGCTTCTACTTCTTCTTCGCGCTCTTTTTGACGGCTTTCTTGACGGCCTTTTTCGCTGCTTTCTTGGGGGCCGCCTTTACCGCTTTCTTGGCGGCTTTCTTGGGGGCCGCCTTTTTCACCGCCTTCTTCGGCGCCGCCTTCTTCGCGGCAGCCTTCTTCGGCGCCGCCTTCTTAGGTGCGGCCTTCGCAGCCTTCTTCACGGGCTTCTTGGCTGGCGCCGGTGGCGGTGCAGCCGGTGCCTCGGCCGCGGGGGCCGCCGCAGGCTCTGGCGCTGCGCCTGATTCGGGTTCTACAGGGAGAATCGCTTCAGAATCCATATCTAGTTCCTCTTCTTCCTCATCTGACCCGTAAATGCCAATGTCGGGCTCGATCTCAATCCGCTCCTCGTCGTAGGCGTAGTCATCCTCGTCGTCAAAGGCCATGCTCCGATATACAAGCATTCGCCTGCCTCCTCCTGGAATCGTGCTTGCGGAGGCTTTTCGTCGCCTCGCTCCGCGCGGGTTCAAACCCTGGTGTTTCGAGCTCGCTCCAATCCGCGATCCGCGCTGCCCGCTTCCTGCCCCGCGCGAAGGTGCAGTTCACTCATCCACGATCAAAAATAGAATAACTCGTTTTCAAGAAGCTGCAACACAAAAAGTGCACAGCACTTGAAGTTGGAAGCTATCGAGCCGCGGTGGCGGAAGCAGCGCGGCCGGCCGGCTGCCTTTGCGCCGCGCTTAGGGAGGTTTTGGAAGCGCTCTTGCCCGCCGGCGAGGCAGAAGCCGTTTTGGCCGACGCGGCGATGCCCGCCTTTGGGGCGGCCGGTTTGGCCGAAGCTCTCTTGGCAGCCGTTGCGGCAGGGCGGCGGGTTGCACTGGCGGCCCGCCGGGCAGATTTGGCGGGCGGAGCGGCAGGGATGATCAACAGATGGCCCGGGGCCAGCCCGCCCTCCAGTTCCGGATTCAATGCCGCAATCTTGTCCGCCGTCGTGCGGTAGCGCCCGGCGATCCCCGCCAGGGTCTCCCCGCCCACGACGCGATGCAGCCGCCAGACTGCCCGCTGTTGTTTCGGGATCGTACTCAACGCCGCCTGAACCGCAGCGCTGGTCCCGGCAGGCACATGCACAAAGTAGCCGGCGGGCGCCACATTGGTCAGAAGCGCGGGATTCATGGCCCGCAGTTCCGCCACCGGCCTCTCCACGATGTCCCCGATCAGCTCCAGGCTCGTGTCGGCCTCAAGCTGGATCGTGGAATACGTCACAGGGGCGGCCGGCTCTATGCCTTCCAGCCCGTAATGGGTGGGATTCTTGGCCATGATGACCATGGCCAGGATGATCGGTACATAATTGGCCGTCTCTTTGGGCAGCACATTCCGCCTGCGGAGTTCCCAAAAGTCCGCGTAGCCGGTCCGCGCCACCGCCTTCTCCACGTTCAGTGGGCCGCAATTGTAGGCCGCCATGGCCAAATACCAGTCGCCGAACTGGTTGTAGAGATCCTTCAGGTGCCGCGCCGCCGCCCGTGTGGCCTTCTCGGGATCCAGCCGGTCGTCTGTGATCTTGGTTTGATAAAGTCCGTACTCTCGTCCCCGCGACGCGATAAATTGCCACAACCCGGCAGCTTTCTTTACCGAAACGGCCCGCGGCGCAAAGCCGGATTCCGCTTGCGCCAGGTGGATGAGTTCCTGAGGAATGCCCTCCTCGTCGAAAATCCGCTGGATCATCTCCCGGTAGCGCCCGGAATTCCGCAGGCCTGCCAACAGGATCTTGCGCCCTCTCTCGGTCGAAAAATAGTTGATGTAGCGCAGAACCTCGTCTGTGATCTCCAGGGGAAGCTGCGAGACCGTGGTCTTAAGCTCTTCGGCCACCTGATTGCGGAGCTTAGGATCAATCGGGAAGGTCGGTTCGGGGATCTCATCCAATGGGGACTTTTCGAAAACCGGCTCCGAATCCGGCACTCCACCCCCTAACCCGGAGATGTCATATTGATAGATCGCCTCAGCCAGCTCCCCCAACAGCCTTTCTACCGCCGCTCGTTCGGCCGGGCTGGGCCGGTCGGCATCCAGCAGGATCGACAGCGTCCGGTCAAATTCCCTCCGCGCATCCGCCATCTGCCCGGCGCGGTAGAGTCGTCTCCCCGCCTCGAACCGGGAGCGGGCGCGTTCTAGGACCGCCGTCAACGGACTGGGCCCGGCCAAGGGCCGGGAAAGTTCCCGGAGGATCGACGGCTCGGCGTGGGCGACCATTGATGGCCCTATTTCTGGCGGCGCGGCCGCAACCTCGACGGGGACAGGCTCAGGGGTGGGGGGCACTGCCGGGACCATCGCGTTCCCTGGTCTGGAGGCCCCGCAGCCACTCAGTCCCATCAGAACCGAGGCAGCCAGGGCCAGCGGCCATGCTTTCGGCAGACGCCCGTTCCTCATCGGCGGTACTCTAACAAAGACTGTGGTTTGCCATCCTGATGTGACCCGAAACTCTGACTTTACCCCAGAGTGGCGGACCGGTCAACCCCCAATCGGATAACTCTTTTCTTTTCAATAACCGGACCAACTGGCTCCGTGCCCGACCGGGCCGGAATCCGGAGGCCCTCAAGGAAGATCGGTCAAGCTCACCCGGAACCGCAGCGTCAAGGGCTTGCCGGGTTCAAGCACGTGGCGGTCCACCTTTTCCGTCCGCCCCGGGTAGGATGCCCCAATGAAGCCGTAGGAACGCAAGCACCACTGGTGCGGCGCTCCGGGGTTATTCGGGTCTGCCGTCACCCGCACGACCGCACGCTTGCCGCCGTAAACTGCCTCCAGCTCCGCCCACCGCCGGGGATTGAGGTCCTCGTCCTTGGTAAGGACTTCCCCGTCGGCGCGCAGGACCGTCCCCTGGCGCGGTGCAAACCGCAGGCTCAGCCCGCCATAGCTCTTGCCCCGCTCGGCTGAGCCCTGCAAGGTGACGGGTTCGGAAAGGGCCTCCCAGGTGAGCTCCACGTCGATGTTCCGGGTGTTCCCTTGAACCGGCAGCACCCTCATCCGCACCTCCTCCCGGACGATGTCCCTGCCCTCTGCTTCCCAATAGTTGGTGGCTCTTAGGGTCGCTCCGCCGGCAGAAGCCTCGACCGCCGGCACTCCGGATGCCCGGTGCTTTGCGGTGAAATTCATCCAGATGTCGTAGCGCTTCCCGCCAACCTCTACGATGGGCCAGCTCCAGAACAGCCCGCGGTGGTGGTAGTGGTCCACCGGAAAATCATCCAAAACGGACACTCCAGTCGGCGTGTAGACCGGAAAGACATAGCAGCAACGGCGGCGGTTCTCCGGGGCACCTGGCTTGAGCTGGGGACCATAGTTGTAGACCAAAGCGGTCTTGTCCCCTTCCCGCAACTCCAGCCGGCCCCCGCCGATGTCCTTCCAGGCGAACGGTCCCTGGCTGAACGCGGCTACGGCGATTGCCGGCAAGCTGCAACAAATGACGATTGCGCGATTCATGACGTCCTTCCTCCCCTTTCGCTCCAAAGAGCGCTTCCGTGTCCGCCCGCAGCAGGCGCGGGCTCCATCACCGCGGCGCCTTAGCTCCCACGGGCCAGCTCCACGCCCCGGGTGCAGATGTAATACTTCAACAGCATGTTGCCTTTCTCCCAAGCCGGCAGCGTCTTTGGATTCTTCAAGTAAGCGAGAAACGTCGCCGTCACCCTGGCGAAATGTTCCTCGTGCCCCTCCCGGTACTTGGCCGGGATGATGACCTTTGCCCGCTCGCCTAGTACGACCACCTCAAGGCCGGGCCATTGCCGCCCAATGGCATCCACGGTCTTCCTTAAGGCTGCGAAGACCTCCTCCCGCAGTTCGGGCCGGGCGGGCTGCACGTAAAGCTCTGGCAGGTAGTTCTCCTCTTTACCCTGGCGGATCTCAATGCTGGCCCGGGAGCCCCGGAAGGTGGCTTCATACATGTCGCCCGCGCCCGGCGGCGCCTCCCAGTTCCAAAGGATCTCCAGCCCCACATGCGTGCCGCGCAAGATGTAGCTGACCGCCGTGTTGCAATAGTAATCGAAGCGGTCACCGCGGACCCATTTCGAAAGGTGTTGCGGGAAATCCGGCTCTCCGGTGACCTGCCGGAACTGCTCCCGGCTCAGCGGAGTGGTCCAGCGCCTGGCGCTCAGAAGCTGAACATCCTTGCGGTAATCCAGCCGCTCGGAAGGGTAGGCCGTCCACTGGACCAGATCCACCACGTGGGTTCCCACATCGGCGATGCCTTCTCCGGACTCCTCGATGTTGAAAAACCAGGTGGGCCTACGCAGCGGCAGCCCCGACACCGTCTTCATCAGGTGATGCACGCTCCGCGCGGTGATGGCGGGCGCCTCGGCCGAGCCTTTTAGAAGCTCCCCGAAAACCGCAGGCGTATGGACCAGCTCTTTCTGGAGAATGGAGGTGATCTCGTACCGCTCGGTCATCACGTCGTAGGCCACCAGACCTTTGCTCTCAGCGGCATCTAGCGCTTGCTCCAGCTTCGGCAGGTCCGCCGATGCAATGATCCAGGGCTTATCGGCCAGAACGTGATAGCCTGCGCCGATGCACCGTACGATGCGATCGATCTTCTGCCGGTTTTTGCCCGCAAAGACCGCCACGTTGCCCGGACGCTCCTGAAGCATCCGCTCAAAGAAACCGCTGCCCGTACGGATGTCGAGCTCCCAGAGGGTGGGGTTCTGCGCCCGCGCGTTAAACAGGGAGACCCGGTTTAGAAAGTCGATAAGTTCCGGACCCAGCGGCGCGTAGACCGCCACCTGTGGGGCAGCCTGCGGGTACATATCCTTCAGGATCAGCGCCGCGTGGTAATGACCGGGATCCACCACGGCAAACCGGACGGTCTCCATTGCGGCTTCCGGCCTCCCTCGCGGCTCAGACTTGCACCCTAGCCCGGCCAGGAGCGCGCCTGCAATCAACGACCAGGCGCCGAACTCTGCCGCCAGGCGCAGGCTAGGGAATGCAACGCCTGCCCGTCTCAACTCGCCAACCCCGCCTTGGCCAGAACCGCGTCCGTGCCGTACGGGGCCCGCTGCTTGCGGCTCAGCATGGAGTTAGCTTCCGTGTCGTTCTTCAGGAAGATCTCCTTTTCGGGATCCCAATACAGCGGCCGTCCCAGATGCATGGCGATCTGCGACAGCAGGCACACCGTGTTCGAACGGTGTCCCACCTCCGCCGGGGCTACCGGATCTTTCCGACTCTTGATGCTCACCAGCCAGTCCAGGTGATGGTCCCCTTTGGGGCTCTCGTGCAGGTGGATCTCACCGTCCTTAATGCCCTCTTTGATGATCCGCCGGTCGCTGGCGTCGATCGCCTGGCTCCAGGGCCCGCCCGGCAACGAGCCGCCGCGCGCTCCCAGCGCTTGCATGTCGACTTCGCTAAAGCGGCCCCGGGTGACCCAGATCCAGCCGTTCTCCCCCAGGAACTTGATCCCGTTCGGGTACTTGTCGCTGATGTACATCATGGTTCCATCGGCGTACCGCGCCCGGATGTGATACGGTCCGTGCACGTCCCAGAGCCCCTCTTTCGGGAAGATGGCCATGCCCTCGATTTCGACCGGGCCGCTCAACTCCACGCCCATGCCCCAGTGCGCGGTGTCCACGTGGTGCGCGCCCCACCCCGTGATCATCCCCGCGCCGAACTGCTCGCAGCGCAGCCAGCCGGGCCGCCCGTAGCGGACCCGGATATCCGGGCTCTGCGGGTGGACCCGGTCCTCGGTGTAGTAGACGTAAGGCGTCGAACCGAGCCACATGTCGTAGTTCAGGTTCGGCGGCACGGGCATTTCTTTGCTGTTGCCTCCCGCGGGGTCGGTCGGCAAGCCGATGTAGACCTCCCGCAGCTTCCCGATCCTCCCGTTGCGCACCAGTTCGCAGGCCAGCCGGAACTGGGTCCCGGACCTCTGTTGGCTGCCGATCTGGAGGATGCGCCCCGTGCGCTTGACCACGTCGGCCATCTGCCGTCCTTCCTTCACCGTGAGCGAGGCCGGTTTCTGAAGGAAGATGTCCTTGCCCGCCAGCGCCGCCTCGATCACCGGCTGCGCATGCCAGTGGTCCGGAGTACTGATGAGCACGGCGTCGATGCTTTTGTCCTGGAGCATCTCGCGGTAGTCGGTGTAGGTCTTGATGTTGGCGTAATTGCCGCTGCCGAAGCGCTTGGCGTAGTTCTGTTCAATCCACGTCTTGGCGTCCGCCACCCGCACGGTGTCCACGTCGCAGACCGCTACAAAGCGGGCCATGTCGCTGTTGCGCAGGATGCCGGGCAGCTCCGAATCCCGCGCCTGCCGCCCGCAGCCGATCTGAGCCACCTGGATCAGGTTACTGGGAGCGGCAGCACCTAGCACCCGCGCCGGGACAATCATGGGGAACGCCAGGGCAGCGCCCGCCGCCTTCACGAAATCTCTCCGGGAGCTTTGCTCATCATTCCGCTGCTCCGATTGCATAGGTCCTCCTTAAAGTTCACTAATCTCCCAGAACCCAGAGAATGCCGCCCAAAATGTGGCGGTAGAGGATTGGGTTCGAATAATCCTCCTTGCGGTGCCCCAGCGCCGTGAAGAATTGCCGCCCGCCGTCATATTCCTGGTACCAGGCCAGCGGCAAGGCATCACCAAAACGCTTCCCCGGGTAAGTCTCCTTTTGCGGATCGTCCAGCTTGGCCGGATCGGTCACCAGCAGCGGCCGGATCCCCGGGTTGAGATTGTCGTGGTAGTAACACTCATCTTCCCACTCGAACTCGGCAGGCAGATCGCGCGTGGCCGGGTGATTCCGGTCCGCCACCCGCACGGTGAACTTTTGGAACTTCGGGTGGCGGAGAAACTTGCCTCCGAGCACCGCCCAAAAGTAGGGCCAGTTCCGCTCCGATCCCGAGGCCGAATGAATGCCTACAAAGCCGCCTCCGGCCCGGATGTAGCGCTGAAACGATTCCCGCTGAGCCTCGTTGGCGAAGGCTTCATTGTTGCTGTTGGAAAAAATCAGCGCGCGGTATTGCTTCAAGTTGGCGTCGTTGAACACCGCCGGCTCGTCGGAGACGTCCACGGCAAAGCCTTTCTCGGCGCCCATCTTCCGGACCGCCTCCACGCTGCTGGTGATGTTGTCATGAACATAGCCCGTGCCGCCGGTGACAAAGTTCCGCGTGTAGACCAAGACCTTCTTCTCAGCCGCTAGCCCCGCCGCCGCTAATAGCCCAAAGCACGCAACCGACGCACAGAGCCTCCACCTGGTCATCAGGCCTCCCTCCTCGCCGTATATCCTTGCACAAAGGCGCCGCGCCTGGGTACGGGCAGCCCGGACGCGGCGCTTGTCAAAGTACTACCAGCGCAGGCGGCCCTGAATCTGAATGAACCGCCGGGGGCTATTGGTCTCCGAAGTAATCTGACCGAAGGCGGCGCTGGTCGGCGTCACATTGGGACCGCTCAGGATCCCGTGGTTGGCGACGTTGAGCACGTCCATCCGCGCCACGAACCTCATCCGCTCCACGATCTTGAACTCCCGCGAAACGCTGCCGTCCACCTGCGCAATGCCCGGATTCCGGATGCCGTCAATCATCCTTGGGAAAAAGCGGTACTGGTAGCTGCCTGCCGCGAAGTTCGACCGCTTTTCAAAGCCCGATGTGCAAGGCCCGCTGCCGACCACCGTGTCGCCCGGCGCCAGCGTAGTGCTGGCCACACAGCCGGCGTTGTTGAAGTAGCGGGCGATCTCGGGCTTCTCCAGCTTGATGCTGTTCGGGTCACCGTAGAAGAAGATGTTGCCCCAGCTCACCAGGCTCCCCGCCTGGAACTGATACGTTCCGGCCAGGGTCCAGCCTCCAACGATCAGGCTCAGGTACTTGTTATGCACCCACTGGCGCCCTTGCCCGAAGGGAAGATCCCATACAAACGTGCCGAGCAGGCGGTGCGGGGCCAGGCCAGCGTTCTGCCAGTAGGGAACCTGCGGGTTGGTCGGATCGTCCGGGTGCCAGCCCTGGAAGTAGCTATTGCCATCCATCCGTTTGAACCACGTGTAACCGGCGGTCGCACTGAGGCCCTTGGAAAACCGGTGCGTGTAGCTGACCGTGACCATCTGTGTGCGGGAATGGAAGCGCGGCTCCGGCGTGTTCACGTTGCCGTTCGGCGTCGAGAACAGCAGCGCCGCACGGCTGCGGTTGGGGCTGGTGAAAAGCGACTGGGTCGCCATCCAGCCCCACAGCGTCGCGTTATTCCTCACCTCGGCCGGGTAGATGGCATTGGCGTTCGAGGGAACGGCGCCGGAGGTCGTGATCCCGTAAAAGGGATTCGGCACCGTAGCACTCAGGTAGTTCGGGATCGTGTCGTTGCGGGTCTGCGTGAAGTTGTAGTAAGTCGACGGGACACCCTTGTGCGACGGGTTGTTGTAGGTGAGGTTAGACGCGTACGTGCCCTCGTAAGCCACCTCCACCACGTCGTGGGATGCGATCTGGCGCTCGATGCTGATCCGCCAGCGCTGTTGCCGCGCGTGATACTTGTAGTTCGGGTAGGTCCAGCCGGCGCCCGCCGTCGCCATCGCCCCCAGCGAATTTCTCAGCGGCTTGTCAAACCGCGTCCCGTCCGCCCGCACCGGGAACGGGTCGTTCAGAGGAGACACCGTGGGGAAGGCGCCGGTGGCGCTGTACAGCGAGTTAAACACCGGAATCTGGTTGGCGTCATTCGTGTACAGGATCGGGTTGGTCGAGCGGCTGAAGTAGTTCTGATTGGGACCATAATTCATCGCATTGACGTTGGTCGTGTCGTAGTAGATCCCGTAACCGCCCCGCAAGACGGTCTTGGGCGCCAGCTCGTAGCCGAAGCCGATTCGCGGTAGCCACATCAAAGAGCTGTCCCACGCCCGCTTGCGCGCCCCCGGTGAGCCGGCGTAAATTGCGCCGCCCTGCACCTTGAACTGGGAAGCCGGAACCTCGGGCTGAGCTTTGGCGGCGTAGGCAGCCTCCACCGCGTCCGAGATGGGCAGCCGCGTGTTCGGATTGTAGTCGATGATAAACCGGTTCCAGCGTTCCGTCGCGCCGAGCTCGTACTCGGAACGCAGCGACAGCGTGAGCGTAAGTTTCCGGCTCACCCTCCAGGTATCTTGAATGTACCAGGAGTAGTAGGGGTTGCCGACGATGAAGCTGTCGTTATCGGAAATGGTAATGGAAGTCGGCATCCCCATCATGAACGACGCCCAGCTCAGGCCGATGTTGGCCGGGCTGTATCCAATGCCGCCCGAGTCGTCAAACCGCCGGAAATACGTGTTTCCAAACGTGTAGGTTCCATTGTTGTTTCCGGCATGATTGGAACGGATCTGGCGCCGGAAATCGATGCCGCCTTTGATGGAGTGGGCGCCCCGGTTGTGGTAGACGTCCGCGTTGTGCGTCCAGAAGGTGCTGTAGGTCTTAGTGGGCGTGCCCAAAATGCCGTTCTGGCTGTAGCCGGAGATGATCATGCCCGGCAAGTAGCACCAGTTGCCGCACTTCTCGTCCAGATACTTCGGCAGCCCCACGTCCGACGGCTTGAACTTGTACGGCGTGTCGCGCTGCGCCGCCGCCGTGCTCCAGTTGCTGACCGAGATTGCGCCGTGCACGATCGTGGAGGGAGTCACCGTGTAGACCCAGTCGATGACGCCGTTTTGGTGGTCCCGGGTCACGCCTCCTCCTTGGCCGCTGTTCAGGCCCGGGAGAATGTCGACCGTCCAGTCGTAGCGGTTCTCAAAAAAGTGGTTCTGAGTGAACCGGCCGAAAAAGCGGTGGTTGGTCCAGGCGTTCAAATCCATGCGTCCGGAGAACTGATTGAACTCCCAGTTGTACGGCGCGGAGATGGCCAAGTACGGGTTGGTCGTGGGAGCCACGCTCTTGTCGAACCAGTTGTTGGGATCGGGCCAGAACTTCACGTAATGGTCATAGAATTTCTTGCCCATTTGAATGTACTGCCCCGGAAGAATGTTGTTGGGAATGGCGTCCCGGATGTAGTGCCCAGGGCGAGCCGGGTCCGGACGTGTGGAATAGGGATCGTAAAGCTGGTACTGCGCGGGATTGGCCGCCACCCGCAGCAGGTCCGAGAAGTCTCCCTTCTTGTTATCCACGGTGGGAACGACCTTGTTGTAAGTCGAGGCTTCTTCCGGTTTGGCGTCCTTCTGCCCTTGGTAAAAGAAGCTGAAAAACACCCTGTCCTTCCCGTTGAACAGCTTGGGGATCTGGATGGGCCCGGTCAGGTTCAAAGTCCACAGATTGGACCGCCCGGAGGGCTGAATCGGACGCGCCGCCGCGGCGTCGGCTTCCGCAAACTTGCCCTGCGCGCGCAACGAGGCGATGTTGCGATAGTAATTCTGTTTGGCGAAGAAGTTGGAGCCCTGCCAGCGTTGCTGCCAGTGCGTGTTGCTGGCGGTGCCATGATACTCGTTCGTCCCGCTCTTGGTCTGAACAGCCACCCCCAACCCCAGCGAGTGCCCGAAGCTGCCATCAAAGGTGGTCGTCAGGACCTTCGTCTCTGCCACGATGTCCACGCTCGGCAGATTCGCCGTAAAGCGGCCCGCGCCGTCGTTGACCGCACCGTCAATCGTCCAAGTGTTGCCCCCAATGCCCGCCCCTGTGTCGTAACTCGATCCGCCTATTGTGGAGTGCGGCCCCAGCAACGTCGGAGGATTGCCTGAATTCACCCCGGGGCTGAAGCGGATAATCGTCAACACGGTATTCGCGTTGGCCGGCAAATCACGCACGCTGCGGTCGTCCAAAGTCCGCCCCGCCTCGGTCCGGCTGACATCCACCAGCGGCGGTTCGCCCGTCACAGTCACCGTCTCCGTAACGCCGCCCACTTCCAAAGTGACGCTCACTTCGCGGCGGTCCGTCACCTGCAACGTGATGCCGGTGCGCACCGTCTTCTTGAAACCAGGCGCCTCGAAGGACACCATGTAGGAGCCCGGCATCAGCAAGGGCGCCTCATAGTAGCCCGTTTCATTCGTCCTCAAAGTCACCGTCGTGTTGGTGTTCACATGGGTGATCACCACCGTGGCGTTGGGAATCACCGCGCCCTGCGGGTCCCGAACAAACCCTATCAGCGTGCTGCGCGTCTCTTGCCCGAACATCAGCCCGGCCAGACCCAGCGCCGCCAAAAGAATCAATACTACTCTCCTCATTTCCTGCCTCCCTGCCCGTTGCACACGGACCCTGAATTCGAAGACCTAGATAGTTGTACACCAAAACAAATAAATTTGTCAAGAGTTTTTTTGGAGACGGACTCGTCGAAATTCGAGCTCTTAAACGTTGCCTGTGCGCTGGTCTGCGGCCGGGCGCTACTGGACGGGCGTTCCCGCCTTCTTGGGGGCCGGTTCGCTGCGTCCGGCGCCCGAACGCCCCGCGCCGCCCGGAGAGGCGTCTAAGGGATTGAGCCCTTTCGAGTAATTTGGATCCAGGCGGGCAATGTCCACCCGGTAGCTCACCGTGTTCGGCCCTGGAAAGTCCGGCGGAACCTTCTGCGTGACCTTCCCCGTGGCCGCCCACTCCGTCCCCCGCTGGAAGGTCACGACGGAGCCCACGCACGCCAGGGCATACACGTCGTGGCCGAAGATGGTGTGGAAGATGCGTCCCTTTCCGTAAGTGATCGCCATCAGCGCCGGCTCCTCGTTGCCTGTGCCCCGGTTGGCCGGATCGGAGTACGCCGTCGCGAGCACGGTCATGTTCTTGCCCGGTCCTCGCATGCGGTCGTACAGCTCATCGCCCTGGTGCATCCAGACTTTCGGCAGGCCCCGCATGATCGGGTGATTCGCTTCTTGAGTCGTGATGCGGTAGGGCAGCCGCAAACCGTGGCTGCCCGCGTTGCCCGGCCTGGGATCGGAAACGAGCTTCCCGTCTTTGAAATACCAATACGGACCGGCCTTCTCGTTGCGCCCGCGCCAGCCGCCGATTCCGATCATCTCGTTATAGGCCTGCCAGCCCGGGAAAGCGTTGTCCGCGGCATGCACGATCACCACTCCTCCGCCGCCGGAGACGTACTTCTCAAACGACTCCTTCAGCTCGGCCGGCCAGCGGGAGTCCGGCGCATCGTAATTCATCACCACGGCCCGGTAGGCTCCAAAGTCGGGTTTGAAACTGGCCCAGTCGCCCCCCGCCGGAGGGGCCGTCACCACGTCCACCTGGAACAAGCCGGTCTGCTCCAATTGCAGTTTGAGCGCCGGCGTGATGGCCTGCCAGTTGTGATACGGCCCCCCGCTTTCTCCGTCCAGGATCATGACGCGAATCGGTGCGGCCCCGAACAAAGTCTGCATAACCAGCGCCGCCGCGCAGAGGACCACTACGAACAACGTCCGCCTGATCATGTCTGCCCTCTCCCTATAGTTTCAATTCCCAGCCCTTGCGAATGTACGGCCGCAGGTACTGGTTTGCTTCCTCGCTATTGGTGAACCGCATCCGCTTGGCGTCCCACATCAGCTTGCCTGGAACCCGCAGGGCCACCGCGCCCAGGATCAGCCACTCGATATAGGGCACGGCGATATCGAAGTTTGAGCACGCCGGGGCCCCGCCTTTGCAGGCGCGCACCCAATCCATCGTGTGGCTCACCGACCGTGGCAGCAACTGCGGCGGCAGCGTGTACTCCTTCCAACGCGACGCCGGCAATAGCCACACGCCCTCTCCTCGCGAGCTGGTGGCCATATAGCCCTTGTCTCCGACAAACAGCGCACCGTTGCCAGGAACGCGCGGACCGCCCGCCGCCCCGGGGCCGAATCCGCGGCCCGCCGCTCCCGGGGCACCCGCCTGAGGCATCCGCCCTGGCGCTCCTTGTGCGCCCGCCGGAGCGCCGCCCATCGATCCCATCCTGCCCGCAAGCGCTGCTCCCCGGCCTGCGCCTTGCGGCATGCCCGGCTGCGGAGGAGCGTAACGGCCCCGCTCCGCCAGGTTGTTCATCGGCGGCAGTAACGGTTCGCCCTCTTCCATCCCCTCCGGATACTTCACATCCCCGCGCATGTTCTGGTACACGTTCACCGTCACCGGCGGCATCGCCCCCCGCGCCGGAAACTCATAGCGCAGATGCGCGCTCACCGGCCAGGTCCACTGGCTCCTGCCCTCCGCCGTCACGCACTCCACACTGATCGGAGGCGCCTGGTCGAGCCGCAGCGCCAGATTCGCCGGTCCCAGCACGTGCACGATCCAGTCCCCCAACGAGCCGCCGGTCCCGAAGTCCAGATAGGCCCGCCACTGCCGGATCATCGCGGAGTTGTACGGGCGCATGGCAGCCGTGTTCAGCCACAGGTCCCAGTCCAGCGTCTCAGGAATGGGCTCTTCCGGCGGTTGCGACTGCACCCCATCGCCACCCGCGTAGATGCGCCCGGTCCAGGCGTGCACCTCCCGCACACTGCCGATCTCGCCGGACCAGAGAATCTCCGCCGCTACCCGCGTGCCCTCGTGCGAATAGCCCTGGTTGCCCATCTGGGTGGCGACCTTGTACTTATGCGCCGCCTCTCTCAGCAGCCTCGCCTCCCACACCGTGCGCGTCAGCGGCTTTTCGCAGTAGACGTGCTTGCCATGCTGCATCGCCAGAAGCGCCGCAGGCGTATGCCCGTGGTCCGGCGTAGCGATCATGACCGCATCGATGTTCTTGTCCTCGGCGTCGAGCATCTTGCGGAAATCCTTGTAGCGCTTCGCCTCCGGCCAAGCCTTGTACGCCGGCGCGGCCATGACGTCATTCACGTCGCACAAAGCCACGACGTTTTCGGTCACCGCCGCCTCCCGCAAGATTTGGGGGCCCCGGATTCCTAAGCCGATGGCCGCGAGGTTCAGCTTGTCCAAAACCGACTTGTACCCTAGGAAACTCAGCGATGGCACGCTGCCGAAGCCGCCCGCGGGCACCGCGCCCGCCATAAGAGAACCGAAAAAGAAATAACGCCTTGTCACTTTGTTACCATCCATGTTTTCAAACCTCCTGGCCGGCCGCCGCCCATCCTTTCCGTCGGATGGCTGCTGCGCCGGCATCCTCGTCTCAAAAGTTAAGCCGCCCTCAGGTGCCTGCGCCCGGGGTGAACTGCCTGCGCCTTTCGGCCAATTCGTCCTGGATCTGAATGTTCAAAGTCTTCCCGATTCGATACCGAATCAGGCAAATCACCACAACCACGAAAAACAGCGCCGGATAAACGCTGATCATCATCCGGATTCCGAGCAAAGCCCGTTCGGTCTGCGCCACATTGGCCTGGTATCCATAGGCCGACAACAGCCACCCTGCAATCGCCCCTCCCAGGCTCAGCCCCGCCTTCAAGGCGAAAATAATCGTCGCGTAGATCACGCCCGTGGTCCGCCGCCCGGTCTTCCATTCTCCGTAGTCGGCTACGTCCGCGAACATGGCCCACAGCAGTGGGATGGTGGGAGCATAGGCCAGCGCCCGGGCGTATTCGAGAAGAAACAGCGCGCCCACGGCATCCGCCGGTAGCGCCACAAACAGCGCCATGAAGACCGTAGCCGTGGAAAACCCTGCAATCGCTACCGCCTTCTTTCCAAACCGCATCGACAGCCACGTCGAGCACAGCACCCCGGCCACCGTCACAAACTGGCTGGAGATGTTGAACAGGCTGAAGCCGACCGCGGCCACGTTGGAACGGTCAGCGTCCACCACCAATCCGAGCGCATTCAACACCGAATGCCATAGTCCGCCGGTGGCGCCCGCCGCCAGCGCCGTCACCCCCAGCCGCTCCAGAAAGGCGAACAACTGGTCCTTGTTCAGGTAGTACTGAAAAAAGTAATAAAGCGTGCCGCCCCGCATGGCCAGCACAATGAAGTGCGCCAGCGTCAGAATGAACATGGCGAGCCACGGGCCGTTGCGGAGCAGGTCGCCGAAATCCTGTTTCACGGAAAGCTTCTGCCGCGGATCCGGCTGGATCCGCTCCCGCGTGGACAGGAACGTGATCACGAAAAACACCACGCACAGCACCGCCCACAGGCCCATCGTCATCTGCCAGCCTTTGGCGCGGTCGCCCTCGCCGAACTTCGCCACCAGCGGCAGGGTAAATCCGCCGACGATCAGCTGAGCGATCATCGCCGCCACGAAGCGGTAGGAGGAAAGCGAGGTCCGCTCGTGCACGTCTCCGGTCATGACGCCGGTCAAGGCCGAGTATGGCGTATTGTTCGCCGAATACAGCGTCATCAGCGCTATATTGGTCAGGGCGGCGTAAATGAGCTTGCCCGTGGGACCAAATCCGGGAACGGTGTACGCCAACACCATGACCACGCCCCACGGCAGCGCGGTCCACAGCACCCAGGGCCGGAACTTCCCCCACCGCGTGTGGGTTCGGTCCGCGATGACGCCCATCATCGGGTCGAAGAACGCGTCCCAAAGCCGCCCCACCAGCAGCAGGGTCCCGGCGGCGGCCGCCGTGATGCCCATCGTGTCGGTGTAGAAGTTCAACTGGAACAGGATCATCGTCTGGAAAACGAAGTTCGCCGCCGCGTCCCCCAGACTGTAGCCGGCTTTTTCGCCGAAGGAGAGCTTCCCGCTCGAGAGTTTCCCGCTGGAACCGGACATGGAGCTCCTATCGCACCGTCAGCACCGCTTTCTGCAAATCACAATCGCGGGACGAATTGCCGACGAGAATCTCGAATTCGCCCGGCTCCACCACCCAGCGCATATTCACGTCATAGAACGCCAGCGACTCCGGCCCGATCTCAATCTCCACCGTGGTCCGCTCGCCCGGCTTCAGAAACACCTTTTGAAAACCCTTCAGTTCTTTGACCGGCCGAGTCACCGAGCTCATCACGTCCCGGATGTACACTTGCACCGTCTCGCTGCCCGGCCGGGAGCCGGTATTAATGACGTCCGCCAGCACGCGCGTGGTAACTCCCCAGGAGATCCGTTTCTTGGTCAGCCGCACGTTCTCAATCGCGAAGCTCGTGTAGCTCAGCCCGTAGCCGAACGGGTACAGCGGCGAAGCGTCCTCAAAGAGATAGCCCCGCCGGGCCGAAGGCTTGTGGTTATAAAAGCAGGGCAGGTGCCCCACCGACCGGGGGATGGTGATGGGCAGCTTCCCGCCCGGGCTGAAGTCGCCGAACAGCGCCTCCGCCACGGCGTGCCCGCCTTCCTGCCCCAGATACCAGCAGTCCAGGATCGCGGCTGCGTGCCGGCTCAGATAGTTGATCGAGAGCGGCGCGCCGTGAAACAGCAGCACGATGACCGGCTTGCCCGTGGCGATCATGGCCCTCGCCAACTCCTCCTGCCGCCCGATCAGGTCCAGGCTGGCGCGGTCCCCCATGTGCTTCCGCGACCAGGCTTCTCGGCTGGTCTGCTCGTTGCCGCCGATCGCCAGCACGATGACATCGGCGCGCTCAGCCACCCGCACCGCCTCAGCGATCTGCCTGCGGTCCTCCTCCGGATCGCTCAGAACCACCTCATCCTGGTTCCAGGAGCCTCCCACCGTGATCTTGCAGCCTTCGCTGTAAAGCACCTCGGCGCTGCGCCCCAGGCGGCTGCGGATCCCCTCCAGCACCGTAATCTCCTGCTTGGGCACGCCGCTGTAGCCGCCGAGCAGACTGCGGTGCGCGTTGGGTCCGATCACCGCGATCCGCCGCACCGCTCCCGCATCCAGCGGCAGCAGTCCGCCCTCATTGCGCAGCAGCGTAATGCTCTCCCGCGCCGCCTGCAACGCCAGCTCGCGGTGCTTGGCGCATCCCACCACCCGGTCCGCTTCCTCCGGGTCCACGTACGGGTCCTCGAACAGCCCCAGCTTGAACTTCCACAGCAGCATCGGCGCCACCAGTTCGTCCAGCTCGGACTCCTTCAGCTCGCCCCGCCGCACCAGCGCTTCCAGGTGCAGGTAGCAGTCCGGCTCGGGCAGCTCGATGTTCACTCCCGCCCGCACCGCCAGCGCGCACGCATCCTTCTTATCTTTGGCCACGAAGTGCCCGTGGGTATCGGACCGGTAGTTGAGCTCCCAGATCGCGTAATAGTCCGAAACCACATAGCCCCGGAAACCCCACTCCTTCCGCAGCACCTCCCGCAGCAGCCAGCGGTTGGCGTGCGAGGGCACGCCGTCGATTTCGTTGTAGGAGGCCATCACGCTGATGGCTCCGGCTTCCTGGATGGCCTCCCGGAACGGCCGCAGAAACACTTCCCGCAAAACCCGGTTCGAAACCTCCGCCGGCGCGCAGTTCATACCGCCTTCCGGCGCGCCGTGGGCGGCAAAATGTTTCAGCGTCGCGATGAGGCGCCGCTTGTCCTTGAAGGAGGCGTCCCCCTGAAACCCGCGCACCGCGGCGACGCCCATCCGCGACACAAGATAAGGATCCTCTCCGTAGGTCTCTTCCACCCGCCCCCAGCGGGGGTCGCGCGCCACATCCACCACCGGCGTCAGCGCCTGATGCGCCCCTCTTAAGCGCACCTCCGCCGCCGTCATGGCGAACAGCGCTTCCACCAGCTCCGGATTGAACGTGCCGGCTAGCGCGATGGGCTGCGGAAAACTGGTCCCGCCCACCGCGGCGTGCCCATGAAGGCACTCCTCATGAAACACCACGGGGATTCCTAAGCGGCTATTCTCCACAAAAAACCGCTGGATCGCGTTGGTCAACTCCGCCATGCCCCGCGCGTCCAGTCCGCCTCCGGCGTCGCTGGGCCGACCCACTTGGCCCAGCCCGTACCCCTTGCCGAAGGCCGCGCGGGCTTTTTCCGTATCGAAGTTTCCCTGCGCGTCCACCAGCGTCTCGGATTTCTGCTGCCAAACGCACCGCATCTGCGCCGCCTTCTCGGTCAGCGTCATCCGCTTCAGCAGATCGCGCACCCGCTTTTCGGGCGCCACCGAACGGTCTCTGTAAGCCTCCCGGTCCGGCCTCATGCCCGTTCGTTTTCTGCGCTCCATCTCTTCCACTCCTCAGCTCGTCTCGCGCTTGGCGCTCACCTGCGCCGCTCGGTAGCGCCTATCGGAAAGTTCGACACTTAAACAATTACAGACAATACTGCTACGACGTGTCCCCCGTCAAGGTCCGCATTCGCTTCACGAACCGCCGCCGGCGGAAATATAATCGATCACCCTGCTTGACAGTCCTAAGGTTCCAGCGTGTATAGTAAAGCGGAACGGAATGAGAACTTTTTCCCCTGCTCGTGTACAGGTTGCTTCCAGCGAAGTTGTGCGGGACATTAACCGGCGTGTGGTTCTGAACCTCATCCGCACCCGCCAGCCGCTGTCCAGAGCCGATTTGGCCCGGCTTTCCGGCTTACAGCGGAGCACCATCTCCTCCATTGTTGAGGAACTCATCGAAGAACACTGGGTGCTGGAGGGACCGCTGGGCCGTCTCCCCCGCGGCCGGCGCCCCACGTTCCTGCGCCTCAACGACGACCGAGTGATCATCGGCGTCGACATTCGCCCCATCCAGATCACGGTGGCGCTGGCGGACGTCAATGGTAAGTTCAGCTCCCTGGAGGCCTTCGCGACGCCCTCCGATCCCGATGCCGCGATTGCGGCCCTCATCGAACGGATTCAGCGGCTGCTGGCGAGCTGCCAAGGCAAGAAGGTCGAGGGTGTCGGTCTCACCGTCCCCGGACGTGTCGAGCCGGAAACCAAGCGGCTGATTTTCGCGCCCAACCTGAAATGGCCGGTCTGCGACCTGCGGAGTCCTATCGAAAAGGCTACCGGACTTGAAGTAGAAGTGGAGAATGCCGCCAGTGCGTGCGTGCTCGCCTCGGTATGGTTCGACCACCTCGAGGACCGCGATGTGGTCGCCATCACCGTCTCGGAGGGAATCGGCACGGGCATCCTGATCAACGGACATCTGGCGCGCGGCCTCTGCGGCATGGCCGGCGAATTCGGGCATGTGCCCGTGGACCCCGAGGGGCCCCCCTGCGGCTGCGGCAGCCGGGGCTGCTGGGAAGTCTATGCCTCCAACCGCGCATCCCTGCGTTACTATTTCGAGAGCACCACCCCGCCGGAGGATTTCGGCTTTCTGGAGCTCATGAATCTGGCCGCCCAAGGCGAGAGTAAAGCGGTGCGCGCTCTAGAAACCATGGCCCGCTATCTCGGCCGGGGCATGCGCATGATCGTCGCCGGACTCAATCCCGAGCGGATCCTGGTCATCGGCGACCTCACCCGCTCGTGGGAGCTGTTCGGTCCGATCATCGAGGCGGAGGTCCACGCTCAGGTGCTGCCTGGGGGTGTTCCCCCCAATCTCACTCCCGTCCACGAAGGCGGCATGGCGCGCCTCCGCGGCACCGTGGCCCTGGTGCTCCAGAAGCACTTCGGCACAAACACCGAAGTCCCCGCCTGAACGCCGAGATCAGCGCCCCCGCCTTAGACGCTGCGCTCGGCCTTCGGCTCACCCCCGCCACCTCAGGAGTTCACTCCGCTGGCCATAAACCCCCCGTCCACCACGATGCACTGGCCTGTCAAATAGCTGGCCCCATCGGAGGCCAGCAATACCGCCGCTCCCACCAGTTCCTCCGGCCGCCCAAACCGCCTCATCGGTGTCCGCATTAGAAGCTCTTTGCCCCGCGGCGTCCCGTTCACCAGTTCCAGGTTCATCTCGGTCGGAAAGATGCCCGGAGCGATCGCGTTCACCATGATGCCGTCCTGCGCCCACTCGCACGCCAGGCTCCGCGTCAGCGACAGCAACGCCGCCTTCGCCGCACAGTAGGCCGCCACGTCGCGAAACGCCAGGAAGGCGCCCAGCGACACTATATTGATCACCCGTCCCCGCCCGCTCGCTTTCAGCGCCGGATAAAACGCCTGGCAGGCCCTCAGAGCCCCGTTCAGGTGCGTGTCGATCAGCTCCGACCAGGACTCTTCGCCGACCTCGGCGGCCGGTTGCCGGAAGGTGAATCCTGCCGCGTTCACCAGAATGTCCACGTACTCAAACCGCTTCAGCACCGCGTCCCGCAGCGCCTCCACCGAGGCGCGGTCCCGCACGTCCACCGCCTGCCGCAGAGTGCAACCGCTGATCCCCGCGATCTCCTCGCACACCTCCTCCACCCGCTCCTGCCGCCTGCCAGTCGGGATGACGCAAGCTCCGTGCCGGGCAAGACCCACCGCAATCGCGCGTCCCAGCCCCGAGGTCGCGCCGATCACAACCGCGATCCGCCCCGCCAAATCCAGACAGCTTCTCATCTCAATACGGAATCCTCACCGGCCGGTCATCACGAGGGTCCGCCCAGCGGTCGTTCGGGACCAGAGCGCTCCAACCCGGCCGTCCCGGATCTTGATCGTACGGATAATTCCCCAGCCGCCGGTACAGCTCGCTGTATTCTTTCACTTTGTCCCGGTCCAGCTTCACCCCCAGCCCCGGCCCCTCCGGCGCCCGGATCGCACCGCCCTCGTATTTCATCAAACCGCCCTCGATGATGTCATCGGTCAGATGATGATAGTGCGCATCGGCCGCAAAGCTCAGATTCGGCAGCACGGCGCCCAAGTGCAGCATGGTTGCCAGTTGAATCCCCAGCTCTCCCGAGGAGTGCACCGCTACGCCGAGCTGAAAGGTCTCGCAGACCGCCGCCGCCTTCACGCAGGCGCGGATCCCGCCCCAAAAAGTCGTGTCCAACAGAATCACATCCACCGCCGTGTCCAGCACGTTGGCCGCGAGCTGCTCGAAGTTCACCACCACCGTGTTGGTCGCCAGCGGCACGCGGATCCTCTGGCGCGTCCTGCGCATCCCGTTCAGGCCGAAAACCGGGTCCTCCAAATAATCGTTGCGCAGATCTTCGATCGCCTGCCCGAAACGGATCGCCTGCTCCGTGCTCCAAACCGCGTTCGGATCGAAGCGCACGTTGTCCTCGGGAAAAGCCTGTGCCAGCGCCCGGTACGCCTCCAGTTCGTAGTCCGGAGGGAAGACGCCGCCCTTCATCTTGTGCGTCCGGAAACCGTACTTCTGCTTCAACCTGCGCGCGTTCTCCACCACCTGATCGATCGTGCGGACTTCGCCTTCCCCTGTGGCCGGGCTTGGGTACCGGAAAAAACAGTACGATGCAAACGGAACCCAATCTCGCACCTTCCCCCCGAGAATCGCGTGAACCGGCACGCCCCAAGCCTGCCCCAAAAGATCCAGACATGCAAACTCCAGCGCCGCCAGCACCTGCGTCCGGTTGTTGTATAGGGACGCGGTGGGGTTCGCCACCCGGAACCGCAGCTCCTCCAGGCGCGCAGGATCGTGCCCCACCAGGCTCGCCTTCGACGCACGGAACGCCGCCTCCGCCGATTCCCCTCCACCCCCCATCTCGCCCAACCCCACCAGCCCGTTATCCGCCTCCACCTCCACGATCGTCCGCACGAACCGGCCCCAGTGGCAGCCATTGGCGTGCCGCAGGGGCGCCTCCAGCGGCACTGTCACCGTTGTCGCGCGTACATCCACAATCCGCATAATTAGTTTTAGTCTACAACAAAAGGGCCGTTGCCGCCTCTCTTCCCTCATTCGATGCAGCTTGGCTCCGTTTGGTCGGCTCCAATACCCGAGAATTCCGACCCCGCACCCATCCGACGCTCAAACCGTGCCAGCGGCCGCACGTCCACCGGTCTCCGCCGCTGCGTTGGGGCAAGTCTCCGGACTCTCGGCCGGCATTCGTACCCGCCTGTGCCCGCCTCCAACTGCGGCCCTTTCTTCCCTTGCCTTGTTGTGCCCGGTCCGCAAAAAGCTGCCCAGCCGCGAGAAACTGCATCCAAGACGCCCCTATCGTGCTATGCTTTCTTGTTTGGAGGCCAAACAAATGCTAACCGAAAAAGACCAGCAGGCTCTCATCTCGCGTTTGTCCCAGGCTTGCGGCGCTTATAGTCCGCAGACGCGGCGGAAGTACTTCATCTCCGGTCCTCAGTGGGCTGCGGCCTACGAGGGTCACGCATTGTTTCATGCTCCGACTCGCCCCCCGGTCTCCTTCGAAGAGGTCATCCGCAATTATGCCGAGATCGGGATCGGTTATTGGACCACCCATGACACGGATGTGATCCCCACCGAGGCCATCGGCACCGACCGCCAGGCAGAAATCGTTTCCCGCATTCGTCAAGCGTTGGATCAGCACGGCCTCCAGTGTTCGATGGTGACCACCGAGACGTTCCACCATGCCGTCTGGGCTGCCGGGCCCGCCGCCGAAGCTCCCGAGGTGCGCGAATACGCCAAGTTCCGGCTGTGCAACACGGTCGACATCGGTCACGAGTTGGGCGCATCCTTCGCCGTCTACTGGCCGGGTTCGCTCGGCTACCAGGTGCAGGGCGCCATCGAGGAGACCCAGACTTTGCGCTGGTACGCCGAAGCTCTCAACGCGGCTTGCGAGCACGACATCGAGACGGCGCGCCGCAAGGGCCGGCCCACGCTGAAGCATTGTCTGGAAGCCAAGCCGTTCGAGCCTCAGGCAGAGATCCTGCTCCCGACCAGCGACGCCATGCTGGCCTTTATCAGCTCGGGCCTGTTGACCCATCCCGAAATGGTTGGCCTGAACCCGGAATACCTGCACGAGCTGATGTGGGGCGCCGCTCCACGGGCCGCGCTGGCTCGGGCGCTGCTGGCGGGCAAGCTCTTTCACTTCGACATCAACGACGGCTACCGCCTCAAGCACGATGTGGACATCGGCATCGGCCTGGTCAACCCGTTGGACTGGCTTAACGTGCTGGTCTTGCTGCGCAGCCACGACTATCATGGCCCCTTCAATCTGGACTTCAAGCCGCCTCGAACCACCAGTGCCTTTGGAGTTTTCAAGGTCAGCTTCCCGACCGCCGTGGACCGTTTCATCACCCTGTGGGAGATGGCGGGCGAGGTTCTCGAAGACCCCGTTATCGGCGAGGCCACGGCCGCTCTCAAAGCCGGAGGCGGCGTAACGGATCCGCGCGACGTTGAGGCGATTGTGCGCGCCAACCAGGAGCTTCTCACCCTGCATGAGCTGATTGCGCACCGGATTTTCCAGATTCTCATCGGTGCGCACCGCGGAAGAACCTTCTCCATCGCCTGAGCAGGCCCGGCGTGCACTCATCTTGTAAGGGGACCCTATGCGACCGGAACAATGGGACACATTCAAGCGGGCCGCTCGAGGGGAAGCTTTGCCCCGCACCCCGCTGGCGCTCATCATCGACAGCCCTTGGCTGCCCGGCTACGCCGGCGTCAGCCACCTCGACTACTACCTCGACCCGGAATGCTGGTTCCAGGTCAATTTGCGCTTCGCGCGTGAGTTCCCCGAGGTCATCCCCTTGCCGTCCTGGTGGGTCGAGTACGGCATGGCCATCGAGCCCTCCGTTTTCGGCAACCGCATCCATTTTTTTCCGAACCAAACTCCCGGCCAGACCCCAATCCTGAACCGGCTCGCCGATGCTGCAAACTGGCCGCCGGTCAACCCTTACACCGACGGCCTCATGGCCTTTGCCCTCCACCTCTATCGCATCCAGCAGCCGCGCATTCACAAAGCCGGCTTCATCACTCCGGTGGTCACCGCCCGCGGTCCGCTCTGCCTGGCGTCATTTCTCCGCGGCGTCACCCAATTCATGATGGATCTCACCGAGGACCCCGAAGGCGTCCACCGCCTCTTGGATGCAGCCACCGCCGCCATCATCCGCTGGCTGTAGGCCCAGGCTGAAACCCTCGGCAAGGATGTCGAGGCGCTTTTCCTGCTCGATGACATCCCCGGTATGCTCTCCCGGCGCATGTACCTCGAATTCGCCCATCCCTATCTCCGGCGCATCTGCGCCGCGTTCCCAGAGAACTGGATCAAGATTTACCACAACGACGCCAACATTCGGCCGTTCCTCTCCGAGCTGGGCGCTTGCGGCTTCCACGTCCTCAACTGGACGCACAACATCTCCATTGAAGACGCCCGCAGTAAGCTCGGCGGCGACATCTGCCTGATGGGAAATGTCGCGCCCCTTGATTTGGGTGTCCGCGGCACGCCCGACCAGGTGCGCGAGGCCGCTGTCCGGATCATCGAGTCCGCCGGCGGCCGCCGTTTCATCCTCTCGGTCGGCGGCGGCGTCAGCCCCGGCATGCCGCGGGAAAACATTCAGGCGCTCATCCAGGCGGCCGCGCAGGCCGTTCCGGTGCCGCTCCGTTCCGCCTGATCCGGCGTTTCACCGCGCGCTGCGAACCTTCAGGTACCGCTCCGCAAACTGAATGAAGTACGGCCAATTGGGTCCCGCCGTGTGCCCGCCAGAGTGCTGCCGGAAAGCCAGATCGCCGTCGATTAGAGCCGTCTCGATCGGCGGGAATTCGGCCGTGCCCAGATCCTTCTTCCCCAGCAGCCGGTAAACTGGCCCTGCGCCCACCGCCGCCAGGAACATCCCTTTGGCATCCACCCATCCGTCACCCTGCGTCGCCCCCGCGCTAATGAACACCGGCCGAGGCGCGCACAGCGCGATCAGCTGGTGGGAGTCCACCGGCAAATCGTTCCAGGTGAGCGGGCCGGCGTACTTCAGATAGTTGCCCGCCATCCAGTGGTACTCGCTCGGCGCGGCGACGTTCTCGACCAACTCTCCGAAATTGCGGCGGTGCAGCTTAGCCCCGCCCGCTCCCGATGAAGCGATATACGCAATGGCGAACCGCTGGTCGTATGCCATGGCCACCAGCGCCGCCTTGCCGTACCGCGACATTCCTTCGATGCCCACCTGCTTGGCGTCTACGTCCTTGTCCGTCTCGAAGTAGTCCAGCGCGCGGCTCGCTCCCCAGGCCCATGCTTTCAGCGCGCCCCAGTCATCCAACTTGCGCGGCTGCCCTCGGTTCACCAATCCGATGATCCCTTGGGTCAACCCCGCGCCGTTGTCCGGCTGCACGCTGTTCGGACTCAGAATCGCGTAGCCCCAGCCCTTGGCCAGCACCAGTTGCTGCCAGCTCGGTCCGCCGCCGAACATCCCCCGCCCCGTTGGAGCTGCGCCCGGAGCGCGACCCGCGCCGCCCGGAAGCGCCGTTCCTTCCGCCGCCGGAGCCGCTCGTCCTGCTCCGCCGCCGGCGCCGGCCGCTCCAGGCGCTGCCCCGCGTGCTGCCGCCGGCCCCCCGCGGCCAAATCCCGGCGCAAATCCAAGCTCCAAAATCACCGGGACCGGTCCCTTGGCATTGGCGGGAGTGCTCAAGATCATCTGTATGTCCACGGTGATGTGCGGATAGAAAGAGTTGTCCACGTGCCCCACCAGGCGCTTGGTGATCACCGGCACGTCGCCGTTTTTTTCTTCGGTCCGGCTCACCACCTCCCACTTCACCTTGGGCGTCTTCTTCGGCGTGCGGCCATACACCTCCCGGTCGAAGTCCTCCACGATCTCCGGCCGCCTCTGCCTCCACCACATCGCGGGCGTCGTGACTTTGCGCCCGTTTTTCAGCGTCAGTGGATCCGGCAGATCGGGATACGGGTTCGCCTTCGACTCGTCATAGTTAGCATAGTTCGGCGCCTGCGGGTTCGTTCCGTTCGCGCCCGGCCGCAGCGAGGGTGCGCTCGAACATGCGCTGCGCACGATCGACAGGTACGGCATCGACGCCGTTCTGGCCGACCTGCGCGCACGCGGTGAAATCTGAGGATCGAGGAGCACGCCATGGCCAAAGGCGCCCGCGAAAAGATCAAGCTCGAGTCGACGGCCGGAACCGGCCACTTCTACAC
>JAIMAR010000168.1 GCA_023511855.1 Bryobacteraceae bacterium
TTGCATTCGGATCAACGCGCCGCTGGGATGGCCCGGTTGGCGCGCCAGCGCCTCCACGGCCGCACGGGCCGCCAGACGCGCTGCGTTGAGATCGTTCTGCTGGAGGTATAGCGCCGAGAGATTGCTGCAAACCGAAGCCGTCAGTCGCCACTCACCGGCCTCCCTCGCAAGCCGCTTGGCCTCAAGATAAGATCGCAGGGCATCCGCGTAACGGAACAAAGAAAACTGGGCGCTGCCCTTGACGTTGAGCAGCCACGCCAACCTCTGCTTGTTGAAATGGGACCTCCGCTGCGCCGCCAGGGAGTCAGCTTTCTGGAGGATTGCGTCGAATCGGTGGGATTGCCGCAGCCGCTCGATTTCCTGCCGGTGTTGCGCCCACTGCGCATCCATGGGGGAAGGAGTCTTGGATCTGAGGGCGGGGTGGCTTGGCTTGAGGGTCAAAACCAGAATGCCGAGGAGCGCGAACCTGAGCCTCACCGGGGTACTCCGGGTTTCACCTGAATAGTACTGGATGATTTAATGTCCCAGGAGTACTGAAAATGCATTAGTACTCCAGGGACTATTCTATCAGGATCCACTCAAAACGCAACCGGAATTTCCGGTCTTTTTTGCAAAATATGCGCCCCGCACGCACGGCTTCAATCATTTTCGCTTCGGGGTCGAACTAGACGGACGCTCAGTCCCAGATGATGATCGGAGGCATCCGGATCGCTCCTCTCGCTGAATTCAGGCCCGGGATCGCTCCCGCGCCCTCCACTTCGACCGTAATCCGGAACCCCCGCCCGACCCCGGGCTTCTAATTGATAATTAATTGAAAATAAAAAACTTATTGGAAATCGAAAAACGTGACTCGACCCCCCGCGCCGCCTTGCGCTACAGTGTTGCTCAGAGGGTTCGGCTTGGACTTGAAAGTTCTTCCGCTCCGCTTCACCCTGCGCACCATCGATCCGTTGCGCTTCCCGCCCTCCGGGCCGGCCAACGCCCTTCGCGGCATGCTGGGTTTGGCCCTCCGCGCGGCGGCTTGCATCCCCGATTGTCCCTCCCCGGCGCTGTGTCCCCAGCGGCGGACGTGCCCTTATGCGCGCCTGTTTGAACCCCTCCCCCAGAATCTACCTCCGGGATTCCGGAATCCTCCCCGCCCATATGTCATTCGAACCCTGGAGCTTGGTAGTCGCACATTGCAACCCGGGGAACCTTGGTCCTTCGATCTCTACTTGTTCGACACGCGCCCGCCGGACTTGGCCGGCCCCCTTCTTGCGAGCCTGCGCGCCGTTTCTCAGGAAGGGTTAGGATTGGGCCGCGGGCGGGCGGAACTGATCCGCGTCGAGGTTCTGGACTGCGGCGCACAACCTGCGCACGCGCTCGAAACAGCCGTCGAGCCGCGCATCTTGACCTTGCCGCTGGAGCCTTTGCGGGGACCGGTCCGCCGCATCCGGGTCCGCTATGTGACGCCCACCGAGCTCAAGCAAGCCGGCCAGATCGCGCCGGAAGCTGATTTCAGCGTCTTGTTTGCCCGTCTCCGGGATCGCGTCAGCACGCTGCGCACGCTTTACGGAGACGGCCCCCTGCCGGTCGATTTCCACGCCATGGGACTCCGCGCCACCGCCATCCGCCTCGTGCGCTCGGATCTCGCCGCCGTCCGCGCCTCGCGCCGCTCTTCCAGGACAGGCCAGGTTCATCCCCTCGGCGGCTTCACCGGCGAGGCCGAATACGAAGGCGATCTTGGCGAGTTCCTGCCCTTTTTGCGGGCGGGCTGGTGGACCGGCGTCGGGCGGCAGACCGTTTGGGGCAAGGGCGCCATTGAGACCGAGGTCCTCGATCCGCGTCCCTAAGCCCGCGTCTCACTCGCGCTTCAATGAGCGCTCCATCAGCAGCCGGATCGCCTCCCGCGGGGACTGGCCGTTCGCCAGCATGGCGTGCATCTGCTCGGTGATCGGCATCTCCACGCCCGCCTTCTGCGCCAGCTCGATGGCCGCGTAAGTCGTCCGCACTCCTTCGGCCACCATCGGCGTCGAGGCCAAAATCTCTTCCAGGCGGTGTCCCCGCGCCAGCTTCAGCCCCACCGTGCGGTTCCGGCTCAACTCCCCCGTGCAGGTCAACACCAGATCCCCAAGCCCCGCCAGACCGCTCAGCGTCCGCTGTTTGGCTCCCATCGCCACCGCCAGCCGTGTGATCTCCGCCAGCCCCCGCGTGATCAGCGCCGCCATGGTGTTGTTGCCCAGCCCCAGCCCGTGGCAAACGCCGGCCCCGATGGCGATCACGTTCTTGAGCGCCGCCCCCAGCTCTACGCCGATGACATCGTCGTTGGTGTACAGCCGCAAAGTGGGCCCCGAAAAAGCCTCTTGGATCTGCCGCGCCAGCTCGCGGTCCGCCGAGGCGATCACGACCGCCGCCGGCTCTCCACGCGCCACTTCGCGGGCAAAGGTCGGGCCGCTAAGCACCGCGATCCGGCGCTTATACTCTTGGCCCAGCACCTGCCGGATCACCTCCGAGATCCGCATCAGCGTCCCTTCTTCCAGCCCCTTGGAGGCGCTGACAATCGCCATCGACGGCCTTAGATGCGGCCGCATCTCGGCGTACAGCCGGCGGGCATGGTGCGAAGGCATCACGCCCAGCACGGCATCCGCGCCTTCCACCGCCGCGCCGATCTCCGTATGGATCTCCACATTCGTCGGCAATTGGAATCCCGGCAGGAAGGTGTCGTTCTCCCGCAGCCGGTCCATGCGCCTGGCCAAATCCTTCTCGTACACCCAGAGCCGCACCGCCGGGAATTTCGGAGACAGCACAATCGAGAGCGCCGTGCCCCAGCTTCCGCCGCCGATAATCGCCAGGGTTTTCACCGGCGCGAGCCCCCCAAGCTCAACTTGTGCTCCCGGCCTTCCCGCAGCCGCTCGAGGTTAGACTTGTGCCGCCAGATAATGAACGCCCCCGCCGCGGCCGCGGCGCCAGTGACCGCCGCCGGCGGATGCGCGATCAGCCACACGGCCAGCGGCAGGGTTCCGGCTGCCACCACCGAGCCGAGCGACACATAACGCGTAAAGGCCACGATCACCACCCACACCACCAGCACCGCCGCCAGAGGCAGCGGCGCCAAGTAGAGGAAAGCGCCCACGCAGCTCGACACCGCCTTGCCGCCCCGGAACCGCAGAAACACAGGGTAAGCGTGCCCAGCCATGACTGCCAGCGCCGCCGCCGCCGCCCATCCCGGCGAGCCCCCGTTCAACCGCGCCGCCAGCCACACCGCCAGATATCCCTTGGCCCCGTCTAGCAGCAAGGTCGCGGCTCCCGCCGCCCGGCCCGCTGTCCTGAGCACGTTTGTCGCGCCGATGTTGCCGCTCCCCGAAGTCCGCACATCGGTCCCCTTGGTCCACTTCACCAGCAGGTAACCGAAAGGAATCGCCCCCACCAAGTACGCCAGCCCCAGCGCAAGCAGTCCGTTCGTCATCGCGAAAAAGGAAATCCCTCCAGCTTGGTGTAGACCGAGCCCTGCGGCCTCAGCTCGCTCAAATATAGATGGAAACTCTCCACCGTGAACTCGCCGAACTCCTGCGAAGGAAGCTCCGCCACCGCCTTCTGAAGCGCCTCTAAGGGGACTCTTTCCTTCACCCGCGCCAGGGTAAGGTGCGGAGCATAGGGCCGCCCTTCCCGGCTGATCCCCAACTCGCTCAGCGCGTCCTCGGTTTCCCGCGCCAGCTCCGCCAGCCCTGCCTCCGCTTCCACGCCCGTCCAGAACACCCGCGGCGCCTTCTCATTGGGGAACCACCCCAGCCCGCGCACGGCCACCCGGAACGGCGCCCTAGCCGGCAGGCGCCTCAGCGCTGCGGTGAGTTCCTCCAGCCGCTCCTCCGGCCACTCCCCGATAAACTTGGTTGTGATATGAAAGTTATCGGCCGGCTGCCAGCGCAGCCGCGCGTAGGGCCGCAGGCGGTCGACGAGACGCGTCAAATTCCTCAGGACCGCCGGAGGCAGATCGATCGCTGTGAACAGGCGCATGCGCATTTCGCGTAAGGATAGGAAAACCCTTACGCTAGCCATTGTCAGCCAAGCGCCGCCGGGATGCAATGCTTGAGCCGGAAATCTTCACACTATCTCAGATCAAAAAAGACTCAACCGTCCTAAACCGCACGTTCTATGCCCGGCCGACCATTGAGGTCGCCCGCTCGCTTCTGGGCAAGATCCTGGTGCACGGCGGCGCTGCCGGCCGCATCGTCGAGGTGGAAGCCTATCTGCCCGGCGATGACCCCGCCGCCCACGCCTTCCGCGGTCTCACCCCGCGCACCCGCGTGCTCTACGGCCCTCCCGGCCATGCCTATGTCTTCCTCGCTTACGGAATGTACGATTGCCTGAACCTGGTGGCGGAGCCGGAAGGCGTCCCCGGCTGCGTGCTCATCCGCGCCCTGGAGCCCCTGGCCGGCCTGAGCCTCATGCGCCGCCGTCGCGGGCGGACCCGGCGGCTTGCCGAGCTGGCCTCCGGTCCCGGCAAACTCACGCTCGCTTTGGGCATCACCCGCCGCTTAAACGGCGCCGACGTCACCCGCGGACCCCTCACCGTCCGCGCCTTCCACCGGGAAGAACCGTTCGACATCGAGGCAACCCCTCGCATCGGAATCCGGCAGGCTCGGCACCGGCTGCTGCGCTTCACCATCCGCGGCAGCCCCTTTCTGAGCCGCCGGCCTGTGCTAACTTCGAAATGAATGCTGAAGCCAACCGTTTTCCGCGAATACGACATCCGAGGCATCGCCGATGCCGAACTCCTCAGCCCTGATGTGGAACTGTTGGGCAAAGGCCTGGGCACGTACCTGCTCCGGCGCTCCGGCCCGCAGGTCAACCTCGGCCGGGATTGCCGCCCCAGCTCGGACCGCCTGCGGGACGCGTTAGCCCGGGGCCTGTCCGCCGCCGGCTGCTCGGTCACCGACATCGGCGTGGTTCCCACGCCCGTGCTTTACCATTCAGTCGTCCGCACCCAAGCCCACGGCGCGGTCATGATCACCGGTAGCCACAATCCCCCTGAGTACAACGGCTTCAAAGTGGTCTGCGGCCCCAGCACCATCTACGGGGAGCAGATCCAGGAGGTCCGCCGGATCATCGAAAGCGGAGAATTCAGCTCCGGGGACGGCTCCATCCAGGAGGCGGACGCCGTGACCCCCTATGTGGAGGACGTCGTCAGCCGCATCCATCTCAAACGCCGAGTCAAAGTTGTTTTCGACGCCGGTAACGGCACCGCCGGCCCGGTGATGCACCGCCTCCTCCAGCGTCTCGATTGCGAGGCCACCGAACTGTTCTTCGACATGGACGGCCTCTTCCCGAACCATCACCCGGACCCCACCGTCGAGAAGTATCTGACCCACCTCGTCGAGGCCGTCCGCGTCAACCGCGCCGAGCTGGGCATCGCCTTCGACGGCGACGGCGACCGCATCGGCGCCATCGATGAGAACGGCCAGGTCGTCTGGGGCGATATGCTCATGCTGATCTTCGCCCGTGAAATCCTCACCCGCAAACCCGGCGCAACCTTCATCGGGGAGGTCAAGTGCTCCCAAGTTCTCTATGACGAGCTCAAACGCCTGGGCGGCAACCCCATCATGTGGCGCACGGGCCATTCGCTCATCAAGGCCAAGATGAAGGAGACCAAAGCCGAACTGGCCGGCGAAATGAGCGGCCACATCTTCTTCGCCGACCGCTATTACGGCTTCGACGACGCTCTCTTCGCCGCGCTGCGCCTGCTGGAAATCGTCGCCGCCTCCGGCAAGCCCCTTTCGGCCCAACTGGAGGGCGTGCCGCGCATGGTGGTCACCCCCGAGATTCGCGTCGATTGCCCCGATGAAGTCAAGTTCAAGGTCGTCGAGCGCGTCGTCCGGCACTTTAAGAAGACCCACGAGGTCATCGACGTCGACGGCGCACGCATCCTTTTCGACAACGGCTGGGGCTTGGTGCGCGCCTCCAACACTCAGCCCGTCTTAGTGCTTCGCTTCGAAGCAGCCACTCAGGAACTAGTGGACCAATACCGCCGCGAAGTGGAAGCCGTGCTGGCCCAAGCCACGGCCGAGTGCGCGGCTTAGTCCGCCCTCAGCCCGCTGCGGTCTTGAGCAAAATGGCGCACAGATTCCACGCCGCCACACAGGCATAAAACACGTTCGCCCGTCGCAGCACCCGCGCCCGCTTCGTGCGCCAGCAGTAAAAAGCAACCGCTGCGCCCGCTGCTTTGGCCAGGAGCAACCCACCCGCCGGCGAACCCGTAACGCCCGCCAGCCAGTGAATCAGCGGGTTCGCTTCGCGCAGCCCCACGGCGGGGAACAGCAGCGTGGAGAAGATGTCCACGGCTTGCAGAAGCCCGAACTGGATCAGCAGCAGGGTCATAACGCCCGTGCGCGGGCTGGACTTCCCCGCGCGCTTCTCCAGCATAGGTCTTAGGCGTATTCGAGTAAATACTGGAACGTACTACAGTAAGTGAAGGATGGTTACTAAGCAAGATGCGGGCGTCGAACCTTTCCCTGATTCCGGCGCCCGGTTTGCCCTGCTTTTGAAGTGCGATCATAGATCTGTGGCCCCGATCGCGTTCCACCTCGGCGCCTGCCGGCTCCTCATTTGCGCCCTACTGGCCGCCTGGCCCCTCCAAGCGCAGCGCTGGCAATTGCAGTATTTCTACGACCAGCGAAACTCCACCCTGAACATCCGCGATCTCGCTTTTCCCTCGCCCAGCCGCGGCGTCGCCGTGGGGACAATCATCGAAGGGCGCTCCAGCCGTCCCGTCTGTTTGACCACCAGCGATGGAGGCGCCCGGTGGACTCTCGCCCCGCTTCGGGAAGCGGGCGAGTCGCTGTTTTTCTTGAACGAAAACATCGGCTACATGACCACGCCTGGCGGCCTCTGGAAGACCGTAGAGTCTGGGCGTGGGTGGTTCAAACTCTCGGGCGCTCCGCGCGGACTAAAAAAGGTGTACTTCGCGAATGAAAGCCGTGGCTGGGCCATTGGCGAACGCAAAGGCGCTTATCAAACTTTGGACGGAGGCAAGAGCTGGACGCCCTTGCCGGTGCTGGAGCAAGTGAACTCGCGGCCGGAAACCACGGTCTTCCGCGAGATCGCCTTCGTCGGCGGCCGCATCGGGATCATTGTGGGGCACAGCACCCCACCCGCGCCCTCGCCGCGTGGTTTGCGCAGGACGCCATCTTTGCCGGATCCCATCCAACCCGGCGCGCCGCGCCGCGAGCGCCCGCACCTGATGATCGCCCTCCAGACCAGCAATGGCGGCGACACCTGGAAGGCTTCCACAACCTCCGTCTTCGGTTCCGTCCGGCGGATCGCCTTTTTGCCGGACGGTCACGCTCTGCTGCTATTTCAGTTCTTGGGCGACTTCAGCCTGCCCTCCGAAATCCACCGCATGCCTGCTCTGAAGGACTCCTCTTCGCGCGTCTTCGCCCGCGCGGACCGCGCTGTGGCAGACCTGGCCGTGACCGCCCATGGGACCGTCATGCTCGCGGCCATCGAACCGCCCGGCACGAGGCACTGGGGCCCCATTCCCGGCAAGCTCAAAGTCCTGCGCAGCTCGGATTTGAAGGACTGGCGGGAAATGGAAGTTGACTACCGCGCCGTCGCCCGGGAAGCTGTGCTCGCATTTCTGGATGAAAACCACGCCTGGATCGGCACCGACACCGGAATGATTCTGCGGCTAGCCGGGCCATAAAACAAGAGTCCCAACCGCTGTTTTTTGCACAAGGTTTCCACTAGGCATTCCCCGTATCTTATTGATAAAGTGGAAGAAAAAAGTGTCGCAAAGACTTGTCTTTTGCGTTGATTTCTCTTGACAGAAAAACGCTTTCGGGACATGATGGAGATGGTTCCAAGAGGTTCACGGAACAGCGGGCTTCCCGGGGGGTAGCGGCCCTGGAACGATGATCCGCTCGCAAAGTTCAAAACAGCGCGGGCGGGGAGCGAAAGGGGATCGGGCCTTCCGGAGAAGTAGGCTCCGCGGAACGGAACCGGGCCGAGCGCAGTGAGCCGGACGGGCGAAAGCCCGGAAGGGGAGCGAAAGCCCGGGAAGGTTTCGCGGCTGGTTGTCTGGAACGTGGCAACGGGCCGAGGACAGTGATCCTGACCGTTCAGAGAAGGCACCCTCTGAATGGGCGGGGGAGCCCAAAGGCCGAACGGGCTGCGGGAAGGGCAATCAGGGCGTTGAAGTGGCAGGCCGGGAACGTTGATCCCGCCGCGGAGGTTCTCGCTGAGAACAGCCGCTGTGGGGGAGCGAAAGGCCGTCACCAAATGCCGGTCTCTACCGGCGGAATCCGCCGGCGAAGTCCGGAGCGATGACACGCAGCGGGCCAAAACCCGTTGCGGAGAGCGACGGACCAAGCGCCCAATTCCGCTGGATGCCACGCCCAGGCCAAGCGCGCTGGCTGGAGGGCAAGCTGGGAAGTGGGTCACTTGGAACCATTTGATTTTCTTGCCTCTCTTCCCTCGGCACGGTCCTCGTCCCGCATGATTTTTCGCACGAAGATCCCCGCCATTTCAACCGAGCAAGCCCCTGGCTTGCGCCCACGCCCACGAGCAACTCCCGTTAAGAGAGCACGACCAGCCCCGTGAAGCAGCCATTCGCTTGTGCAGCAAGCTGTTCTTGTAGGGCAGACATTCTTGTCTGCGGCCGAGCTTTGTGGGGCAGGCCCCCTTTACCCACCGCCCTTTGCGCAACCCAATGCCGGGCCGTGTAGATGCGGCCCAGCGTGTCCGCTCCCTCTCTTCCCATCTCCGTTTTTCTCCGTGTCCTCCGTGCCCTCTG
>JAIMAR010000169.1 GCA_023511855.1 Bryobacteraceae bacterium
GTCGCTGCGCGACCTCTACCTGAAGAAGCTGATCACCTACGAGGACGCCATCGGCCGGGCCATCCACCCCGAGGAGCTGCGCAAGATGATCCGCGAGGCGGGCGGCGAGGAGCCGGAGCCCGCGGTGCGCCTGCGGGCGCGATCATAAGGGAAGGTGAGGGCAATGGCCGTATTCCGTTACAGCGCCAAGGACTCCACGGGGCGGGTGATCGCCGGGACCATCGAGGCGGACAACGACGCGGTGGTGGTGGACCGCCTGCGGGAGATGGGCTTCTTCATCACCAACCTGGAGCGGGCCCAGCAGCGGCGCGACGTAGGCGATCTCCTCCAGGGGATGTTCGGAGTGGGCCTGAAGGACCTGGCCATCTTCTCCCGCCAGTTCTCCACCATGGTCAACGCCGGCCTCTCCCTGGTGCGCGTCCTGTCCATCCTGGAGCAGCAGACCTCCAACAAGAAGCTGCGCGAGGTGGCGGCGCAGGTGCGGCTGGACGTCGAGGCCGGCCGACCCCTCTCCGAGGCGCTGGCCCGTCACCCCAAGGTCTTTTCCAGCCTGTACGTGAACATGGTCAAGGCCGGGGAGACCGGCGGGGTGCTGGATTCACCGTTTTTGTCGGGCATCGTTGCGATCATCTTTCTGATGTTTCTGATTCCCGGGCTGGCGTACGGAATCGCCACCGGGTCTATTCGCAAGGACAGCGACGTCATTGAGGCCATGGGCAAGACGATGTCGACGCTCGGGGTCTACATCGTCTTGGTTTTTTTCGCAGCTCAATTTGTGGCCTTCTTTGGCTGGACGCACCTGGGGATTATCACGGCCATCAAGGGCGCGAGCTTGCTGAAAGCGGCCGGGCTGACGGGCATCCCATTGATGGTGGCCTTCGTGGTTGTAGCTGCTTTTATGAACTTGTTCATGGGCAGCGCCTCGGCCAAGTGGGCGATTCTGGCGCCGGTGTTCGTCCCCATGTTCATGCTGCTGGGATACACGCCGGAGTTGACCCAGGCGGCCTACCGCATCGGCGACTCGGCCACAAACGTAATCACGCCGATGATGTCCTACTTTGCGCTGATCGTGGCCTTTGCGCAGAAGTACGACAAGAACGCAGGCATCGGAACGATTATCGCGATGATGCTGCCGTACTCGGTGGCGCTGCTGGTGACCTGGGGCCTGATGCTGGTGTTGTGGATGTTGGCCGGCTGGCCGGTGGGGCCGGGCGCCGGCCTGTACCTGGCGCGCTGATGCCCAGCGCCGCCAGGCGGCGTCAATCCGCTGCGTGGCCGGCGGGCTCGCCCAACCCTTCCGGCACTCGAACATGCGCCGGCGTCTTTCGCCGCCACCAGTGCGCGATCCACGAGCCAAGGTCATCCAGGAAGGTGTACACCACGGGCACGACGAGCAAAGTAAGCAGCGTCGAAGTAATCAAGCCGCCGATCACCGCGCGCGCCATGGGCGCGCGGAACTCCGCGCCGGAGCCGATCTCGAAGGCCAGCGGCAGCATGCCGAAGATCATAGCCAAAGTGGTCATGAGGATGGGGCGGAGGCGGACTCGCGAGGCGTTGATCAAAGCTTCGCGGCGGGGGACGCCCGCCCGGCGCTGCACGTTGGTGTAGTCAATAAGCAGAATCGCGTTCTTGGTCACCAGCCCCATCAGCAAGATGACCCCGATCATCGACATCATGTTGAGGGTGTCGCCGACCAAGTACAGCATTCCGGCCACGCCAATCAGCGATAGCGGCAAGCTGAGCATGATGGCGAACGGTTGGGCGAAGCTGCGGAACTGCGACGCCAAAATGGCGTAGATCAGAATGACGGCGAGCACCAGGGATTGGAAGACGTAGCCGAAGCTTTCAACCATGTCTTCCGCCTCACCGGTGTAATTGATGCTGAAGCCGGGAGGCAGGTTGAGTGCGGCGGCCTGCGTCTTGACCTCATTGATGACCTCGCCGAGCGAGCGGCCTTCGGTGTTGGCGCTGATGCGGATTTCGCGGGCCAAATCGTAGCGGCGGATGCTGGACGGCGCCGCGCCGCTGTCAATCGAAGCCACTTGGGCCAGCGGCACAAGCGCGCGCCCGCCTTGCGCCGGCAGGTCTAGCTCCAGCAAGTCGGCGGTGCGGTTCCGCTGCGCCGCGTCGATGCGCAAGCGCACATCGTAGCTGTCGCCATCCTTGTCTTCAAACTGGCTGACCACCTCCCCGTTGATGAAGCCCCGCACGGTGGAGGCGACAGCGCCCAAATCCAGCCCCAAATCGCTGGCCGCCTTGCGGTTCAATGCCACGCGGAACTCGGGACGGGGATCTTCTTCACTGGTGTCGGCGTCCGTGGCGCCGGGCGTGCGGCGCACGATGTCGAGCATCGCGGCGCCGAGCTTGGGCATCACCGCGTAATCGTCCCCGCGAAGGCTGATCTGAATGGGGCGGCTGTCGGCGGCATAATCGTCGGCGCTGCCCACGGCGGTGCGCACCGAGGGATAACGCGCCAGCCGTTGCCGGAGATCGCTCATGATCTCCAGGTAGTAGCGGCGGGTGGAGGGGTCCTTAAGGCGGACGTATATGCTTCCTTCATTAATGGCGCGTCCGTTGGCGCCTCCGATCGAGGTATAAGTGTACTCTACGCCGGGATCGCGCCGGATTTCCGCGATCAGGGTGCGCGCAATCTCCTCCGCCCGCTCCATGCTGATGCCGGGCTGGGCCCGGAATGTGACCCGGAACTCGCTGGAATCCGCCTCGGGCATGAACGCCGAGCCGAGTTTGCCAAAGATGGCGAAGCTGGAGACCACGGCCACTACGGCCACACCCACGATGGCCCAGCGGTGATTCAGCGACCAGCCGAGAGCGCGGGCCACCACGCCGCGCAGATCATCGACCCGGTTGTTGAAGCGTCCTAGCACGCGGCCCAGCCACGCCCGCGGCACGTTGGGGTCGGCGGCGGGATCGTACCAGCGGGAGGACAGCATCGGGTCCAAGGTGAAGCTCACATAGAGAGAAACCAGAACGGCGAAGCCGACCGTGATGCCGAACTGATAGAAGAAGCGGCCGATGATGCCGCCCATGAAGGCCACCGGGACAAAGACGGCGAGGATGCTGAAGGTGGTCGCCATGACCGCCAAGCCGATTTCCGCGGTGGCCTCGCGCGCGGCGGTGTAATGATCGGCCCCTTCGTGCATGTGGCGGACGATGTTTTCGCGCACCACGATGGCGTCGTCAATGAGCAATCCGATCGCCAGCGAGAGGCCCATCAGCGTAAGGATGTTGAGCGTGAAGCCCAGAAAGTGCATCACGATGAAGGTGCTGATGACGCTGACCGGCAGCGCCAGACCGGTGATGACCGTGCTGCGCCAACTGTTGAGAAACAGGAACACGATGAAAACGGTGAGGATGCCGCCCAGAATCAGCGTGAGCATGACGTCGTGCACGGAGTCCCGGATGAACACCGAGCGGTCCACCACTTGGCGCAGGCGGATGTGCGGGGGCAGCTCGCGGTTGAGCTGTTGGATCACGGCGGCGACGCTGTCGGCCACCTCGACGGTATTGGCGCCGGACTGCTTGACGATGTCCATGGCCAGACCCGAGCGGTCATTGATGAGAGCCGCGCTCCGGCGCTCCTCGATGCCGTCGACAACCCGCGCGATTTCCGGCAGGTAAATCGGGCGGCCGTTGCGCACCGCCACGATCAGATTCCGGAACTCCTCGACGGAACGGAACTTGCCCGCCACACGGACCAAAGGCTCGTTGGCGCCCTGCTCCAGTTTGCCGGCGGGCAGGTCCAGGTTTTCGCGTTGAAGGGCCGAGGCGACTTCGGCATAGGTGAGGCCGAAGGACTTCAGCTTCTCCCGGTCCACGAGCACCTGAATCTCGCGCCGGGCTAGGCCCACCAGGTTGACCTGCCCCACTCCGGGGATGTTCTCGAATCTTTTCTTGAGGACCTTTTCGGCGAGCGTGGACAGCGTCTTGATGTCGGCGGTGTCGCTTTCGACGGCCACCGAGACGATCGGCATGGCGTTGAAGTCGATGCGCTGGATGACCGGCTCCTCCATCCCCTTCGGAAACTCCGCCCGGATGGCGTTGATCTTGGCTTGCGCGTCCTGCTGAGCGGTGCCGATCTGCACCCCGAGGCGGAACTCGACGATCACCATGGAGACGCCTTCGGTGGTTGTGGAGGAGATGTGGCGGACCCCGGGGATGGTGTTCAGCGCCTCCTCGATGCGCTTGGTGACTTCGCGCTCGACCGTTTCCGGAGAAGCGCCCGGGTAGGCGGTCTGCACGGTGAGCACGGGAATCTCGACGTTCGGCAGGAGGTCGACGCTGAGGCGCTCGTAAGAATAGATGCCCAGCGTCACCAGGGTCACGGCCAGCATGGTGGCCAGCACGGGCTGCTTGATCGAGAGATCGCTGAGGAACATGGCAGGTTACCTCGCTGTCTGGACCGGCACGCCGTCGGCCAGCTCCAGCCGCTGCTCGGTGATGACCACGTCTCCGGGCTTGAGCCCGGCGGTGATCTCCAGCCGGCTGTCCGCCTCGCGGCCCAGCTGCACGGCCCGCCGTACCGCCTTTCCGTTCTCGACGACGAACACGTAAGACTCCTGCCCGGGGCCCGCCCCGCGGTAGACCGCCGAGGCGGGGACCACAAGAGCTTCCTGGCGCACGCCGGTGAGGATCTCCCCCTGGGCGAACATGCCCGCGCGCAGCCGGCCGCTGGAGTTATTCACGCGAATGCGCGCCTTGGCGGAACGGGTCAGCGGATCGACCGCGGGGTTCAGTTCTATGAGTTGCCCCTCAAACGCAGTGTCCGGGAAGCTGTTGACACGGAAAGTGACCCGCTGGCCCGGACGGACTTGGCCAAGATAGGCGGCCGGCACCGGACTCTCCAGCTCGAGCTGCCGGTTGTCCACCACGGAAGCCACCAGCGTGGGGGCCTCCACATACGCTCCCACATTGACGTACTTGCGCTGGATGGATCCCGCGACGGGAACGCGGATCGCGGTATCCCGCAGCCTCTTCTGAGCGGCGTCGACCGCGGCGCGAGCCTGGGCCAGTTGTGCTTCGGCCAGAACCACCTGGGCTTGCGCATCCCGGTCGGCGAGCTGGGCGGCTTCCAAATCCTTTTGGGTGATGCCGCCGCTGCGGAGAAGATTGCGGGCTCGCTCCAGTTCGCTCTTGGCATGGGAGGCCTGGATTTGCGCCCGGCTCAGCGCGGCTTCGGCCACTTCCACGGAAGCCTGCGCCTGGCGCAGCGCCAGGCGGTAGTTCTCCTCATCCACCGACGCGATCACCTCCCCGGCGGAGACCGCATCGCCTTCCTCTTTGGGAAAAGCCACCAGGCGGCCTATGGTTTCGGCCTTGATGTCGACGGCGGTCTTGGAAACCAGCGTGCCGGTAACGGGCACGGTCAGGGGCAGCGCTTCCGGCTGCACTTGTATCGCTTGCACAGTGATCGATGGCGCCTGTGCAGCCGACAGGGGCGGAGCTTCCTGTTTCTTGCATGCCGCGGCGAAAAACAGGAGGAGGACGGTGGATGCGGCGCAAACCGCCATAAGGGAAGACGTGTTACGAGTTCGAGCCATGAGCATGGATTATTCCCAAGGGCGCCGGCCCAGCGTCCACAACAGATTGGCCCGGGCGACGGCGTAGTCGTGCAAACCTTTTAAGAGATTGGTGCGCGCCACGCTGAGAGCCGTTTGCGCGTCCACGATGTCCAGCGTGGTGGCGGCGCCGTAGCGGTAGTTTTCCTGGGTCATCGTCAGAACCCGTTCGGCCTGACTGATGTTGGCGCGCGCGGCGTTGATCGTCTCCTGCGCGGCGCGCACTTCGTCCAGTGCCTGCTGGAGTCCGAGCCGCACCTGCTGCTGCACCTTCTCGCGCTCCAGGCGCACGGCGCGCTGGTTGGCTACGGCCTGGGCCACCAGCCCGCTGCGCCGGAAGCCGTCAAAGACCGGCAGCGTCAGATTCACCCCGATGTTCCAGCGCGTGAAGTCCGAGTTAAACAGGTTCTCCGTTAGGCGCGTGCTGACACCGAACCCGGCCGTTGCGTCAAGCCGGAGGCGGCTTTCGGCCCGGGCGAGCTGGAGCTGATGTTCGGCGCTCCGCTCGGCGATGCGCAGGCGGCTCAGCTCCGGCCGGCTGCGCTCGGCTTCCTGGGCCAGAGTCTCCAAGTCCTGCGAATCCCAAGGCTTCAGCTCAAATTCCTGAGACGTCCGTGTTGGAAAGTCCACGGGACGGGCCAAGTAGTAATTCAACAAGGCGCGGGCCTGACGGATGGCGTTCTCGGCGCGCACCAGATCCGGGGCGCCATTGGCGACGGCCACCTCTGAGCGCAACACGTCCACTTCGGTGGCGACGCCGTTGTTGAACCGCGTGCGCGCCATCTCCGCGTGCCGCTTGCGCTGCTCCTGGGTGGCGGCCACCAGGTCGCGGTAGCGCTCAGCCCAGAGCAGTCCGTAGTAGGCTTTCACCACCTCCAAGGCGAGGTCTTGCTCTGCCCGGTCTACGTCGATCATCGAACCTTCCGCTTCCACCGACGCTAGCCGAAGAGCGGTCCCAATCTTGCCCGCGGTGTAGAGCGGTTGCTTAACGCTGATGCCGTAGTCGAAGCGATTGATGCCCACTGGGATCAGCGCCTTGCGCAACTCCTCCGGGAACTTGTCAATGCCGGAAGCGTTGAGCAGGCTCGGATCGCGCCAGCGCGTGCCGCTGGCGGTGACGGTGGCTTCCGGCAGAGCCTGAGCGCGCACCTCGCGGATCTTGCCTTTCAGGGCGTCGGCGGCGGCGCGCGCCTTTCCGATATCCGGGTGGCGGCTCAGCGCGAGGCGGACTGCCTCATCGAGGGTGAGATTCTCTTTCTCGCCAGCCGTCTGCGCTCCGGCAGGCAGGAGTGCGATCAAAACCAGAAAAATGCAGCGTCTCATAACAAACCATTCAACGGCCGCCTGCCCGGCCACGCCTACGGGCGCAGCCCGAGCAGATCAGATCCACGATGCTGCGGGCCAAAGCGCGGCTCAGCACCGGCCGGCCGCGCAAAACGAAGCTCATGGTGTAAATCACATGCGTCCCCAAAAGCGCCCAGGCGATCTGGCGCGGGCTGCCCTCAAGCTCTCCCTGCCGGACGCCTTCGCGCACCACGCGTGTAAGCAAATCGGCCCAGTGCTTGCCCATGGCCACATAGTCAATGTGCGGCCCTTCTTTGCGGGCGCTAAACATCATACGGAAGTAAAGGGCGGCGAGTTCCGGATCGCGCCTCGTATGGGCGAAATCGGCCGCGAGCAAATCGACGAGCCGCTTGCGGGTGCTCCCCGAGCAGGCGGCGATCCGGTTGAGTTCTTGCAAGGCGCCCTGGCAAGCATCGACCACCAGGCTTCGGTACAGTTTCTCCTTGTTGCCGAAGTGGTAATAAAGAACCGGCTTGGTGACGCGGGCCCGCTGGCAAATCTCGCGTGTGGCGGTGGCGGCGTAGCCTTTCTGCGTGAACAGATCCAGGGCCGCGGCTCGGATCCTGTCCCTGGCGTTTTCGCCCATACTTACCGGTCAGTATATCACATCCGCTCATATTAGGTGTTTCAGATCCGTTAACGCCGCGTGATGCCCGGCGGATCGATCGGGGAGCGCCCGGCTACCGGAAATACAACACGTCCGGCCGTAGAATCCCGTTGGCGTAAGTGCAGGGACCGCACTCCATGCGGTAACCGTCCCAGGCCTCGCGCACGAGGACCGGGATGCGTTCGGGATCGTCGGGCCGGTGGTACGAAGAGAGAGAAAGGCGCGGGTGGAAGCGCCGCAGGGTCTCGCGGGCGCCGGCCAGCGCCTGCTGCTCCGCGCCCTCGATGTCCATCTTGATGTAGTCGACGCGGTCCAGCTTGAGCTCCTGGACCAACTTGTCAATCGTAGTCAGCGGCAGCTTTACGCTGGGGACCGCGCCTTCGGGCATGAGCACGAAGCTGTCGGCGGCGGGGTTATTGGGAGCGACGTTGATCGTGAGAAAATCGTCTTTATCCCACACTCCCTTTTCGTAGATCACCACGCGCCCGGCGGCCACTTCCTGGGACAAATTGCGGCGGAGGCACTCCAGGTTTTCCGGCGCAGGCTCGATGGCCACCACAAGGCGCGCGCCCGCAGCCAGCGCCTCCCGGGTGAAGACGCCGACATTGGCTCCGCAGTCGAGGACCACATCGCCCGGCTGCACCGCGCGCGGCCCGGTGCCGTAGATCTTGTTCTCCTGCTCGGACAAATTGAAAGGCAGGCCGTAGTCCTGGCCCGGCGGAATCCAGAAATTGCCCTTCGGCGTTTGCCAGTGGCGGAATCCCTGCGCATCCGTCTCCAGCAAGCGGCTGGCGGCGAGGATTCGGTCTTTCACCGCAGTGAGGCGGCGTTCGTGGTCGAGGGTGTCGATGGCGCTCCAAAAGGAGCAATGAGGACTGCGCCCAGTGAAATAAAGGCTCGCCAGCCACAGGCGTTCCCTCTGGAGCGACGCCAGGAGGCCACCGGCGATCAATACCACCGCTAGGGCAATCCAGGTTCGGCGGGAAGGCTTCACTTGCTCAGGATAACACCCACCCGCAGCGAGGGAGGACTAGCTGCGCCTGATGCCGGCGAGAGTGCCTCGTTGCCGGCACTATTGCGCACGCCTCAATCACCCCTGCTGTGCCACTGAGGCGCCCATATCGACAAAGTTTTGTCGATCTGAGTCCGCCGATTCTCTGCTGCCCCGAAGGGGCC
>JAIMAR010000170.1 GCA_023511855.1 Bryobacteraceae bacterium
CCAACAACCTGAAAACCGTGGCCGGCAACTGACCGCAGTTTACAACTCCCCGCCCGGCAACCGCGTTCCTGTATACTGGCCGTATCAGGAGGGTAGCATGTCGATCCACCGTCGAAACTTCCTTTTGACCACAGGCGCGGCTGCGGCTGCGGCTCTTACGGCAAACCGTATGCCTGCTTGGGCTGCGGCCCCACGCAGGGCGAGCGACGTCGTGTTGCTCGGCCCGGATAAGATCCGTCTTTCGCGCCTGGCCGCCGGCCTGGGCACCATCGGCGGCAGCGTTCAGCGGCAACTGGGACTGGATGGCGTAGCCGACCACTTGCACGCGGCTTTTGATCAAGGAGTTACTTTCTGGGACACGGCTGATTCTTACCGCACGCACCCGCACGTCAAACAGGCGCTCACGCGGGTGCCGCGCGAAAAGGTCGCCATCATGACCAAGACCTCGGCGCGCACCGCGGAGCAGATGAGAGCGGCGCTGGACCGTTTCCGCCAGGAAATGGGCACCGACTACATCGACATTCTTCTGCTGCACGCGCTGACCAACCCGGCCTGGCCGGAGGAGCGGGCCGGCGCTATGGAGGTGCTCAGCGAAGCCAAACAGAAGGGCATTGTGCGCACCTTGGGCTGCTCCTGCCATTCCGTGCCGGCTCTGGAAACGGCGGCCAAGACGCCCTGGGTGTCGGTGGTTCTGGCGCGGATCAACCCTGCTGGCGCGAAGATGGACGATCAACCAAGCGTCGTGGTGCCTGTGCTTCGAAAGATCAAGGCGGCGGGCAAGGGCCTCATCGGCATGAAGATCCTCGGTGAGGGCGGCCTGCGCGACCGCGTCGACGAGTGCCTACGCTATGCCCTTTCGCTGGACTGCGTGGATTGCTTCACGATCGGGGCCGCCAACCGCGAGGAGTTGGCCGATCTGGTCAAGCGCATTCCGGCCGCCTCGCAGATGGCCGCCGCGGCTTGACGTTCCGCGAACCTCAATAGCGGCCAATCACGCGAAACGCCGGCGGCCTGGCGGGCGGCGGTTCGATCGCGATTTCAACTTCGGTCTCGCCGCTCGCAGCGCACTCGAAATAGTGATCGCCCGGGCTGCGCACTTCAAAGACACGGCCGGCCAGCGTGAGCCGGTGCACGCAGGATTCCGGCCAGAAATAGAGCCCGAGATACAGGCGCGTTCCGGCTCCCTCCAGGCGCACCCGGGCCCGGCCGTACATAGGCCGCCAGCTCCCATCCACGGGCGGGCCGAAGCCTTCCAACAGGTGCGCTTCGGCCCACGGCTCGCCGGCCAGCACATAGGACCGCTGTAGTGCGGCAGGACCTTTGCGCACGGTGAGAACGTAGTACTGCGTGCCTGCGCCTTCGGAAGCCAGCAGTGAAAACCCCGCATCATCCAGCATGGTGAGCGCTTCGTCGGGAGAAAAGGTCTCGCCGTACCACGTATCCCGCTGGCGCGTTCGGGCCTCTGGCGACTGGTCCCCGTTCAACTGAAACTTGAAGGCGCCGCCCGGCTTGAGCACCCACGCGGCCTCCCGGACGTAGTTCTCAATGACCTCGCGCGAGGGGATATGCTGGAACACGATGTAGCTGAAGACCAGATCCGCCGAGCCGTCCGCTACCGGCGCCAGGTCCGCGCCATTGCTCACGTGCAGCCTGACGTTAGGAAAACTCGCCAGCCGCTCGCGCGCCAGCGCGATCATTTCCGGTGAAACGTCTAGGGCTTCCACGCGGCCGAAGTCGCGGGCGAACCACTGGGTCATGCGTCCCACGCCGCAGCCGATCTCAACGACGGTGCAGGCCGAGGGTGGAGCGCCATTGAGCAGGATGGGAAGGTAAGGCAGGACTAGCTGCTTGTAGTTGGCCTCGCCGGAAGCGTCGAAATCGGCTACATCGGCAGGGCGGTCGCGTGTGTAGATGAATCGCTCGGCGTCCTGGCGCGCCCGCCGGTCCCAATCCTCGCGCATCCGCTCCAGCCAGTCCACGAATTCAGCATAAAACACAGCCATGGAACGGAAGCTGCGGTGCTTGTGCGCTCAGTCCCGCTCCAGGCGAGGTCTTTAGCTTCAGATTTCCCGCACCACTTCAAACCCCATCAGCCGTCCCATGCGTTCGATCGACCGCACGTGGTCGCCGTAGAAAACTACCCGGTGGAGGCCGGCGGAAAAAGTTTGCAACCACTTTTCGGCGTCGCTGACGCGTGTCCGGATTTGGGTGCGGCAGCCGCGGTCGCTGTCGGTCACCGGACCCGTTACTTCCGCGGTGGAGACCAGCATGCGGCGCGGGCCGGTGAAGCGGGCCACGGTGACGGTCTCCGCCGAAGGCATCAGCACCTGCAATACCGCGCCTTCGTTGGTCTCCAGGTGGTTGCGGATGATGTAGGGGAACGAAGGTCCGTCAATTCCTTTCATCTTCGCGGCGGCCACGCAGTGCGCGTGGATCACTTCGTTGCGGCTGACGTCGAACACCGGGTCGGAGACGAATCCCGGCATGCCCGAAAACGAGGTGATCAGCATCTGGGTCATGAGCGAAGCCAGGTCCGCCTCGCAGACGCCGTACAGCCCCGCGTCGTTGAACTTCGACCACGCGATGCAGGGATAGCCCGGCAGCGTGGGCGCCGGAATCGACCCGAAACAGTCAATCGTGAAGGCGTTGGCCTGCTCACGTTTCAGCATTTCTCCCAGCCCCAGATAAAAACGCACGCCCTCGAGTATCTCCTTTGGAGAGGGTTCGACCACACGCAAAGCGCCGCGGATGAACTCATCGGCGGCCTGCTTGGCTTGCCTCTCGCTGACGGAATCAAAGGCGCTTTTCAGCTCGGAGCTGGCGACGAACTTGAACTGCGTGCCGAAGTGTTTGGCAAAGCCATCCGCCGCAGCCTTGCGGTTCTCCGTCTCGGCTGCGGCCACCAGGGCCTTGCTGTTACGCATGTGATGCACGGTCCGGAACATGCGCATGTAGGGGTCCAGGTCGCCGAAGCTGCTGGAGGCCACGACCTCCAGCTTGCGACCCGCAGCCCGCAACGCGGCGATGCTCGACCAGGCATGCGTGGCATAGGGCCGCGAAAAGAACAGGGCGGGGACATCGAGTGAATTCACCAGAGTCTGGAGCGGCGGCGTAGGTTGCGCCACGGGCACGATGAGGACCCCGTCGACACTGCCGGTCTTGGCCAGCCACGGCTTGACCTCCTCGGGCGACCGCAGCAGCTCGCCGCCGGTAAACCGCACCGAATCTGCATTCTTGCGTTCCACCTCTGCAAGGCGGGCTTCGACATCCGCCACTTCTTTGGCTTGGTCCAGCGTAGGCTTAGGCCAGTGGGGCTGCGGAGCGCCGAGGTAGACCTTGGCGACCGTCGCCGGACCGTTCCAAGGCATCGCCGCTGCCCCGGCAGCTTCCAGCCGGAGACGTGAGAACGCCGCAGCCATCAGGGTTGCACTGAACTCTCTGCGGCTCATAGGGCATGGTGGATGGAGCATGGCGTTCCTCTTTTGCCGGCAGCGTCCTCAGAGGGCCGCTGCGGCCCGCGCCGGAGCAGCTCGGGACCTGCCAGGCGTCGTTCATTCTACACCCGGCGCGTTCCAGTGGGTGCGCCAGTCTTTGCTCATGCGCCATGATCGCGAACGCTGCCGCAGATTCTCACGCAAGGTGGGCCTGGAGCGGGGGCGCGAAGTCGACCCGTCTGTTGCCCGTAAGACGCGGGAATTGGGTGAGTGCGGCGCGCTTCGGCCTCCGGCCAGTCCGTGGGGGTGTCGAGGGCGAGGATTGGCGTCCCCAGCGGGATTCGAACCCGCGTTACCGCCGTGAAAGGGCGATGTCCTAGGCCGGGCTAGACGATGGGGACGGCTTCAAGCCGCAGGGACTGCTGCTTCTTCTAATCTAGCGGCCGGACCGCGGCCGCGTCAACCGCGCGTTCCGGTATCACGACGCAAAGCAGAAAGTTCCCCTTGTTCGCAGAGAAAGGCGACCGTCGCTGCGTGCAAACCGGTTGAGCCTCTGCTGCGCAGTTGCAGCGTTGCTTATCACGCGGGGGGCTGATAACATCAGCAAGACTGCGATGTGGACTCAGGACTACACCCCCTTAGGCGGCAGCCTGGCGTGGTCGGCGCTGGCCGCCGCGCTACCGATCTTCGTACTCCTTTATCTGTTAGGCATTCGCCGTAGGCCCGCCTGGCAGGCGGCGCTGAGCGGACTGGCGGCCGCGGCGGCGGCCGCCGTGCTGGTGTACCGCATGCCGCCGGGCACGATGTTGAGCGCCGTGGGCTACGGCGCGGCGTTCGGATTGTTTCCCATCGGCTGGATCGTGTTCACCGCGATTCTGCTCTACCGGCTGACGGTCGAAACGGGCAAGTTCGAGATCATCAAGGACTCGATCGGCAGCCTCACGCAGGACCGCCGCTTGCAGGCGCTGCTCATCGCCTTCGCGTTCGGGGCGTTTATTGAAGGCGCGGCGGGATTCGGGACGCCGGTGGCCGTGGCGGCGGCCATGCTGACGGGGTTGGGCTTCTCGCCGTTTTATGCGGCGGGGATATGCCTGCTGGCCAATACCGCTCCGGTGGCCTTCGGCTCGATCGGCACGCCGGTAATCACGCTGGCGGCGGTGACGGGCCTGCCGCTGGAGAGGCTCAGCGCGGGCGTGGGTCGGATCTGCGCGCCCGTATCGCTGTTTATTCCGGCGTATCTGATCGGAGTGATGGGCGGTTGGAAGGCCTCGCGGCGGGTGCTGCCTGCGATCGTAGTGTGCGGAGCATCGTTCGCCGTGACGCAATTGCTGGTCTCCAATTACCTGGGTCCGCAACTCACCGACATTTTGAGTTCGCTGGCGACCATGGGCTCGCTGGTGGCGCTGCTGGCGGTGTGGAAGCCGAAAGACCGCTTCGAGCTAGGCGGCAACGCCGTGGCGCAGGCAGCGTCGCCGCGCCATGCCCGCAGCCAGGTGCTGCATGCCTGGAGTCCGTACATCGTCTTGGTGGTCATGGTTCTTCTTTGGGGCTTGTACAAAGGACCGCTGAATCAGGCGAGCCTGGTCTTCCCGTGGCCGGGGCTGCACGAGAAGGTGATCCAGACCGCGCCGGTTGTCGCCTCCCCGACCCCCTACCGCGCCATCTTCCGCTTCGAATGGCTGGCGGCGCCGGGCACCGCGTGCCTGATCGCCTGCGTTGTGGCGGCGGTTTTGTTGGGGATGAGCCCCGGCGCTTTCCTTCAGGTGCTGGCCAAGACCTTCCGCCAGATGTTCCTGTCGCTGGTCACGATCGCGTCGGTGCTGGCGCTGGCGTTCCTAATGAACTACAGCGGGGCTACGGCAACGCTCGGGTTGGCTTTTGCCGCCACAGGGACCCTGTTCCCGTTCTTCAGCGCGATGCTTGGGTGGCTGGGCGTGTTCTTGACAGGCTCGGATACGTCGGCCAACGCGCTGTTCGGGAACCTGCAAGTCGTCACCGCGGGGCGGCTGGGATTAAATGCGGTACTGATGGCTGCGGCTAACTCCAGCGGCGGGGTGATGGGCAAAATGATCAGCCTCCAGAGCATAGCTGTGGCGGCCGCGGCCACAGGGATGCCCGCAGCGGAGGAAGGCAAGCTGTTCCGGTTCACCTTGCGGCACAGCATCGTGCTGGCGTCCGCCATCGGGCTGGTCACCGTGTTCTACGCCTACGTCATGCCGCAGTGGGCGCCTTGATGTCGGGATGCGGCGGCTCCGCTATACTTCCGGATTGCAGGTGCCTCTCACACATAAGCCGTTGCTGATCGGGATTGCGGGCCCGTCCTGCGCGGGGAAGACCGAGCTGGCCACCAGACTGGCGGCGGAGTTGAACGCGCCGGTGGTTCCGCTCGATTCCTATTACCGAGACCTGGCCCATCTGCCGTTCGAGCAGCGGGCGCGGTGGAATTTCGACGTACCCGAAGCGCTCGATGAGGAATTGATCGTTGAGCACGTGCGCCGGCTTGGAGAGGGGCAGGAGATCGAGGCGCCGGTCTACGACTTCACTCGGCACGTGCGAAGCCATGAGGTGCGGCGGATCCGGGCGGAGCGCTTGGCCGTCGTTGAGGGGCTGTTCACGCTGTACTGGGAGAAGGTGAGAAGCCTGCTGCCGGTGAAGATCTACGTCGGCGCGCCGGAAGAGGTGTGCCTGGAACGGCGCCTGGAGCGGGACGTGCGGGAGCGGGGCCGGACGCCGGAATCGGTGCGCGAGCAGTTCCGCTCCACCGTCGCCCCCATGGCGCGGCTCTACATCCTGCCCACCGCGGCCTACGCGGACCTGGTCCTGAGCGGGGTGCAACCCATCGAGGAATCGGCGGCCGCAGTTCTGCGGCTGATCCGGGAGAGAACTTGAATGCGGGTGGCGGCGATCGCCGACGACACCACGGGGGCGCTGGAAGTCGGCGCCAAGCTGGCGGAGGCAGGTATCCGCACCGTTGTCGCCGGGAGTCTCTCTACGACGATAGATGCCGAGGCGCTGGTGATTGATGCCCGTAGCCGGCGCATGGGCCCGGAGGAGGCCTACCGGCGGGTGAGGGAATCGGCCTGGGAACTCCGGCGAGCCGGAGTGGAGCATCTCTACAAGAAAACTGATTCGACGTTGCGGGGCAACATTGCAGCGGAGTTCCAGGCGCTCGTGGACGTTTTCACGGACCGGCCGCTGCTGTATGTGCCGGCCTACCCGCAGATGGGCCGCACGGTGCGCAACGGCGAGTTGTTCGTGTACGGCAAGCCGTTGGCGGAGACGGAGTTCGCCCGGGACGCCTTGAATCCGGCCACCGAGGGCAAGATCGCTTCGCTGCTCGCCGCCGGCTGCCAAGCGCCGGTGCGGCTGGTAGCAGATCTGTGGGAACTGGAAGGGGCGTTGCGGGAAGCACCGGGCGGATGCGTGGTGGTCTGCGACGGGACGGCGCCCCCGGACCTGGAGAAGGCCGCACAGGCGATGATTGCTTCCGGGAGGCTGTGTGTGGCCGCAGGCACAGCGGGGTATTGCGGGCCGTGGGCGGAGGTACTTCCGCTTCGGCGGCGAGTGGAGCGCCGGCAGGTGACGGCCCGTCGCTGTCTGGTCGCCAGCGGGAGCCGGAACCCCATCACGGCACGGCAGCTTGGCCGGGCGCGCGAGCTCGGCATGCCGATATCGAAACTGCCGGACAGCGCGGCCGAGGATGAAGCCACCGTTCAACAACTGGCCGCGGCGTTGCGCAAGGAGCCTTGGGCGATGCTGGCCACATCCGGCACTAGCCCCGAGGATGTGTCGCTTCGCATCGGGAGCGTGGTCCGGCGGGTTGTCGAGCAGGTAGAGCTGGACGGGTTGGTGGTGTTCGGCGGAGACACCGCGGCGGGCGTGCTGCGGGCTTTAGGCGTGGAAGCTGTGGAGCCGTTGAGGGAGGTGCTGCCGGGAGTTCCGTTGTCGTCGATTGAGCTCAGGGACAGGCGCCTGGCGTTCGTGACCAAGGCGGGCGGCTTCGGCGGCGTGGAGCTGGTGGGAGAACTGCGCAGGGCGTTGGGGGAGGATCGATGATTTTCGGCATCACGATGGGCGATTCGAGCGGGGTCGGGCCGGAGATTCTGTTGAAGGCTTTCCGGGATGGGCAGTTGCGGCATCCGGTGATCGCGTTTGGCGATCTGGAGGTGCTGGAGCGATGCAACCAAGAGCTCGGCTATGGGGTTCCCCTGCGGCGGATTTCAAGCCCGGCGGAGTTCCGTGACGGGCCGCTGAATGTGATCGATGCGGGCATCCTGCAAGGCAGCGATGTGACCCCGGGACGGCTTTCGGCGAAGAGCGGAGCGGCGGCGCGGGAGTACGTGATTGCGGCAACGCGGGCGGCGCTGGACGGGTCGATTGTGGCCTTGGTGACGCTGCCCATGAACAAGGAGGCGACTCAGCTCACGGATCCGCATTTCACCGGACACACGGAGCTGATCGCAGCGCTGTGCGGCACACCAGAGGCGACGATCATGCTCGCCAGCGAGCGACTGATTGTGACGCACGTGAGCACGCACGTCTCGCTGCGGGAGGCGATTGCGCGCGTACAGAGGGAGCGCATCGAGCGGGTCATCCGGATGACCTGCGAGGCCGTGAAGAGGCTGCGGCCAAATCCGCGCGTAGCTGTGGCGGGCCTGAACCCGCACGCCGGCGAAAACGGCCTGTTCGGCAGAGAAGAGATCGAGGAGATCCGTCCGGCGGTGGAGTGGGCGCAGCGCCACGGTCTGCGGGTGGAAGGGCCCGTGCCTCCCGACACGGTGTTCTATCTGGCGGTAGCGCGCGCGCGTTATGAAGCGGTGGTGTGCATGTATCACGACCAGGGGCACATACCGCTAAAGCTGCTGGATTTTGAGGGGGGCGTGAATGTGTCGCTGGGCTTGCCCATCATCCGAACCTCGGTCGATCACGGGACGGCTTTCGACATTGCCTGGAAGGGCGTGGCATCGACCCGGAGCCTGGTGGCTGCGCTGGAGATGGCGGCGGCGCTGGCGGCGACCGAGCGGCGGATCCCCGACCACCTGCCGCACCGGCCGGGGCAGGGTCGCCGGCCTCCGGCGAGCTCCTCTTCCGACGACGGCGCCGCTGGCTCGTCGTGCGCGGCGACCACACCGACCTCGGGATCGTGCCCGCCGCCGGGACGGTCGTCGCCGTCCAGCCGGGCCGGGCCGTCGAGGTCGAGGCCGACGGGTGGCGGATCCCGGGGACCGGTGTCCTCGGGGAGCCGAGCTTCGGTCAGCTCAGCGT
>JAIMAR010000171.1 GCA_023511855.1 Bryobacteraceae bacterium
CCTCATTGGTGGGAAATTGGAAGGGCAGCAGCCAAACCAAAAAGCCAGAGAACAACACCGCCACCAGTGTGCTAAGCACGATGCTTACCAGAGCCTTCAAGCCTAGATATAAGTCAGCGACGGCAAACGCCAAACCGGCGGCCAGGATGGGGCCCATCAGAGGCGAGATGAGCATGGCCCCGATGACGACCGCCGGGCTGTCCAGCACTAGGCCGAGGGTCGCGATGCCGGCCGAAAGCAGCAGCTCCAGGACGTAATTCAAGTCCGCAAATTCGGCCGCCTTGAAGACCTGCAAGTAGACCCTGGGTTTGGAGTCGGGCTCGATATGCAGTAGCCGCTCGATCCGCTCGCGGGCAAACGGCGTGGCAAGCGTCATAAATCGATTCTACCCTCCAGCCTGAAGCGGATGGCGGGTATTCGGCACAAACCGCTACGCCCACGCCTCCGGGCGGCGTATGTCTCCAGACTCCCGCCCGCCGACGAAGGCTGAGTGCGGTGCAAGCGAGATCCGCCGGGTCCACCAGAAAGGATCAGTTGGCGCGAATCAGGCCCAGCCCCGGCCGGTTGGGCAGAACCAGCTTGCCATCCTCCACGGTGACGCCGCGGTAGGGGTCGTTTGCAATCAGCAAGTTGCCGTCAAGATCCGCGTAGTCCGCCAGCGGGGACAAGTGCGCGGCGGCCGTGATCCCAATCGAACTTTCGATCATGCAGCCGAGCATCACCTTCAGTCCAAAGGCCCGGGCGGTCTCGATCATGCGCAGGGCGGCCTGGATGCCCCCGCATTTCATGAGCTTGATGTTCACCCCGTCGTAGGCCTCCGCAATCCTCGGGATGTCCTCCGGATGCAGGCACGCCTCATCTGCAATCACCGGGATGTGCACGCGCGAACGCACCCAGCGCGCCTCTTCCAGCATTGCGGCAGGCATCGGCTGCTCGACGAATTCAACGCCCTGGGATTCCAACCAGTGGATCTTGCGGACGGCCTCCTCTTTGTCCTTCCAGCCTTCATTGGCATCCACGCGCAATGGCTTGCTGGTTTCCGCCCGCACCGCGGCGATGGTTTCTTCGTCGGTGGCGAGCCCGACTTTGATCTTCAGCACGGGAAACGCCGCCGCCTCGCGCACCTTCTGGCGCGTGATCTCCGGCGTGTCAATGCCAATGGAAAACGTCGTAACCGGCGTATCCCGCGGATCGAGCCCCAAATAGCGGTAGAGCGGAACGCCCAGCCGCTGAGTCAGCCAATCCACCAGCGCGATGTCGATGGCGGCCTTGGCGGCGTACTGCCCGGGTAGCCGGCGGGCGATCTCCGCGGTGAGCTTGCGGAACGGCCACGGGTCCGCGGACTCGATGAGTCCCCGCAGCGATTCGGCCGCCTGGCGGGCCGAGGCCGCGTCTTCCTGATAGCGCGGAATGGGCGCCCCCTCGCCCCGTGCGGTGATGCCGTCGCGAGTGTATGTAACGTGCAGGTTATCCCGGTACTCGCTCGAGGACATCACCGTGGTCCAGGTGTGCCTCAGCCGCAAGCGCACGATTTCAAGCTGAAGCGACGCCGGTTCTGCGGCGCGCAGGCCAGGCGCCAGCGGCGCGGCGCTGATCTGAAACCACTCGCGGCGCGTCATCCTTTCTCCCTTAGTAGGATACAACCCGCAGAGCCGGGACCCGCGCGAACTGCCTGGAGTTGCGGCTCACCAAGGGCAAGCCGCGCTCCACAGCCGTGGCCGCGATCCAAAGGTCGTGATCGCCGATTCGGATCCCCGCCGCACGGAGCCGGCGCGAGATCTGCGAGGCCCGCCACGCGATCGCGGCGTCCGGAACAATGAGCGGGAACGGCGAAAGGAACAGCCGGCAGCTTTCTTCCTGTTCCTCCTCGTAACCTTCGGCGAACTCCATCCAGCTCACAAGGCTGATGTAGGCGGCAGCCTTTGGGTGACGATGCAGGAAATCGAGCGCACCTCGCCGGCGCCGCCCTCCGAGCTCGTATTGCAGATCGATCAGAAAACAAGTGTCCAGCAGCAAAGCGGCTCACCGCTCCCAGGCTGTCTTACGCCGCATCGTCCGGCTCCGGCGCTCCAGCTTTCTCGGCGTCGCGGGGGCTAGCAGCGTCTCAGGGTGCGAAGCGGCCAGCTTCCGCAAGGATTCCGCCAGTTCTCCTGCTGTAGGCGTAAGGGCCGGCCACTGGGCGCGCCGCACGACGCTGGAGAAGGATTCGTTGGGGCGGAGCCTGGCGCGCCGGAGGCGCTCGTAAGCGTCCAGCTCCAGACTGATGGTTTTCACCGCCATACATGGATCATGCATGAAACACAGATGCCTCTTCAACCCGCCAGCTGCGCCAGGGACTCGGCATACGGAGGCCGGGCCACGCCGCGCTCGGTGATGATGGCGGTGACGTATCGGTGCGGCGTCACGTCGAAGGCCGGATTACGCACAGCGACCCCTTCGGGTGCAATCCGCACGCCAAACACATGGGTGACTTCCTCGGCGGGCCGCTCCTCAATCGGGATCTCCTCACCGGAGGCGAGGCTCAAATCAATGGTAGAGATGGGAGCGGCCACGTAGAAGGGCACCTGGTTTTCGCGGGCCAACACCGCCAGCGAGTAGGTGCCGATCTTGTTTGCGACGTCGCCGTTTGCGGTGATGCGGTCCGCCCCCACAATGACGCAACCGATGCGGCCCGACTTTAAAAAATGACCTGCCATATTGTCGGTGATGATGGTGACCGGAATGCCGTCCTTCATCAGCTCCCAAGCGGTGAGGCGTGCCCCCTGAAGGAAGGGGCGCGTCTCGTCGGCGAAGACCTCAATCTTCTTTCCAGCCGCCACGGCGGCGCGGACGACGCCCAGGGCCGTGCCGTAACCGGCGGTAGCGAGCGCCCCCGCGTTGCAGTGCGTCAGGACCGTCATGCCGCTAGCGAGCAGCTCCGCCCCGTTCCACCCAATGAGCTGGTTGACCTGAATATCCTCCTCCCACATTTTCAGAGCGGTCTCAAGCAGGGTTGCCTGGATGTTCCCCAGCGTAATCCCTCGCGCGCTTTGATACACGCGCCGCATGCGCTCGATAGCCCAAAACAAGTTCACCGCGGTCGGCCGTGTGGCGGCCAGAGTCCGACAGACCTCCTCGAACTCCTCATCCAGCCGGGACGGGTCGGCCTGGCGCATCCCCAGCGCCACGCCCATGGCTGCGGCCACGCCGATCGCCGGGGCCCCGCGGATTACCATCGTGCGGATGGCTTCCGCCACCTCGCGGTAGTCGCGGCAGGTGACGTAGACTTCTTCGGCGGGAAGCCGGCGCTGGTCCAGCATGACCACTGCATCCCCGTTCCATTCAATGGTTCGAATCATCAGACGCGCAGATCCTTTCCGTAAAAGACGTAAGCCAAAAAGAAAGTCGTGTTGTAGGAGGCGTGCACCACAGCCGCGGCCGCCGTCGAGCCGGTGCGGTGGCGGGTGTATCCGAAGGCGGCGCCCGCTGCCGTGATCAGCAGGACGTGCCGCCAGCTCCAACCATATTGGGGTCCGTGCAGCAGCGCAAACGGCACAGAGCTCAGCAGGATGCCGGCCGGCGCACCCAGCGTGCGGACCAGCAGCGGCATTAAGAAGCCCCGGAAAGCGATCTCCTCGCAGACCGGACCGATCGTGGCCGCCGTGACGCCAATTAACACAATGGAAAGCGGGTCCGACAGCAGCCTCTTCATGGGCATGTCGATATCCGGCGTCCGCAGCAGCGCACCCGCGATGGCGATCCCAAACGCCAGGGCGACGCCCGCCATGAGCCGGGCTGCAAACTGCTCTCCGAAGCCCACCCACCCGAGGCTGCTCCAGAACGGCCGCCCGTACTTGAAGCGCAACAAGCCGTAAAGGAACGCGAACCAGAGCAGGTAGCCCAAAAACTGCGACGCCAGCAGGACCGGCGTCTGGTTGTCGGCGTGCCGGCCGAGGAGCAATAAGACGGATTTGGCCGCCAGGGCTGCCACCAACAGCGAAGGCACGGCGGCGGCCAGAAACAAGAACAGATCCGCATAGCCCCAGAACGGTTCGCCGGGCCGCACCGGCTGGGCTTGGGAAGGCTCGGGTGGCCCCGGAAGGGTGATTTCGGGTTCGCTCATGAATCTTGCTCGATGAGGATGGCCGCCAGCAAGGGCAGAGTCAGTTCGTGGTGGCCGGTGATGGCGATGCCGGCGCCGCCGGCCTGCGCGTGCGGCCGCTCAACAACGTTCACGCGGGGCCGATAATGCTGGAGAAAGTCCAGGTTCGCGGTCGTGAAGTTCGCCAGCGAATGGCCCAGGTTGCGGACGACAGAGACTGCTTTCAGAAACACTTCCGGCAGCAGCACCGCAGAACCAAGGTTGATGTAGACGCCGCCCTGATCCATCTCCGCCACCAGCGCGCAAAACAGCCGGAAATCCCGGTGCGTGGCGCGGCCAATGGCGGCCCCGTCGGCGGCGGGATGGGTGTGCGGCGTGTCGGTGCCGATCGCCACGTGAACCGTCACCGGCGTACCGTGCCGCCAGGCGGCGGCCAGCAGGCTCATCTCCGCGTAGCGCGGGTCGGCCAGCGCTTGGAGCCGGCGGCCCATGAGTTCGCCGAAGCCCGCATCCTCGCCCGCGCCTTCGGCCAGCGTGCGGTTCATCTCCCGGCCCGTCTCCTCGGCAGTCCCGAAACGGCCGCCCGGCAGAACCGCCTCGACGTCCTCGCTGGTCTGGCCCGCAATGGCGATTTCGAAATCGTGGATGGCGGCCGAGCCGTTCATGGCGAACGCCGTGGCATAGCCCCGGTGCATCAGATCGATGAGGACCGGCGCCAGGCCGCACTTGATGACATGGCCGCCCAAGCCCCAAATCACGGGCTTGCGCGCCGCTCGCGCCGACCGGATCGCCTCGGCCAGACGGCGCAGGGAGTCCGCGGCGAGCAACCGCGGCAGGCTGTCGAGCAGCCCGCTCATGCCGGAGCCTTTCTGGTAGGGCGTGGCGAATTGATCCACCCGCACCTTCCCGCCGCGCTCTCGGATGGGGATGGTCCGCAACCGGGAAAAGTCCATCGGCTGTTGTCGGTACTTGCTCACTTTGCTTTTCCGTTTCTGAGCGCTTTGGCGAGCGCCTGGGCCGTGTAGCTCTTCCGGCTCCGCGCCACTTGCTCCGGCGGACCCGCAGCCACAACCCAGCCGCCTTTCTCTCCGCCTTCCGGGCCCAGGTCGATGATCCAGTCCGCCGTCTTCACTACATCCAGATTATGCTCGATCACGACCACGGTGTTGCCCAGATCCACCAGCCGCTGAAGCACGTCCAGCAGCTTCTTCACATCATCGAAGTGCAGGCCGGTGGTGGGCTCGTCCAAAACGTAGAAGGTTCGCCCGGTCTGGCGCCGGCTGAGCTCCCGGGCCAGCTTGATGCGCTGGGCTTCGCCCCCCGACAGCGTCGTGGAGGATTGACCCAGATGGATATAGCCCAGGCCCACGTCCACCAGGGTTTTGAGCTTGGCGGAAATCTGCGGGATGTTTTCGAGCAGGCGCAGGGCGTCTTCAACGGTGCTTTCGAGCAGGTCCGCGATCGAGTAGCCCTTGAACTTAACCTGCAAAGTCTCATGGTTATACCGCCGGCCGCGGCAGACGTCGCAGGTGACGTAGACGTCCGGCAGGAAGCTCATCTCGATGCGCTTCAGGCCGTCGCCCTGGCAGGCTTCGCAGCGGCCGCCTTTGACGTTGAAGCTGAACCGCCCGGGCTTGTAGCCGCGCTCTCGGCTTTCCGGAAGCATGGCGTACAAATCGCGGATGGGGGTAAATACCCCCGTGTAGGTAGCAGGATTCGAGCGCGGCGTGCGGCCGATCGGAGACTGATCGATGCGAATGACTTTGTCGATGTGCTCCAGCCCCTCGATCGTGTCGTGCGCGCCCGGCTCCTCCTGCGCGCGGTACAGGCGGCGGGCCAGGGCGCGGTAGAGAATGTCGTTCAGCAGGGTGGACTTGCCGCTGCCCGAGACACCAGTGACCACGATAAACAGACCCAGCGGAAACTCCACGTCGATGTTCTTGAGGTTGTGCTCGCGGGCCCCGCGCACGATCAGTTTGCGGCCGTCGCCGCGGCGGCGGACCGCAGGCGGCTCGATGGCGCGCAAGCCGGCCAGATATGCGCCGGTCAGCGAGTTGGGATCCCGCGCGATGGCCTGGGGCGGGCCGCAGGCCACTAGTTGCCCGCCCAAACGCCCCGCGCCGGGCCCGAGATCCACCACGTAATCGGCCCGCAAGATCGTTTCCGCGTCATGCTCGACGACCAGCACCGTGTTGCCCATGTCGCGCAAGCGCGCCAGCGTGTCGAGCAAGCGGCCGTTGTCGCGCGGGTGCAGGCCGATCGAGGGCTCATCCAGCACGTACAGCACGCCGCGCAGCCGGGAGCCGATCTGGGTGGCCAGGCGGATGCGCTGCGATTCGCCGCCGGAAAGCGTATCGGCGGAGCGGTCCAGGCTGAGATAACCGAGCCCCACCGTATCGAGGAATTCCAGGCGGCTTTGGATCTCTTCCGCCAGGCGTCCCGCGATCTGCTGCTCGCGGCCCGAGAACTCCCAGCTCCGCACCGTCCGCAGCGCCTCTTCAACCGGCAACGCCGTGAACTCGCCGATCGAGATGCCTTTCACGCGCACGGCCAGGCTGGACTGCCGCAACCGCTTGCCCTTGCATGTGGGGCACAAGGCCGGAGACATGTAGTCCAGCATCCACTCCCGGGTCGCGGGAGAAGCGTCCAGGAATTCCTCTTCCAGGATGCGCAGCGCCCCGCGGTAGGCGCCGTTGCCGGTGAGCAAAAAAGATTGTGCCTTCTCCGGCAACTCTTCGAAGGGCTTTGAGAGGTCGATGCGGGCCGCGCGTGCAGCCTGAGCAATCTCGTTGGCCGCGTGGAAGGGCAAAGTGATCGCCAGCGCCCCATCCAGAAGCGGCTTGGTCTCGTCGGCAATAATCTTGCCCGGATCGAAGCTCCAGATGCGGCCCAGGCCCGTGCACGTCTCGCAAGCGCCGTAAGGACTGTTGAAGGAAAACGACCTCGGCTCGAGCTGCGGAACGCTGATGCCGCAATCCGGGCAAGCCATCTTCTGCGAGTAGAGATGCTCAGGACCGTTGACCACCGCCACCAGCACCAGCCCGTCGGTCAACCGGGCCGCGGTTTCGATGGACGCCCTCAGCCGCTCGCGCACCCCGGATTTGACCAGCAGGCGATCCACGACAATCTCGATCGTATGGTTGCGCCGTTTGTCGAGTTTGACGGGTTCGTCGAGAGGCCGCAGTTCGCCGTCGATGCGGGCGCGCAGGAAGCCCTGCCGGGCGTACTTCTCCAGTTCCTTGCGGAACTCGCCCTTGCGCCCGCGCACGATGGGCGCCAGAATCATCACCCGCTCGTTTTCGCCCAGGCTCAGAACCTGTTCCAGAATGCGATCCACGCTCTGGCTGCGGATCTCATGGCCGCAGTTGGGGCAGTGTGGGATGCCGATCGAGGAGTACAGCACGCGCAGGTAATCGTAAATCTCGGTGATGGTGCCGACGGTCGAGCGCGGGCTGCGGCTGGTGGTCTTTTGTTCGATGGAGATCGCCGGCGAGAGCCCGTCGATGGAGTCGACGTCGGGCCGCTCCATCTGGTCCAGGAACTGGCGGGCGTAGGGAGAAAGGGTTTCGACGTAGCGGCGCTGGCCTTCGGCGTAAATGGTGTCAAACGCCAGAGAGGACTTGCCGGACCCGCTCAGGCCGGTGATGACCGTGAAGGTGTTGCGCGGGATCTCGACGTTGATGCCCTTGAGGTTGTGTACCCGCGCCCCATGAACGCTGATGCGGTCCAGCATAGTGAGCTTCAGAGGAGGGAAGCTAATCTCTTATTCTCTCAAGCGGCGCAGCGAGCGGGCAAGGCAAATTCTAGGTCCCCCATCCCCGCCGCCAATGCCAGTTGGACTCGTGCAAACCGGCAGCGGGCACAGGCGGACCCAACAATCCTACTGGCCTCCGGATGCCAAATCACCCTGACTTCCGGCAGGGCCTCGATTCGCCATCGCAGGCGAGAATGAAGACAGGGCGGCAGCCGCCGAAGCGCCGCCCTTGACAGGACGCGGCCGTCCGGCGGCCGGAAGGAGTAACGCTGTGAATCGACTCAATCGCTATCTTGCTATTGCAGTTGGAGCTATGGCGCTCGGCCCGGTGTGGGCCTTCGGCCAGCGACAAGTGCTCGACTTCAACCGGGACTGGCGCTTCATCAAAGGCGAGCAGCCCGAAGCTGCCCGCCAGATCAATTTCGATGACTCCTCCTGGCAGGCGGTCCGCCTTCCGCACGACTGGGCCATCGCAGGCCCCTTCAACCCCAGCGCTCCCGGCAGCACCGGGAAGCTCCCCTGGCAAGGTGTCGGCTGGTATCGGAAAACCTTCACCGTGAACGGCGCCCCAGGCCAGCGCGTGTACTTCGATTTTGACGGAGTGATGGCGTTCCCCAAGGTCTACGTCAACGGCCAACTGGCCGGCCAGTGGGACTACGGTTACATGGCGTTCCGCGTGGACGCCACGCCGTATATCCGCTTCGGCCAGAAGAACGTCATCGCGGTCGAAGTGGACACGCGGCGGCACCAGTCGCGCTGGTATCCCGGTGCGGGCATCTACCGCAAGGTCACCATGACGGTGGCCAATCCAGTGCACATCGCCCACTGGGGCACATTCGTGACC
>JAIMAR010000172.1 GCA_023511855.1 Bryobacteraceae bacterium
CCACCAGTTGCGGCCACAGCACCGAGATTCCCACGCCTTTCAAGAACAGGCCGCGCACGATCTCCATCATGTAGCGGACCGGGTTCAAATAGGTGATGATCTGCACCGGCGGGGGCATGTTGCGAATCGGGAAGGTGAAGCCGCTGAGCATGAATGCGGGATTGAAAAAGAAGAACGACGACATCATGGCCTGCTGCTGGGTGTGGCAGATCGTCGAAATGAACAGTCCCACGCCCAGCGTGGTCAGCAGAAACAGCGCCGAGGCCACGAGAAGCAGCAGCAGGCTTCCGCGCACGGGCATGTGAAACACCAGAACCGCCGCGCCGGTCACCAGCAGCACGTCGGCCAGTCCGATGATCGAGAAGGGCAAGGTCTTACCGATGATGAGCTCGAACGGGCGGATGGGCGTCACCAATAATTGCTCCATGGTGCCGATCTCACGCTCGCGCACGATGGCCATGGCCGTCAGCGAGAGCGTCACCAGGGTGATGATGTTGACCACCACGCCAGGGACGAAAAAGAATCGGCTGCGGAGGTCGGGATTGAACCAAACCCGGTTGCGCACCTCCAACTCCGGGATCTCCAGATGGACAGGGCCGCCGGCCGCCAGAGTTCGTCCGACCAGCCGCTGCTTCATCTGAATGGAGATGGCCTGGTTCGCGAAGCTGGAGACCACGCCCGCGGCGTGGGCGGCCACGATGGAGGCGGTGTTCGAGTTGGTTCCATCGACCAGGACCTGGACCGTGGCGGTGCGGCCGCGCTCCAGGTCGCGGGCGAAGCCGGGCAGCACATGAACGGCGAGGTCCACATCGCCATGGTCCAGGAGCCGCTGAATCTCTGCGTCGGAAGAAGGCTCGGCGGCGATGCGGAAGTGCCGCGAACCCTGAAAGGAGTCGCGCAGGGCTCGGCTGGCCGGGGTTTGGTCTTGGTCCCACCAAGCCATGCGGCTGTTTTCGACGTCCAGATTCACGGCGTAGCCGAACACCAAGAGCTGGATGACGGGCGGCGCCAGCAGCATGCCCCGTAGGCGCGGCTCGCGGAGCACTTGCCGGAATTCTTTGCGCAGGATCTCGCGGATTCTTCTCCACATCGGTTTCAACCAATCTTCTGCCGGAGCTTCCGGCTGGCGGCCATAAAGATGCCCAGGGCGTAGAGCACCAGCAACAAAGCTTCCAGCCAAAAGACCTGCAATCCAACCCCCTTTAAAAACAGTCCCCGCAGGATGGCGATGAAGTAGCGGGACGGGAAGAAGTAGGAGATGATCTGGATCACCAGCGGCATGTTTTCAATGGCGAAGATAAACCCAGAAAGAAGAAATGCCGGCAGAAACGAGGTCAGCATCGCCAGTTGGTAGGCCATCAACTGAGAGCGGGAAACCGCCGAAAGGAAGACACCCCAAAAGAGGCCGCCCATCAGGAACACGCTGCTCGTCAGCAACACCAGCAAGGGGTTGCCGCGCAGCGGCACATCGAACAGAAAGACTCCGACGCTCATGGTGACCAGGGTATTGAACAGGCCCAGGACGAAGTAGGCGGCCATCTTGCCGAGCACGATTTCATGGGCGCGCACGGGCGTGCTAAGAAGCTGCTCCATGGAGCCGTTCTCCCACTCGCGGGCGATGGTCAGGGAGGTCAGCAGCGCGGCGATGATGATGAGGATGATGGCGATTAAGCCGGGGACGATGTAGTTGCGCGAGCGCAATTCGGTGTTGTACCAGACGCGCAACTGGGGATCGACCGGGGGCTCGAGTTTGCCGCCGCCTTTGCGCTCCAAAGCCTGAACCCGCAGTTCGAAGGCGTAGGCCCGCGCCAGGGCTTCGATGTAGCCTTGAGCGATGGAAGCGGTGTTGGAGTCGCTGCCGTCGAGGATGGCTTGCACCTCGGCTTTGCGGGAAGCGAGCAGATCGCGGCCGTAGCCGGGCGCGATGACCAGCGCCAGAAGGCACCGGCCGGAGTCGACGCAGCGGTCGATGGCGAGGTAGTTGTCTGCTTCTCCGATGAGTTGGAAGTAGCGTGAGCCGGCGAAGCGCTCCACTAGCTCACGGCTCTGCGGGGTGCGGTCCTGGTCCCAGACCAGGGTGGGGATGCGGTCGACGTCGAGCGTGAGCGCATAGCCGAACAACAGCAGCATGAGTACGGGCACCGCCAGGGCCATCAGCAGGCTGCGCGGGTCGCGGAGGATGTGCAGGCCCTCTTTGCGGGCCATGGCCGCGGTGCGCACCAGTCCTGCCGGAAGCCTCATGCGGAGCTCCTCTCTTCGGCCTCGATGGTGGCCACGAAGACTTCCTCCATGGTGGCCTTGCCGGCCTGCTGCTTTAGGGCCTCGGGGGTGTCCAGCGCCACGATCTTGCCCTTGTACATGAGGGCCAGGCGGTGGCAGTATTCGGCCTCGTCCATGTAATGGGTGGTGACGAAGACGGTGTGGCCTCGCTCGGAGAGCTGGTAGATCAGATCCCAGAACTCGCGGCGGGCGATGGGGTCGACGCCGCTGGTGGGCTCGTCGAGGAACAGGATGGGCGGCTCGTGCAGAATGGCGCAACCGAGCGCCAAACGCTGCTTCCAGCCGCCGGCCAGCAGCCGGGTCATGCGGCGACGCTGGCCGGTGAGATCCGCCATGCGCAGGACGAACTCCTCCCGCTCGCGAATGCGGTCTTCCGGGACGCCGTAGATGCCGGCGAAGAACTCGAGGTTCTCCTCCACGGTGAGGTCGTCGTAGAGAGAAAACTTCTGGGACATGTAGCCGATGTTCTCCCGCACGGCTTCAGGCTGGACAGCCACGTCGAAACCGCCGACGCGCGCCGTGCCGGAGGTGGGCTCAAGCAGGCCGCAGAGGATTTTGATGGTGGTGGACTTGCCCGCACCGTTGGGTCCCAAAAATCCAAAGATCTCTCCGCGGCGAACTTGGAAGGAGATGTGATCCACGGCGACAAAGTCGCCGAAGCGTTTCACCAAGTTGGAGGTCTCCACGGCGAAGTCGTTTGGCGTCATGCAGCCTTTCGGTTCTCCTTGCGGATCATCAGGATGAATACGTCCTCAAGCGATGGTTGAATGGGCGCGATTTCGCAGGGACCGAGACCCTGCCGGTCGAGCGCTTCCGCCACGTAGCCGGGGCTGCGGCCGGCCGAGAGGAACAGGTGCAAGGCGCCGCCGAAAGGCTCAACGCTGGCGACACCCTCCAGGCTCTCCAGGACCGGTTTGGCGGCGCGCTGATCCGGACAGCGCAAGCGGTAGCAGACCTCTTCGGCGCGCTGCTTCAGCCTGGCGGGCGTCTCGCATTGAATCATTCGTCCCTGGTGCATCAGGCCGACGCAGTCGCAACGCTCCGCTTCATCCAGATAGGCCGTGGTGAGAAGCACGGTCAAGCCCTCGCGGACCAGCCCGTAGAGGATCTCCCAGAAGTCGCGGCGTGAGACGGGATCCACGCCGCAGGTGGGCTCGTCGAGCAGCAGAAGCTCGGGCTTGTGGAGCAGGGTGCACATCAGGGCCAGCTTTTGGCGCATGCCGCCCGAAAGGCGCCCGGCCTGGCGCCCGGTGAAAGGGGCCATGCGGGTCATCTGCAACAGGCGCGGCACAAGCTCCTTGCGGTAGCTGCGGCTGACGCCGAACAGGTCGGCGTAGAAGTCCAGGTTTTCCTGAACGGTGAGGTCGCTGTAGAGGCCGAAGCGCTGGGCCATGTAACCGATCCGGTCGCGGACTTGATCGGGGTTGCGGGAGAGGTCGTAGCCGCAGATGCGCAGTTGACCGTGGTCTGGGTCCATCAATCCGCTCAGCAGGCGGAGGGCGGTGGTTTTGCCGGCGCCGTCCGGCCCAACCAGGCCGAAGATTTCGCCGCGGCGGACCTCCAGATCGAGGCCGTCGACGGCGGTGAGGGCGCCGAAGCGCTTGGTGAGTTGCTGGACTTGGATGACGGGTTCAGAGCTCATCGCGTTACTTCACCGGAGCGCCGTCAAGCAGGATCTCCGCATCCACGGGCATGTTGAGCTTGAGTTCGCGGTTGGGGTTGGGCAGGTCGACCTTGATGCGGTAGACGAGCTTGACCCGTTCCTCTGGGGTCTGAATCTGCTTGGGAGTGAACTCGGCCTCCGAGGCGATGAACGACAGGCGGCCTTCGTAGACCTTGCCGGGATAAGAGTCGGTGGTGGCGCGAACCAGGCTGCCCAGGCGCAGGCGGCCCAAATGCGTTTCGTTGACATAGCCGCGGAGCCAGGGGTGGTCGATGTCGCCCAGGGTGAGGACGGTGGCTCCGGCGGCGACGGTTTCGCCGGGCTCGGCGGACTTGACCAGAACGACGCCGTCGATGGGCGAGTAGAGCTCGGTGTCGGCGAGCTGGGATTCGATGACGGCGAGCTGGGCTTTGAGGCGGTCAATGTCGGCGCGTCGCGCGGTGAGCTCCTGCCGGCGGCGGCGCAACTCCAGGCGTCCGGTCTCGGCCAGGCGCAGAGCGGCGCGGGCGCGTTCGGCCTGGGCCCGGGCGGCCTCGATGGTTTCCTTGCGGGGGCCTTCCTCGATCAGGGCCAGGCGCTGCTCGGCTTGCCGCAGCAGGGCCGCGGCCGAGTCGTGGGCCGCGCGGAACTGGTCGTATTGGGCGGCGGAGATGTCGTCGTTCTTGAACAAGGTTTGGGCGCGGGCCCAGTCGCTGGCGGCTTTGAGGCTGGCCGTGCGGGCGGCTTCCACGGCGGCGCGAGCCTCTTGGATCTCCTGCGGCCGGGCGCCGGTCACCAATTCGCGCAGGCGGGCCTCGGCTTGTTGCAGGTCCGCGTTAGCGGCGGCTACGGCGCCTTCCAGACTCTCCTTTTGAAAGTCGATGGCCGTCTGCAACTGCTCGAGCTGAGATTGAGCGGCGGCGATGGCCGCCTGCTGGGCGGCGCGCTGCGCCAGGAGCTGCTCGCGGTCCAGGCGGGCCAGGAGCATGCCCTTTTGAACCGGGTCTCCTTCTTTGACGCGCAGCTCGACCATGCGGCCGGCGGTCTTGAAGGAGATCTTGACTTCGGTCAACTCGATGTTGCCGGACAGCCGGATGCGGTCCGGCGGCTCGGAGTTCCAGCGGCGCAGGACGAGCGTAGTCATCACGATGGCCGCTGCGGCCAGTGCAATCACGGGAATGAACTTTCGTTTCACGATGCCTGCTCCTTAATTCGCCAGTTCGCGGATCCTGCCCGTGGCCTGCAAGAGGTCCAGGCGGGCGCGGTTGTAAAGGAAGAGAGCTGCAATTTGATTCTCGCGGGCGCGGGCCAGCCGGGTCTGCGCGTCGGTGACTTCCAGGCTGGTGGCGACGCCGGCTTTGTAACGCCGCTCGGCCTGCTCGAGTTCGGCTTGGACCTGGGCCAGCCCTTCACGGGCAACCTTCACTTGTTCGGCTGCGGATTCCAGGTCGTCGAGCGCGAGACGGATCTCGAGTTCGATCTGGCGGCGAAGGTCGGCGGTGCGGATGCGCTCCATTTCGAGCTGCGCCAGGCTCTCGGAGCGGCGCGCATCGCGGCGGCCGCCGTCGAAGGCGGGGACGCGCATGGCCAGGCCGTAGGTGCGGGTCGGGATGGCGTTGTGGATGCTGGAGCCGATGCTGCCGTAGTCGGCGAAGCCCGCCAGCGAGGGAAGCCGTTCGAACTTGACGGCGCTGTAGGCGAGCTCGGCGCTGCGCTGTTTGGCCTGCTGCGCCTTCCAGTCGGGGCGGTTGGCGAGTGCCGCTTCGATGGCCTTGTCCAAGGGGAGGGGCTCGCCGGGCAGCTCGTCCATGGAGGTCGTCAGCCGGAGGGAAGCCTCCAGGGGCAGTCCCGCAGCCCGCAGAAGCTCCAGGTGGCTCTGGCGAAGGTCATTGCGGGCGATGAGGAGTTGCTGGCGGGCCTGGGCGAGCTGGACGGCGGCGCGGGTGACTTCAATGCCGGTGCCGGTTCCGGCGGCCTTCTGGTTGGCGGCCAAGGCGGCCAAAGACTGGGCCAGGTCCACGTCGGCCTGAGCGGCGTCCACGCGGGCTTGGGCGCGGAGCGCAGCCAAGTAGAGGAGCGCGACCTGGCGTGCGACCTCATCCCGCACTGCGTCCTGCTCCTGCGTGGCGGCGGAGGCGGCCGTTCGGGCGGACTGAAGGCGGCGGATGGCGGGAAAGTCGAAGACGGTCTGGGTGGCGCTGGCCCGGACGTCGAAGACGTTGAACGGTCCGGCCAAGGTCGGGAACTGGAAGCCGGGCAGAGGGATGTTGATGCGGATGCCGAAGGCGGCCAAGTTACGGGTCTGGTTCTGCTGGCTGACCGAGCCGTCGAGGTTGGGGAGAAGAGCGGCGCGGGCTTGGGCCGTGCGGCTGGAGGCCTGCTGGACGGCTTGTTGCGCCAAGCGCACTCGGGCATTTCCCTCCGGGGACAGGGCCGCCTCGATGGCCTGTTTGAGACTCAACTCCAGAATCGGGCCGGATTGGGCTGTGAGCAGCGGCGGGACCGCCAATGCATAAATGAATATTTTGAACACCGGGGTTCTCATAAGTTTTCCAAATACCGGCCGGGTTGTGCGACCAGGGGGGCACGCATGCCGGCGCAGATGAAGTTGACCATGCGTTCGATGACGCCTTCGACGTCGCTAAGATCGCATAGGCCGCCCGAGATCACCTGGAGGTGGTCGCAGCCGGCCAGGGTGTGGGCCATGACCCCCACGCCGAAGTGCATTCTCCAAAGGAGCTCGGCGGGGGGAAGGCTGGGCAAGGCGCGGCGCAAGGCCTCGGTGAACGGGCGAAAGATCTCCCGCATGTGATTAAAAAAGGCGGGCCGGACCATTTCGTTAGGGTCGGCGTAGGTGCGCCCGAACAGGAGGCCGACTCGGCGCCCGACGCCGGGGTCGCGCTGGCGGAGGCGTAGAACGGGGGCAATCATGGCCCGCACGATGTCTTCGAGTTCGGGAGGTCTGCCGGCAGCTTTGTCGGTGGCTTCGGCGAGCATTGCGAGGCGTTCCTGGTTGATGGGCTGAATGCGCCGGGCGATCACGGCGTCGATGAGGGCGTCTTTGGAGCGGAAGTGGTAGTTAACCGCGGCGAGGTTGACGCCGGCTTCGGCGGTGATCATGCGCAGGGAGGTGGCTTCGAAGCCTTTTTCGGCGAAGAGGGTCTCGGCGGCGTCCAAAATGCGCTGGCGGGTCAGGGAGTGGTTGGAGCCGACCTCATTTTCAATCGTACGCTTCATTCGATTGATTTAATCGTACGAATGATTGAATATCTCTGTCAAGAGAATTCTTCGTTCCTTTAATAGGTAGTATCCTTTTCAACGGGATACGATGGCTACGAGGGACGTTTGGCCGAGGCCGGAATGGGCGGACACGCCGGTCCGCCTATACACATGCCACGACTGGGTGGGGGAGAGGGCGGTGGGTGAAGGGGGTCAAGGCGGACAGGAATGCCGGCCGCAGGCAAGAATGCCTGGTCCACAACGAGGCTGCTCCACAGGAGCAGCTTGCAGGACAAAAACAGCCTGGACCGCAGAGGCAGGCCCATCCAACAGCAGGCGGCATGGGAAGGTGGGGCGCGGCGCAGGGCGGGAGACAGACGCCGCTGGGGAGGGCGGAGAGTGGGAGATGGGGCTGGGGCTTGCTATCATCGGCATTTATGCAGGGGAACCAAGACATCAACCCACGGGAGATGACGGTAAAGGCCGTGGGGTTAGGGTTGCTACTGGCCTTCGTGTTCGGCGCTGCGAATGCATATCTTGGGCTGCGGGCGGGACAGACGGTTGCGGCGACGATACCGGCGGCAGTGATCGCCATGGCGGTGTTCCGGCTGCCGGTGCGGGGCCTGAGGGGCGGGGTGCTGGAGCAGAACATCGCGCGCACGGCGGCGTCGGTGGGCGAGGCGCTGGTGGCGGGGGCCATCTTCACGATTCCGGCGTTTGTGCTGGTGGAGATGGATGGAGTGCGGCTATGGAGCGACCTGCGGGCGCATTACTGGGAGGCGGTCCTGATCCTGCTGACGGGCGGCCTGATCGGCGTGTTCTTCATTATCTTCTTGCGGCGTCCGTTGTGCGTGGAGGCGGGGCTGCCTTGGCCGGAGAGCGTGGCGAGCGTGGAGATCGTGAAGGCCGGGGACCGCGCCGGCAAATCGGCTCGCTATGTATTCGGGGCGATGGGGTTCGGCGGTCTGATCCAGATTCTGAAAAGCGACAAAGGCTTGCAGGTATTTCGAGACTACGCGGAAGGGTTCTGGGCCTTTCCGAAGTCGGTGGTGCGGCACTTCAACTTTGAGAAGGAAACGATTGCCGAAGTCGCGCACGGAGGCGGCATCGCCTGGTCGACGCCGAGCCTTTCGCCGGCGCTCATGGGGATTGGTTACTTGATTGGGCCGAAACTGGCTTCGATCAATGTGAGCGGAGGGCTGATCGCATGGTGGCTGCTGATCCCGCTGCTGCTGTTTTTCGATCCGGATTTGCCCACGCGGCTGGGGAACGCCTCGCCGGAGGTGGCGGCCTACACGGTTTGGTACAACGTGGTGCGTCCGGTGGCGGTGGGGACGATGCTGGTGGCGGCATTCTACACGCTGTTCGGGATGCGGGAGTCCATCGTGAGATCGCTCCGGGGTGCGTTCCGGGCTTCGGCGGCGGCGGCGCGGGAGGAGGAAAGGGCGGACCGGACGGAGAGGGACATTCCGGCCAGATGGGTGCTGGCGGGGATTCTGGCACTGCTGGTTC
>JAIMAR010000173.1 GCA_023511855.1 Bryobacteraceae bacterium
TCGGGGCAGCAGAGAATCGGCGGACTCAGATCGACAAAACTTTGTCGATATGGGCGCCTCAGTGGCACAGAGGGCACAGAGGACACGGAGAAAAAGGGAGATGGGAGGAGAGGGCGCGGAGACGCCCGGGCCGTACATTCGGCAAGGTTCGGTTGGATGGAGGGCGGTGGGTGAAGGGGGCCAAGGCCGGCTGGAAAGCCAGCCCCACAAAAGCAGCCTGTCCCACATCGGAGGCTTGCTTCGCAACAACAGCGTGGCCCACAAGAGCAGCCTGCACGACAAGAGCAGCTTGGCCCACAGAGAATGTCTGCTCCGCAAGAGAAGCCTGGACTGCATAAGAATGGCTGCGCTGCCGGCGGAGAGGAGGTAGGTGTGGGTGGCGCTGGGTGAAGGCGTGGTGTCCGGAGACTATTCGGGGACGGCGGCCATCCAGTAGCCGGGTCGGGTGATGACCTTTACGTCGCGACGGGGCCGGCCCGCCCGGTCCAGAACCTCCACCTTGATCTCGTGGAAGCCGCCCTCGAGTTTGTTGTTGGGCACATAGGTCAACAGGTATTGACTGTGGACCTCTTCGCCGATGTCGAGGATGGCGCGTTCCAGATCGCGGTGGGTAATAAAGGCGCGTTCCCGGCCGCCGGTGTAGCGGGAAAAGACCTCGACAGGATTGGGGATGAAGATGCCCTTAACCTGCCGGAAGATCTCGATGAAGACAGGGATGAAGCTGGCGGAGTTGGCCGCTCCGGCGACCGCCATCCGGGAAGCCTCGGGCGTCGGGGGGACGTTGGGCGGCAGCGGGCGGGCCCCGGCGGGGTAGGGGTCCGGGCGGGGCGGCTGCGGCTTGGCCGTCAGAGTAGTGACCAACCGATTAATGATGACCGGATAGATGAGAACGTTGTGAAGCTGGGCCATGGTGAGAACTTCGCGGGTCTTGTTCTCGCTGCTGCCGTCGATGGTCTCGCTGATGAGCATGATGATGCGCCGCCGGTTGGCGGGGCGGTGGGACAGCATACGGATGCCTTCCATGACGGCATCGATCATGCGGTGGGTCTGGCTGCCGGGCTTCAGTTTCTCCATCGCGCGATTGATCAGGTCTGGGTCCGTGGTGAAGTCTTGAAGCTTCTGGATGCGGTGGTCGAAGCACAAAACGGCCACTTCGCCTTGCTCGCCGACCACGGCGCCTTGCAGCATGGGGCCGATTTTCTTAATCGACGGCAGCAAGGCCTCGACGGCGGAGTTGGCCTGAATGATCACTACCAGAGAGATCGGCACGTAGGTGACGTCGACCTTGATGTCCTGGGGTTGGCCATTGTCCAGGAGGCGGAAGTCGCTGGGCCTAAGGTTGTTGACGTAGTTGCCGTCGTCGTCGAGGACGGTGACCGGGGCCACTACGACGTTGACGGTGGCCCGGAAGATCTGCTCGGGCGATTCTTCTTGCTGGGCGAAGAGAGTAGCGGCCAGCAAAGCCGCAAGCACAGCTCGCACGGTTCTCATAGGGCTAACCGGAGGACGCCGCAGCCCTAATTCCCGTTTCGGCGCCGCCCCCCTTTTCAAGATAGCATCCGGCGGAAACCGGGAGGGGGGCAGGATGCGGATGCGGCGGCGAGGCCTCGGAAGCGGCTGCAATCGGCGCTTTGGGGTGTATGATTGAGGTGGGAATGAAAATGAGAGCGCTGCTGCTCCTGTTTGTGGCAGCCGTGGCGGTTTGGCCCGCGCCGCCGCGGGTCTTGACCGTGGACATCAGCGGCGTGGTCCACCCCGTAACGGTGGAGATTATGGGACACGCGCTGGAGCAGGCCAAGCGGGAGGGCGCGGAGCTGGTGCTGATCCGCCTCAACACTCCCGGCGGGCTGATGGAAGCCACGCGGCAAGTGATCGAGAAAATCATCGCCTCGCCGGCGCCGGTGGCCGTGTTTGTGTCTCCGAGCGGCGGACGAGCGGCCTCAGCGGGCTTCTTCCTGTTGCTAAGTGGCGATATCGCCGCGATGGCGCCCGGGACCAACACCGGCGCCGCCACGCCGGTGCTGATCAGCGGCGAAATGGATCCCATCATGCGCAAGAAGGTGGAAAGCGACGCGGCTGCTTTCTTGCGGGGGATCGCCTCCAAGCGGGAGCGCAACGCTGAGCTGGCCGAAAAAGCAATCCTGGAGAGCCGGTCCTTCACTTACAAAGAGGCTCTGGACAACAAACTGATTGACTTAGTGGCTCAGGATGAAACGGCGCTGGTGGCGGCGCTGGACGGGCGCAAGGTAGTGCGCTTCGATGGGTCGAGCCGGGTGCTCAAGCTGACCGGAGCGGTGCTCGAAGCCTATGAGCCGACCTGGCGCGAGCGCTTCATGCAGGCCATCAGCGATCCCAATATCGCTTTGATTCTATTGGTGTTAGGGGCCTTGGGGATCTACATCGAGTTCACCTCGCCGGGATTGATCTTCCCCGGGGTGGCGGGCGGCATCTTGGCGCTGCTGGGGCTTTCGGCGCTCTCCGTACTGCCGATCAACTGGCTGGGGGCGGCTTTGCTGCTTTTGGCGCTGGCGCTGTTTGTCCTGGAGGCGAAATTCGCCTCGCATGGCATACTGGGGACAGGGGGAGCGGTGTCGATGATTCTCGGGGCGGTGTTGCTCATTAACAGTCCTATCCCTGAAATGCGCATCCAGTGGAGCACGGCCATCGGGCTGACGCTGCCGTTTGCCGTGATCACGGTCTTCCTGTTGTCGCTGGTGATTCGGGCGCGGGCGGCCAAGGTGGCCACGGGCAGCGCGGGGATGATGCACGAGATCGGAGTCGCCCGGACGGCTCTTTCGCCGGAGGGGAAGGTTTTCATTCACGGAGAGTTTTGGGATGCCGTATCCACCGTTCCGGTGGAAGCCGGCGCCCGGGTTCGAGTGATTGGAGTGGAAGGACTCCGCCTAAAGGTGGAGCCCGTCTAGTCAGCCGAGGAGGTTGCACGACCATGCTCAGTATCCCAACCATCGCGATCATCATCGTCGTCCTGTATTTCCTGTCGGCGATCAAGATTCTGGCGGAGTACGAACGGGGAGTGATATTCCGGCTGGGCCGGGTGTTGCCTACCCCGAAAGGCCCGGGCATCATCCTGGTATTTTCACCGATTGACCGGATGGTGCGCGTCTCGCTGCGGGTGGAAACCTTGGAGGTGCCGCCCCAGGATGTGGTGACGCGCGACAACGTCACGGTCAAGGTCAATGCGGTGATCTACTTCCGGGTCATCGACCCGATCAAGGCGGTGATCGAAGTCGCCAACTTCCTGTACGCCACCTCGCAGTTGGCGCAGACCACCTTGCGCAGCGTGCTGGGTGAGGTCGAGCTGGACGAGCTGCTCAGCCAGCGCGAGAAGTTGAATCTGCGGCTGCAATCGGTGCTGGATCAGCACACCGGACCGTGGGGCGTGAAGGTGGCCATGGTGGAGGTCAAGCAGGTGGATCTGCCGGATCAGATGATCCGGGCCATCGCGCGCCAGGCCGAAGCGGAGCGCGAGCGGCGCGCCAAGATCATCCACGCCGAGGGCGAGTACGCCGCCGCCGAACGGCTGGCGATGGCGGCTGAACTGATTCAGCGGCAGCCTGCGGCCATCCAGTTGCGGTATTTGCAGACGCTGGTGGAGATCGGGCAGGAAAAGAACACCACGGTGGTGTTTCCGATCCCGGTGGACATCTTCAGCGGGATTCGCGATCTGATCGACCGGGCCGGCAGCGGAGGCTTGCAGCGCGGCGCTTAGGACAAGCGGCCCGGAGAGGAAAGCGAGGCCCGCGCCTGGCTCGCGCGAACCGGTTTTTCGTGGCTGACTGAGCGCCGCAGTACCATATAGTTTGGCCTCGGCCGCGGCGGACGATTGGCGCGCGAGGCGATGGCATGCTATGCCGAGAAGAAGCGCAGGGGAAGTTGAGGTGATGCTCAGCGACCGGCAGTTGATTCTGCTGTTCGTCATCGGAGTCTTGCTGCTGGGGGTCTTCTTTGCGATGGGGTTCCTGGTGGGCAAACGGATGGCGGCGACGCCAGCGGCGGGACCGGCCGGGGAGCCACAGCCTGGAAAGGCCCTGAGCAAGATGGCGGAGAGCTTGAGCAAGCCCCTGCCCAGCTCCGGCGCCGTGGCGGAGAGCCCTTCTTCGGAGCGCGTGGCCTCCCCCTCCTCCACGCTTAGCGCGGAAGGCGCTGCCGCGGTCACCGAGCCGCCGCGCGGCACCGTGTTCCTTCAAGTCTCGGCCCAGGACTTGGCCAACGCCCGGGTGTTCGCCGAGGCCCTGAGTCAAAGAGGTTTTCGATCCATCATCGCCCCCGGTCCGACGCGGGACGTCTTTCGGGTCCTGGTAGGCCCGCTGGAGGGTCCGGAACAAGTCGCCAAGACGCGTGAAGAGTTGAAGGCGGCGGGGTTCGATTCCATCGTCCGAAAGTACTGAGGTGGATGCGTAACAGGCCCCGCGCGCGCAGCTCGTTCCGATGGCAGGCCGCGGCGCCTGATCACTGGTCCGTTTTCCTCCAAGGCGTTCCGGGACTCACAACCAAGCTCTACCTTCTCCGCTGGCCCTTCGCGTCGCGGGTCGGGCCAGCCGAACCACACAGGAGCTCCACGTGCTGAATCTGATCCTCGCCGCCGCTTCGGCGGCGCTGCTGGTGCTGAGTTTTCCCCGTTTTGATTTGGCCCCGCTGGCGGCGGTGGCGCTGGCGCCGCTTCTAGTGGCCTGCGTGCGCGAGCGGTCACTGGCGCGCCGATTTTTGCTGGGCGAGGCGGCGGGGATCCTCTACTGGCTGGGAACGTGTTACTGGATCCAGCACGTGTTGGAGACTTACGGCGGGCTGGGGTTTTGGGGAAGCTGGGGTGCGGTGCTGCTGTTCAGCGTGGCGAAGGCGCTGCATTTGGCCGTGTTTGCGGCTGCGGTCGGGCCGCTGATGCGGCGCTGGTGGGCGATTCCGGCCTCGGCGGCGCTGTGGGTGGCGATCGAGCGGACCCACGGCCCACTGGGTTTTGCCTGGCAGGCGCTGGGCAATGCCGGCATCAGCATGGGGGTTCCGCTGCGGCTGGCCCCCTTTACCGGGGTATATGGCCTGTCATTCGTGTTCGCCATGCTCAGTGCGGCCTTGGCCGTTGCGTTTTTGGGCCGCAGGCGGCGCGAGCTGGCCTGGTTGGCGGCGCTGGCGGTCCTTCCGATTTTGCCGGCGCTACCGGAACAGACGCCGGGCGCGGAGCGGGCGGTGCTGGTGCAGCCCAATATCCCCCAGGACCAGAGTTGGACGAGAGAAGCTTTGGACAGCGCCGTAAACCGTTTGAGTTACCTCACCTTGCAACCGATTCTCCGTAAGGACGAGCGCCTGCCCGATCTGGCCATTTGGCCGGAAGTCCCTGCGCCGTTTCATTACGACGCCGATGCGGGTTTTCGCCGGGATTTGGCGAGTTTGGCCCACCTGATCCGAAGGCCGTTGCTGGCGGGCGTTGTGGCGCACACGCCGGAGGGCGATCCGCTCAACTCGGCGGTCCTGCTGGGGCCGGGCGGTGAGTTGTTGGGGCGCTACGACAAGATGTACCTGGTGCCGTTTGGGGAGTTCGTGCCGCGGTGGTTTGGATTCGTGAACCGGATCACGCAGGAGACGGGCGATTTCGCGGCCGGCAAGAAAGTTGTGGTGTTTGAGACGGGCCGGCGCAAAATCGGCGCATTCATCTGTTATGAGGCGGCCTTTCCGCACCTAGTCCGCCGATTCGCGGCCGGCGGTGCGGAGGTGTTGGTCAATCTCTCCAACGACGGCTATTTTGGGCAGAGCGCCGCGAGGGAGCAGCACCTGAAGATCGCCCGCATGAGGGCGGTGGAGAACCGCCGCTGGCTGTTGCGGGCCACCAACAACGGCTACACGGCGGTGGTCGACCCGGCGGGCCGGATCACCGCAAGTCTGCCTCCCGACCGGGAAGCGTCGCTGCCTGCGGCTTACTCCTATGTTTCGGAAATAAGCTTCTATACGCGTTACGGGGACTGGTTCGTAGCGTTGTGTACGCTGGTGAGCCTGGCCGCGCTGTGGGAAGCGGCCGTTACCCGTGGCGGATGACCAGCACGTCACCGTCCTTGACGAGGTATTCCTTGCCCTCGAGCCGCAGCAGTCCTTTTTCGCGGGCGCCGGCGTAGCCGCCGCAGCGCACCAGATCGTCCCAGTGCACCACTTCGGCGCGAATGAACTTTTTTTCGAAGTCGGTGTGGATCGTTCCGGCCGCCTTCAGGGCGGTGGTCCCGCGTGGAACCGTCCAGGCGCGGACTTCGGTCTCGCCCGCGGTCAGGAAGGAAATCAAGCCCAGCAGCGCGTAGGTGGCTTGAATCAGCCGCTCCATGGCGGACTCTTGGAGGCCGAAACTGGCCAAGTAATCGGCGGCCTCCTCCGGCGGCAATTCCGCCAGCTCGGCCTCGATTTTGCCGCAAACGGCGGTCACGGCGGTCTGAGGCTTGCCCGCCAGCGGGCCGTTGCGGTATTGGGCCTCGATCTGGTGCAGCCGGGGGGCGTCCTGCTCGCCCAGGTTCAAAACAAACAGAATGGGCTTTTGGCTGAGGAACTGGAAGCCGCGAATGCGCTTTTCGTCCTCGGGGGAAAGCGGGAGCTCGCGCAAAGGCGTGCCGTTTTCGAGCGCCGAGCGGGCGCGGGTGAGGAGCTCGAACTCGTGATCGAGGTCGGGGTTTTTGATTTTCTTGCGGTCCTTGTCCAGGCGCTCCAGGCGCTTTTCCGTGACCGTCAGGTCGCTCAAGATCAATTCGGCTTCGACGTCGCGCATATCCCGCAGAGGGTCGAGGGAGCCCTTCTCGTGGGGAACGGTGTCGCTTTCGAATAACCGGAGCACGTGCGCCAGGGCATCCACCACCCGGAGACTGGCCAGGTAGGCCGGCTCCCGGAGTGCTTCCTTTGAGATGGAGGGGAAATCGACGTACTCCAGCGTGGCGTGGGTGACCTTTTGCGGCTCAAAGATGCGGGCGAGAGCTTCGAGGCGGGGATCCGGCACCTTGGTGATGCCGGTGCGCGCCTCGAGCGTGCCAAGCCGCGCATGCTGATGGACGCCGGTCAGGATGGTGAACAAGGAACTCTTGCCCGTCAGGGGCAGGCCAATGATTGCGGTTCGCATTTCAGATGACTCACTTTCCGATACACAAGCGCAGGAGTGAATGGGCGGAGCCTGGCCCGCTGCGCGGCTCAGGCGCCTTCGGCGGCGGGCGCCGGCCCGCCGGCGGTCCACAATCTGCTATTGTGGCACCTCCACTTGCGTCAAGATCTCTCTCAGGATGCGCTCGGCGAGCTCGGTGGTGCGCTGGGCGAGGGCCACGCGCGTGTTGATCAAAACACGGTGGGCGAAGACCGGAACGGCCAGGCGCTTTACGTCATCCGGGACGGCATAATCCCGGCCTTCCAAAAGCGCCAATGCCTGAGTGGCGCGGAAGAGGGCCTGCGTGCCGCGGGGGCTGACGCCGAGGGCCAGCGCGTCATGTTGCCGCGTCTTCTCGACGATGGCGAGGATGTAGTCGACGAGCGAATCCTCCACGGTCACCCGTTCCGCCTCCCGCTGAAGCTGGACGACATCGGCGGCGGTGAGGACTGGCGCGAGAGCCGCTGCGGCTTCCAGGCCGGAGTGGCGCACGATGCGCTTCTCGCTGGCGCGGTCTGGATATCCCACGCGAAGGCGCAGCAGGAAGCGGTCGAGTTGGGACTCGGGCAGCGGATAAGTGCCGTGGTGCTCGACCGGGTTCTGCGTGGCGATCACCATGAAGGGTTCCGGGAGCGGGTAGGAACGGCCGTCGATGGTGACCTGACGTTCGTTCATGGCTTCGAGCAGAGCCGACTGGGTCTTGGGCGTGGTCCGGTTGATCTCATCGGCGAGCAAGAACTGCGTGAAGACGGGGCCTTTCTTGAACTCGAAGGACTGCGTCTGGGCGTTGTAGATGGTGACGCCGACCACGTCGCTGGGCAGCATGTCGCTGGTGAATTGAAGGCGGTGGAAACTGCACTGGACCGAACGGGCCAGCGCGTGCGCCAGCGTGGTCTTGCCCACGCCGGGCACGTCTTCGATCAGCAGGTGGCCCCGGGCCAGCAAGCAGACCAGCGAGAGACGCACCACGTCCGGTTTGCCGCGCACGACTTCGCTCAGGGCGCTTTCGAGCTTGCGTAGCCGGCCGGCGGCCGAGACAGCGGCTTCCAGGGTTTCCGGTGGGCCCATCCATTGCTATAATAGACGATTCGGCGTAAGTCCCGTATTCGCCGGGGGCGCGTAGCTCAGTTGGTTAGAGCGCTTCCTTCACACGGAAGAGGTCCGGGGTTCGAGTCCCTGCGCGCCCACCACGCCGCCACGGAACATCTCAAAGGTCTGCCGCTAAACTGCGAGAAGAGGTGCGTACAGCGCCTGCCCCGGGCTTGGAGTCTTCCTTGGCGCGTTGTCCGAAAAATGAGCCGCCGAGTGCAGTTCGAACCATAAACGGAGGCTTGCCCGAGTGGGCAGCCCGCTCATTCCCCGTTCCTCTTTAGTGTGACGGCGAGTCCCGAGGACTGTGTTAGCA
>JAIMAR010000174.1 GCA_023511855.1 Bryobacteraceae bacterium
GTCGAGGATCGGGCCTACGAAGGGTCGCTTGAGATGCGCAAGGCGGCGCTGCGCCAGTCGGCTTTGTATCTCAGGCAGTTTCTGCCGTTGGCCCGCTGAACTTACTCAGTTAGCTTGCCGTCGCGCACCAAGTAACGGAAATCGACATGCACGGTGGCATCGACCAGGCAATGCCGGTGCAAGAGGGGACCTTTCAGCGCCCCGCCCAGCTCCTCATTGCCGCCGAAGCCCAGGCACACCGTACCGCGCGCGGAGGGTCCGTGGGAAGCGCTGCTTGAGAACCCGATGCTGAACTCGGCGAACCGGTGGGCGGTCTCGCCCATCGCCGCCAGCGCCACCGCCAGCGCTTCGGCCCCTTCCGCAGCCCGGACCCTCGTGATGCGCCCGTTATCCACTTCGATCACAACATTCTTGCCAACGGCGCCGCCCAAGCGCAGCTCCGGAAGGCTGATCTGGCCGAAGCTAGCCTGCTCCGGCGGGGCCACCCGCAGCAACCCGTCCCCACCTTCTACGTCCTCCACATGAAAAGGCCGGCTGCCGACCCGGAACATGAAGTCCGTTCCGCGGGGAGTCCGCACGCGGACCGTCCCCAGCCGCAAGACTTCCTTGGCGCGTTCGCGCGCTGCCGCATCCGCCGCCGAAATCACCTGCACGCCGGCGGGAACCATCGGCATCGTCCAGCGGTTCAGGTCCCGGGTATCGCGGTGCCAGGGGCGTTTGAACCGCAGCAAGTTGGCGAATGTCCGCTGCGGGTTGAGGCTGATCCGCATGAACCGCTGCCAGCCCAGGCTGGTGCGCCCCGCCTCGAACTTGCGGATCACCAGCCGGTCCAGCGCATCCTCAAGCACCGTCATGCCCAGCCCGCCCGTAGGCGTCACCACCAGGTCGGTGAGGCCTGCCGTTCCCGGCCGCTTGCCGACATGTCCAATCGTGGCTTCGCTGATGGGTCCAATTTCGAACTGGGTGCTATATGCCGCCGACCAGGCCATCGACTTCAGCCGGCTGCGCCAGTACGCCCCCTCCCGGCTGAACTCCTGCGTGATTCCGGCAGGGTCATTTTGTATCTGGATAAAACCTGCCACCGCTCCCTGCATGGGGTGCGCGATGTAATTCGTGAAGAAACTATCGCCGTCCCCCCAGCCGCGGATGCTCTTAATACAGGACCAGTAATTGCGGAAAAACTTACCTTGAAATTGCTCCCGCGTCTTGGCCTGGGTCAGCCGCAGCGAGTGCTCAATGCTCAAGAAGAGGAAGGACTGCCGCAATGCCGGACCCCACCGGAAACCTTGCCGGCGTTCCACCTCGCCGGTGGCTTGCGCCCGGTCTTTCACTCCAGCACCAGAGGCGGCAGCGGAGAACAGCATCGCGGCTGCGAGCAGCTTCCAACGCACCTCGCTCAGAACCTCAACTCGTAGAACGAACCGCTGTCGTTCTCAGTATACAATCGCCGCGGCGCACCCACGCTCTCTGGACCAGCCGGCCACAGGTTCGCTGTTCGGGCAGATCGCGCTTCGGCTCGCTTGGCCGGGCTTGCTTGGGACACCGCTTCTCCCCAACCAATTCCTCCGGCGAAACCGTGACCCGCACGGGTCCGGGAATCTGTCTGCCGTGGCGCGCCTCACTGAGCCGCAAACCGCCGGTACATCTCTTCGACCCGCGCCGCCTCCGCGTCCCCGGGATGAATCACAATCCTATGCCGGAACTGAATGCTCTTCCCCGCCGGAATCACGATCGTTCCGTCCAGCTTCCCATCGCCGGTGAACTCGTGCGCTCCAGTGGCGTTCGCCGCTAGCAGCCCGTAGCCCCGCGCCATCCAGTAGGTGGGGAAGTTCGGGTTTGAAGGATGATCGAACATCGCCACTCCCACGACCTCACTTCCAATCTTGCCGGAGTAATCCACCCAGCGCGCCCGCTTGCCCCAGATCTGCTTCTCCCCCACGCCTCCCTCGGAGTTGATCAGCCTGGCGCCCTTGGGCTCGGTGAGATCATCGGCCACCCGGAACGCCATCACGCCCTCTTTGGTGTCGCCCAAGCTCAGGTCGATTCCTTGATCGGCCAGCACCCGGATGGTCACATCCACGATCCGGTTCCGGCCTTCCGCGGAAAAGACGTAACTCTGCTCCAGGCTGCCCAGCACACGCCCGTCCGGGGCCACCATTGCCAGGCTCAGCCCGATGCTGCCCCGCGCCCGGTCGACCGCAGGCGGCGACTTCAACCGGTAGCGGCCCGTGTTCTTCGCCGTGGTCCAAAAATCGACGCCGTTGGTGCGCCCGTGCGCCCACCACAGTCCGCGGTGATGCGGGTGGTCGGTGGTTTCGCCCGGCGCGGGGTCCACCGGCCAGCCGCGCGTCACAAGCACGCCGGAGGCGGCGCGGAACGGGTGGAAGAACGGCTTATCCAGATCTTCGCCGTAGTGCAACGCCGTAAACGGCTGCCCCTCAATCCGCACCTCGATCCTGCCGGGCGCCCCGGTGAACGTCACCGGCGGCGCGCCCTGACAAGCACACTCCAGTACCGCCACGGCCAGCAAGAGCGATCCAATCCGCATAGCTTCACCCCCGGATGCGTGTCTTAAGCCAGTTCACAGGCCAACCACAGGTATAATACCGCCATGCGGTACGCCGTTCTCGCTTTTGCTTTGGCCGCGGCCCTCCAAGCGGCTGATCCCGCCTTGCTTCAGAAGCGCTTCCAGGATCCCCCGCCCGATGCCCGCATCCTGATGCGCTGGTGGTGGTTCGGTCCCGCCGTAACCCATGCGCAGCTCGAGCGCGAAATGCGGCTCATGAAACTCGGCGGAATCGGCGGCTTCGAAGTCCAACCCACTTATCCGCTGGCCCCGGACAACGCCGCCGCGGGTTTCCGCAATCTGCCGTTTCTCTCCGACGAGTTCATCGAGGCCCTGCGCTTCACCAGCCAGAAGGCCCGCGAACTCGGCCTTCGAATGGATCTCACTCTGGGCAGCGGCTGGCCTTTCGGAGGCCCCACAGTCTCCATCGATCAGGCGGCCGGCCGCTTGCGCACGGTCCGGACGCGCGCCGTCGCCTCGCGCCGCGTCCCGCTGCCGGATCTCGAGAGCGGTGAGGAGTTCATTGCTGCTTTCGCCGCCCCCGCCCAAGATGGCAACCTGGACGCTCAAGCCTTGCGCCAGATCGACAGCATCTCCTCGGGCGCGCTCCGCCTGCCCGAAGACATGTCCCTGCCCGCCGAGGCGATCTTCTTCATCTCCAGCCGCACCGGCATGCAGGTCAAGCGCCCCGCCGTGGGCGCCGAGGGTTTCGTCCTCAATCACCTCGACCGGCCCAGCCTGGACCACTATTTGCAAACCGTCGGTGAGCGGCTGATGCAGGCCTTCGACTCCCAACCTCCCTACGCCATCTTCTGCGACAGCCTGGAGGTCTATCAATCCGACTGGACCCCCGATTTCCTACAGGAATTCGAGAAACGCCGCGGTTACGATCTCAAACCTCACTTGCCGGCTCTGGTCCTCGACCTGGGCCCCGCCTCCGCCGAGATCCGCCGGGACTGGGGCAAGACCCTGACCGAGCTCTACGAAGAGCGCTTCGCCGCGCCCATGCAAGCCTGGGCCCGCCGGCACAACACCCGCTTCCGCATCCAGGGCTACGGCAACCCGCCCGCCACGCTTTCCAGCTACATCTATGCCGACCTGCCCGAGGGCGAGGGACACCAGTGGCGCGCCCTCAGTACCTCTCGCTGGGCCTCCTCCGCGGGCCACTTGCTCGGCCACAACGTCATCAGCTCCGAGACCTGGACCTGGCTGCATTCCCCCTCCTTCCGCGCGACGCCGCTGGATATGAAGATGGAGGCCGACCTGCACTTCCTCCAGGGCATCAACCAGCTCATCGGTCATGGATGGCCCTACACCGCCGAAGGGGTAGAGTACCCCGGCTGGCGTTTCTACGCCGCCGCGGTCTTCAATGACCGCAACCCCTGGTGGATCGTAATGCCGGACATCTCCCTCTACCTCCAGCGGGCCAGTTTCCTGCTGCGCCAGGGCCAGCCCGTGCAGGATGTCCTGCTGTATCTCCCGGTGGACGACGCCTACACGGCCATGCACCCCGGGCCAACCGAGTTGAACCGCGTTCTGGCTCGCCTCGTGCCTTCCGGGATCATTCCACAGATCCTGGATGCCGGCTTCAATTTCGATTTCGTCGACGATGGCCTTCTGGAGCGCCGCAGCCGCCCCACCAAAGGCGCGCTCGTGTTCGACTCACTCCGCTACCGGGCGGTTGTGCTTCCCCCCACGGACCGGATCTCCCCGGCCACGCTTCGAACCTTACTCACCTTCGCGCAACTCGGCGGGACTGTGATCGCCACTGGACGGCTGCCCTCGCGCGCACCTGGATTCAAAGCGACGGAACAGGATCACAACGAGGTCCGGGACCTGATCCGCCGCCTGTTCCAGACTCCCGATGCTCCCGGGATCTTCCTCTCTTCCGAAGACCAACTCGGGAAGGCCCTCGCCGGTCGCCTCCAGCCGGACATGGTCCTGAGTCCGCCCGCGCCGGAGATTGGCTTCGTGCACCGCCACGAATCCGATGCTGAGATCTACTTCCTCGCCAATACCGGCAACGTCAGCCGGAGTGTCAACGCCACTTTCCGCGTCCTCGCCGGACTTTCGCCGGAATGGTGGGATCCGATGGACGGCTCCGTGCGCCCCGCCGAGACGGTCAAGCGCGAAAACGGCGCCGTGACAGTCCGCGTCGAACTGCCTCCCTACGGCTCCCGCTTCCTAGTCTTCACTCGCCGCTCTCTCCCTGCGCCAGACGTTGGCTCCACCCGCGCGCTGCCCGCCCCCGTCGATCTCAGCACCGGCTGGCGTGTCCGGTTCGGAGACAGCGCTCCTCCCGTGGAGATGGCTTCCCTGCGTTCCTGGACCGATCAGGAATCCACCCGCTATTTCTCCGGCGTCGCAACCTACGAAAAAGAGATCACCGTCCCGGCCTCGATGACCGCCCCTGGCTTGCGCCTCTGGCTCGATTTCGGCGAAACCCGCCCCACGGCGGCGCCTTCGGGCGCCCGCCAGCAGGCGCTTTTGGAGGCGCCGGTCCGGGAAGCTGCGGTGGTCTATATTAACGGTGAGCGCGTCGGTTCGCTTTGGCGCCCGCCCTACCGCCTCGACGTCACGGGCCGCCTCAAGCCCGGCGCCAACCAGCTCCGCATCGACGTGGCGAACCTCGCCATCAATCACCTGGCGGGCCAGACGCTGCCCAGCTATCGCCTCCTGAATCTGCGCTACGGGGTTCGCTTCGAAGCCCAGGACATGAAGAATCTTCAGCCCGTTCCCGCGGGCTTGCTCGGCCCTATCCGCCTGTTGGCCACGGGCCCATGATTTTCGCTAGGAAGTGCGCATGAGTTCCGAACGCAAGAGAATCTGTTTCGTTCTTCAAGTCAAGAAGGACCGTCTGGAGGAGTACGTTGAGCGCCACAAGCAAGTCTGGCCGGAAATGCTCGAAGCGCTCCGCCAGACCGGCTGGCACAACTACTCTCTGTTCCTCCGCGACGACGGCCTGCTCGTCGGCTACCTTGAGACGCCCGACTTCGAGAAGGCTCTCGCCGGCATGGCGGCCCTGGAGGTGAACGCCCGCTGGCAGAAAGAAATGGCTGAGTTCTTCGAAGACCCGCAGGGCCGTCCCGCCGATCAGCAAATGCGCCCCCTGCGCGAGGTCTTTCATCTGGACGGATGAGCCACGATCCCAGCGCCGCAGGTTGGAAGACCTCTGCCGCCGGCAGCCTCAACGGGCGAAACGAAGTGGCGGCCGCGATGAGCGGTGGAAGGAGGGAGATTAGGTGAGTTATCCTGACCGGGGAATGCGGCTGCTCAGCGGGAAGGCTCATTTCTCCAGGTTGTCCTGGAGCGGATGGGCAGCCGGAGGCAGAGTCAAAGCATGCCCGGGTGGACCGGAGAAGGAGCCATGACGATGATACGCTCGGATCAGAACGCGATGGCGTCTGACCCAGCCCGGCAAGAGCCGGACGGTTCGACAGAGGACCAGAACTTTTCGCGGCGCGAGTTTCTTGTGGGCGCGGCCGCGTTGCTGGCTGCGCAACGAATGGGGGCTGCCGCCCCGCAGCCCAGGGCCAGAGAATTCCCGCTTTCGTCGGTGCGGGTCTTGCAGCCGGAATTCGTGAAGTGGCAGGAGTTGAACCGCGCCTATTTGCACGCGCTTGATGCCGAGCGCCTGTTGCACACCTTCCGGCTGAATGCCGGGTTCCCCAGTTCCGCGCAGCCGCTGGGAGGCTGGGAGGCGCCGGACGTGGAGATCCGCGGGCATTTCCTCGGACATTACCTCACGGCCTGCGCGCTCATGTCCCAATCCGCCGGAGACGCCGCGCTGAAGGATAAGGCCGGTTACATCGTCCGCGAACTGGTGAAATGCCAGCAGAAGCTCGGCCGGGGCTATCTCAGCGCCTTCCCTGAGGAGTTCTTCGACCGCCTGCGCGACGGCAAGCGGGTTTGGGTGCCCTTCTATACCCTGCACAAGATCCTTGCTGGACTCATCGATGTCTACCGCCTGTGCGATAACCGGGAGGCCCTGGAGGCAGCCGAAGGCATCGGCCAGTGGACCGCCCGCTGGACCGCCGCGCTGCCGCCCGAGCAGATGCAGAAGGTGCTCGACGTCGAATTCGGCGGCATGAACGAGGCGCTCTTTGATCTGTACGGGCTGACCCGCAATGAGGACTACGCGGCGGCGGCGCGCCGCTTCGATCATGCCCGGGTCTTCGACCCTCTGGCCGAGGGCCGCGATGCCCTAACCGGACTTCATTGCAATACCCAGATCCCGAAAGTGATCGGCGCCGCCCGCGCGTTCGAACTCACCGGCGAAGAGCGCTACCGCAAGATCGCGGAGTTCTTCTGGCGTCAGGTGACAGCTCACCGCTGCTACTGCACGGGCGGGACCTCCAACCGAGAGCATTGGCGGACCCCGCCGGGCCGGTTGTCTACGGAGCTCAGCGAGGCCACGCAAGAGTGCTGCTGTACTTACAACCTGCTTAAACTGACACGCAGGCTTTTCTCCTGGACGGCCGATCCCCGCTGCGCGGACTATTACGAGCGCGCCTTCTGGAATGGCATCGCAGGCACGATGTGTCCGGACGACGGCATGACGATGTACTTTGTCCCGCTGGCTTCCGGCTACTGGAAGCTCTACGCCTGGCCGTACGATTCCTTTTGGTGCTGCACCGGTTCGGGAACGGAATCCTTCTCCAAGCTCGCCGATAGCATTTACTTCCACGATGACGGCGGCATCTGGGTGAATCTTTACTTGTCCTCGGAGGTGGAGTGGAAGCAAAGAGGCGTTCGTTTGCGCCAGCAGACCGGCTTCCCCGAGCAGGACTCGGCCCGGTTTACCGTCGAAACCGCACAGCCCGGGCTGCGCTTCCAATTGCGGCTCCGCGTGCCGCACTGGACCCGGAGTTTCCGCGTTCTGGTCAACGGGAGGAACCTCTCGGGGAAGGCCGTCTCGCCCGGCTATTTCGTGGCCGACCGGAGCTGGCGGACCGGCGACGTGGTCGAAGTCCGCTTCCCGATGCACGTACGCGCGGAAGCCATGCCCGACGATCCAAGCCTGCAAGCCTTCTTCTATGGCCCGCTGGTCCTGGCCGGGGATCTCGGCCGGGAAGGTCTCACGCCGGAGTCCCACCGCGGCGACAAGATCCGAAACGGGCGCGAGCATTATTTGAAGGGTAAGCCGGTTCCGGCGCCCGATCTCAAGGCCTTAGGGGACCCAGAAAAGTGGATCCTTCGGGAGACGGGCCCGACGCTCCGCTTCCGCATGGAAGGGCAGCCGGCCAAGATCAACCTCGTGCCCTTCTACCGCATCGACTGGCAGCGTTACGCCGTATACTGGCGCGTCACGCCGGCTTGAAGGCCGGGCGGGCTGAAGACTTGGCGCGGCGCCTCCCGGCGCGCGGCTTCAGCGCTGACCCAGGATGCTCGGCCTGGTGAAAGCGAATACACCAGCCGGTGGCGATCGGAAGAGGATCGCGCGCACCGCCGCAGCCTCTTGCCTCCGTATGCGCTTTGACAAATTCTTTGGCGGTGGATTAAACTCCTTCTAGTTCGATCATCTAACAAGTCGGAGGTCCGAAATGAGTTCGTCCATGACCCGCCGCGGATTCGCCGCCGGCGCCGGAGCGGCTCTGTTCGCCGTGATCGCGTCCCGCAAAGGCTTCACCGCGCCTTCCCAGCAACAGCAGATCGAAGTACAGGCCGGAGCTGAAATCGCCACCATCCAGCCCGAGCTGCACTCGTCCTTCGCTGAGCACCTGGGGAGCTGCATCTACGGCGGCCTATGGGTCGGCCCGAAATCGAACATTCCAAACATTAACGGCTACCGCCGCCAGGCGGTAGAGTACCTGAAAGAACTTGGCATCCCCGTGCTGCGCTGGCCCGGCGGCTGCTTTGCCGACGACTACCACTGGCGCGATGGGATCGGCCCTGTCGAGAAACGCCCCAAGATCGTCAACAT
>JAIMAR010000175.1 GCA_023511855.1 Bryobacteraceae bacterium
GACCTACCTGAAGCGCGGGAGGTCCGGCGATCGCCAGAAGGCGGAAGCCGAGTTTCGCGCAGCGATCGAGCGCGCGCCCAACCACGCTGTGGCGCACACGCGGCTGGGGCAGATCTGCCTGGCGCGGAAGGAGTACCAGGCCGCCGCCGAGCATTTCGTCCGGGCACTTCGTGCGGAGAAAGACGTGGAGGCGTGCCGCGGTATGGCGGTGGCACTGGCGGCGATGGGCCGGCCGGTCGAGGCGCAGTACCACTGGGGCCTCTTCTACACGCGCAAGGATCTGCGCCCCCGCTCGGCCGAGGCGTTCCGGAAGATGCAAGAACTCGATCCGGAGCGGACCGAGGCGACGCTTCTGCTCACCGAGACTTACGTCCGCATGAAGCAGGAGCAGCGAGGCGTGGCACTGGTGGAAGCGGCCCTCGCGCGCCACCCCGACGATCCAGTGCTTCACGAGCGGCTCGCAGCGCTCCATTTCGCCTCAGGCAACCGCCGCGACGCTAGGCAGGCCTGTGAGAGGTGGCTGCGGCTGCAACCGGAGGCGGCGGCGCCGCACTGGATTCTGGGCAAGATCGCTGTCGACGCCCTGCGCCTGGAGGAAGGCCTGCCGCGCCTGGAGCAGGCCGTGGCTCGCGATCCGAAGAACGCCGAGTACGCCTATGCGCTGGCAGTGGCGCTGCTGAAGCGTCCGACGCCTGAGAACCGGGAGCGCGCGCGGGAGCTGCTCCACCGGGTGATCCGCCTGGCGCCGGATGTCGCCCGCTACCGGAACCAGTTTGGCCTCCTTCTGCGCGCCGACGGCGACCCGGAGGCGGCGCTGCGGCAGTTCCTCTTAAGCCTCGATCTGGACCCGCACGAGCCGCCCTCGGATCCACTCCAGCCTGGCCTCCAGCCGGACTTCGGCGTCGGCCTTGCCTGCGACAGCCTCAAAAGCGTTGCGCAGGAGATTCACGAGAACCTGCTCGAGCAGCGCCGGGTCCGTGGTCCACTCCAACGAATCCGCCGAGATTTCGAAACGCACGTCCTCACCCTGGCGCAGCCTCTCGGCCTGCGCGAGCAGCCTGGCTTCCATCTCGCTCCATTTCGCGCGGCGCAACTGAGGTTCTGGCGGCCGGCCATACAACAGCAGGTCGTTGACCAGCCGCTCGATCCGCTGCACCTCTTCCACGGCCGGCTCCAGCAGCTCCCGCGCAGACCCGACCGGCTGCTCGGCCACCAGTTGGATGAAGCCTTTGACCGCCCCGAGCGGGTTCCGGATTTCGTGGGCCAGTGTCGCGGCCATCTGGCCAAGCTGGGCAAGATGCTCCAGTTGAAGCTGGCGCAACTCCAGCCGGACCGTCCGGCGCGCGGCCCAGATCGCATACAGCGCCAGAGCCACAAGAACCAGTCCGCTTAGGGAGGCAATCCAGACGATGTGCCGCGCGTGGACAACCAGAAAGTCTGCCGCTGCCGCGTCAAGATCGATGCGGGCGATGCGGAGTCCGCCGGCCGAGTGGTAAGGGACTTCCGTCCGGAAAATCCGACCCTGATCGGTGCTCAGCATCTGGGACCGGAACAGTTCCCGCCCCTCCCACAGCGGCAGCAGGTCTGGGTCTCCTCCACCAGGGGAGTCGGCGGCGAGCAGGGTCAGCTCCACCAGCGCGGGTTCGCTCTCCGCGGCGAGGTCGGCGATCGCCGAGTCCGGCAGATCTGACGGAAGGTTTTCTAGAAGACCCGCGAGTGCCGCCGCCCGGCTGCGTAAGTATACCAGTTGCTGCTCCTCGAGCACTTTCAGCGTCCGCAGTGAACTAGCCAGAAGAAGGACGGGCAGAAGAACTGCCAGCAAGGGGAGCGCCAGGCGCGCGAGGGAACGGCGAACACCAGTGAGGACGTCCATACCGGCTCCAAGCAGGTCCGCCTCGACATTGTGACATGGATTAAGGTAAGGTGCAGAACATGCAGCCTGCGTGGGCAGCGTGTGCAACCGTTGCGTGGAAGCGTCAGAGGCTCGTTCGGCTCGGGGTTGATCGGTCAGGGGTTATGAACTGGCCTCTGGATTGCAGTTCTCTCAAGCGGAGGGTGCTTTCATGAGAGTCCTCCCGTTTGCCATTTGCTTGGGGTTGGTTGGGCCTCTCGCGCTGCCGGGCCGGCAGCCGACCGCCGTGATCCCGGCCAATGCCCCCAAGGTGGAACTACAGGGCCGGATTGAAAGCGTCGACATTCTGCGCGGTCAAGGAATGCCCTCCCTGTTAGTCCGGACTCCGGAGGCAACGACTCGGGTCTTTCTGGGCTCCATGCGCTATCTCATGGAGCGCAATTTCAATCCCAAGGCCGGCGCGGAAGTGCGTGTGACGGGCTATCGCGTCGGCGAGGATGTCTTCGCGTCCCAAGTGACTTTGCCGGCCGAGAATCAGACGCTCCAGTTGCGCGACGAAGCGGGGCGGCCCTTGTGGATCGGAGGCCGGCTGGGCCGCGGTGGTCAGGGCTGGGGCGGTCAGGGCCGTGGTGGACAAGGCCGGGGCCGGGGGAAACAGTAGCGCTGGGAGGTTTGTGACATCCGTCACATCCCCTGGTCATCTATTGGCCTAGAATGGATCCGGGCAAGGGGATCCAGCATCTCTTGAACCCGCCTGTAGAAAGCCGCAGCAGCCCGCGTGCGTCGTGACCTTCTGAGGCGGCCTTCCTGAGGGGCGTCGAGCTGCGGCGGGCAAGCGCGCCAAGGCAAGATTCCGAAGCGGCTTGAGACCCGCCCGGGAGGGAATCTTTGCACTTGGGGACGCGCATGTTGCGGATTGCAAGTGTGTATATGGTGGCAGGCTTAGTCCTTGGACTGGTCATGGGGATCACTGGGAATTTCGCATTAACTTCTACCCACACGCACGGTCTACTGCTGGGTTGGGTCACCATGGCTCTGACGGGACTCGCCTACCTGTTGATGCCCGGCTGCGGGCGGGGCCGTCTTGCCGGGATACACTTTTGGGGGCACAATCTGGGATTACCCGTAATGCTGGCAGGTCTGGCCTTCGAAGTGTATGGAGCACCATGGGCCGCCAAGGCAATTGCGGTCGGTTCTATCGTCGTGCTCCTATCGCTGGTGTCTTTTTGTGTAAACCTGTTCCTTCATGGACAACCGGACAGGCGGCTGGAGACTGAGGGGAAACCGTGAGGCGGCAGTTCCGATTACTCCGTGGTGCGGACGGAGGGACTTGAACCCACACGCCCTTGCGGGCACCAGCTCCTAAGGCTGGCGCGTCTGCCAGTTCCGCCACGTCCGCAGTCGAACCGCTTTTCGAACCCATCTTAACACTTGGCAGCCCCTCAATCGGCTGCGCAGGAAGCGGAAGCCGCCATCGCTTTGGGTGTGGGAGCCGCTTGATTGGCCGACCGCAGATCCACCAGACGCGCGGTTCGCAAACCGCAACCGCAGCGGGACCTCTCAATTCTTGCCGTAAGACCGGTGGCCAGACGCAACATCGGTTCACGTAAGTCCACCAGCGAGGTCACCACCAACTCCGGCTCAACTGGGCCGGGAAGCAGCTCCAAAATCGCGTTCTCCTCAGCTATGTGATAGCCTTCGTGCGCCTGGCACTCCCAAGCGAGCACGTTCCGGCCTGGGCTCAAGACTTGGGCATAGAGCGGAACCTCGAACACTTGCCAGAGCAGTTCGCGGCTTTCCCGCGTGATCCCGGTCTGCGGAAACTCCAAAAGCACCAGCAGCGAGTGTCCAGGCTTGGGACTCCAGGCAGTGCGGCCGGGCGTCCGCTCGGCCAGCCCACGGAGCGCAGATACAGGCCCGGCCAGGGCGTCCGGGGCGTACTTGCGCAAGCGGGCGTAGTCGCGCGGATCAAAGAACCGCGTTCCCCCGCCTTCGTAAAACCCCTCCATGAGAACCGCAGTCCTGGCCGGTGGCGGTATGGGCCAGAATAGACGAGGCGGAGGAGGCGGGGGAATGCGCGTGTTGCAAACCGCAGACGGCGGCAGACCCGGCTTGGGAAAGCGCGCCACCGGGAGCATCGACAGCAACTCTGGCCCCGCTAGGGTGATTTGGCGTGGAGAACCCAGGCCCGCCTCTGCCAGCAGCGGCTGATAAGCCTTCGTTCGCAGCGCGGAACACGCTACGGCGGCCAGCCTTCCGGCCCCCGGCGGTTCTGGCCTCCCGCCCGCCACATGTTGCCAGAACCCCGCCATTCTTCGCAGCCTCTATGCTGGATAGTGTCCGGCCGCCGCACAGAATCTCAAGGAATTCGGCGGGTGCCGTGTTGAGATGGAGCCGACGTCGGCCAAAAGACCGACCCCGCGGAACCCGCGATATGGAATTGCTCTAAGGGATCAGCCCTGCGGCGGCGGCCAGCGGCACGAGCTTGGCCACGCCCGAGACGCCCAGTTTCCGCATCAGGCTCTTCCGGTAGCTGCGCACCGTCTCAGGACTTAAACTCAGTTGGGCGGCGATCTCTCGGCTCGAGTGGCCCTGAGCCACAAGCCGCAAAACCTGTTTCTCGCGCGGCGTCAATCGATCGAGAGATGCGCCGGGCGACGCAAAAGCAGCCTCCCCCGCTAGCAGGCTGCGGCGGACTTGATCGGAGATCTCTGGGCTCAAATAAGAACCGCCGTCGGCAACTACTCTCAAAGCGTGAAAGAACTCCTCAACCGGTGAGCTTAGGCTCAAGCACGCTTGAACCCCCGAACGGATCGTGTCCAGGATCACACGGCCGTCGGCGGCTCCGGTGAGAGCTAGCCGCTTCACCGTGGGAACCCGCCGGCCAAGTTCATGCACCTCCGCCAGCCCGCGCGGCGCGGGGCTGCCAACTTCAACCACCACCAGATCCGGGTGCAGACTTTCGCAGAGCGCCACTATTTCCGGCGCGGACGAAGCCTCCCCCGCCACCGCGAAGTCCTCCTTGCGCACCAAAAGCGCCGCCAATCCCTCACGCGTAAGGCGGCAAGGGCCGGCAAGAAGGATCCGCAAGGGCATGGCGATCACTTGCGAGTCAGGACCCGTCGTGCAGCAGCGCAAATGTCACGCGCCAACAGCCCGTACTTGTCGAGCAGTTGCTCAGGAGTGGCGGATTCGGCGTAGGTGTCGCGAATCCCGACAAACTCCATCGGACAGGGGCAGGTTTCGGCAGCCGCCTGCGCAACTCGCACCCCAAGGCCTCCGTCCACCAAATGTTCTTCGGCCACGACGATCGCCCCCGTGGAGGCTGCCCGAACGATGGCCTCCCGGTCGAGGGGTTTGATGGTGCAGAAGTCAACTACGGCGGCCGAAATCCCTTCGCTTTCGAGTTGATCGGCGGCCAGAAGCGCCTGCGATACCATCAGGCCGGTGGCGAGGATGGCCAAATCTTTGCCTTCCCGAAGCCACTCGGCCCTCCCGATCTCGAACGTCTGCCCGGCAGGATAGACCACGGGCGCTTTAGGACGGCCCGCACGGATGTAGACCGGCCCACTGTGGGCTGCGGCAGCGCGCACCATGGCCTTCATACAGATCTCATCGGCGGGAGAAAGCACGACAAAACCCGGAAGCGAACAGGCTAGGCTGATGTCCTCGACGGCCATCTGCGAGGGGCCGTCTTCGCCAATGGAGATGCCGGCATGCGTGCCCACGATCTTCACGTTCTCGTTGGGGTAGGCCACCAACACCCGCATCTGCTCAAAGCCCTTGTTGACGGCGAAGCTGGCAAAGCTGGCAGCGAAGGGAATCTTGCCGGCGGCGGCCAGCCCTGCCGCGACGCCCACCATGTTGGCTTCGGCAATGCCGCAAGAGAAAAAGCGCTCCGGAAACTCCTTGGCAAACAGGTGGGTGAACGTGGACTTGGAAAGGTCCGCATCAACCGCCACCACGTCCGGATTCTCACGGCCCAGCTCCACCAGGGCCTGGCCGAAGGCTTCGCGGGTGGCAAGACCGAGTTTGAGTTCGAATTTCGTGTTGGCCGCCATGGTTTATTGCAACTCCTTCAGAGCAAGCTCCACTTCGGCGGGCGTCGGGGCCACGCCGTGGAATTTGGGATTGTTCTCCATGAAACTCACGCCCTTGCCTTTGACTGTGTGGGCGATGATCACCGTAGGCCGCCCTTTGGTGGCGGCGGCTTCAGCGAAGGCTTTCTGAAGCGCCGGGATCTGGTGACCGTCCAGTTCGATCACGTGCCAGCCGAAGGCGCGCCACTTCTCGGCGAACGGCTCCAGCTCCATCACATCCTTGATGAAACCGTCGAGCTGGATCTTGTTGTAGTCGACAATGGCGCAGACGTTGTCGATCTTGTGGTAGGCGCCGAACATGGCGGCCTCCCAGATCTGCCCTTCCTGGCACTCGCCGTCGCCGAGCACGACGTAGGTCCGCCAGGAAGCGCCATTCAGACGCGCGGCCGCGCCCATGCCCAACGCCAGCGACAGCCCCTGGCCGAGCGAGCCCGTCGACGCCTCCAGCGCGGGCAGAAAGCGCCGGTCCGGGTGGCCCTGGTAAGGAGATCCGAGCTTGCGCAGCGTGTTGAGCTGGTCCTCGGGACAGTAGCCGCATGAGGCCATGACGGCGTATAGAACCGGCGCCGCATGGCCTTTGGAGAGAATGAAGCGGTCGCGATCCGGCCAGTGGGGGTTGGCCGGGTCGTGATTCATCACATCGTAAAAAAGCGTAACGACAATCTCAACGGCGGACAGGGAACCGCCGGGGTGTCCGGATTTGGCCGCGCCGGTCATTTCGATGATCCGGCGCCGTGTTTGCTTGCAGATGGCCTCTAGAGCCGTGACGTCACGAATGCGTTCCATGGTCTAAACGATCCAATGTACCATAGGGAACGGAGGCGACCATGGCGGAAACAATTCGCAAGATCGACTACTATTACGTCTCGGTCCCGGACAAGCCGGGCGAGGCGTCGCGCATTCTCACGCAGTTGCACGAAGCGGGGGTGAACCTGCTCGGGTTCAGCGGCTTTCCGCAAGGCGCCCGCAAAGCCCAGCTCGATTTCCTCCCCGAGGACCCCAAAGCCTTCGCCAAAGCAGCCCGCAAGATCGGCCTGACGCTGAGCGCAAAGAAGACCGGCTTCCTGATCCAAGGCGAAGACCGTCCCGGCGCGGTGGCGGAGCTGTTGGGTAAGCTGGCCGCAGCCGGCATCAACATAACCGCGGTTCAGGCCATTGCGGCCGGCAGCGGCGTGTATGGCGGCATGCTGTGGGTGAAGTCCGCCGACGTCCGAAAGGCCGCCAAGGCGTTGGGCGCGGCGTAGCCGACATCCCCCCATCCGCGACAGACCAGGGCTTGCGCGCTGCATGGCGGCAGGCCCTGGTCGCTTTCAGAATGCAACCTTGGGAACGGTCCGGGCGGCAGGTTCTGTCTGGAAGTAGGCATCGTTGCGCTGAAAACCGAACAACGACGCAAACAGATTGTTCGGGAACAGAGCGATCGTAGTATTGTAGCGCTGAATCAATTCGTTGTAGCGCCGGCGCTCGACGGCGATGCGGTTTTCCGTGCCGGCCAGCTCGTCCTGGAGCCGCATGAAGTTCTCGTTGGACTTCAAATTCGGGTAGTTCTCAACCACCAGCAGCAAGCGCCCCAAGGCGCTATCCAGTTGGCCGTTGGCCGCGATCTTCTCCTGAGGCGTTCGCGCCCCAAGCAGCGCCGCACGGGCGTTGGCCACGGCTTCCATAATCTCCTTCTCCTGCTTGGCGAAGCCGCGTACCGTCTCCACTAAATTCGGAATCAGGTCCGCGCGGCGTTGCAGAGCCACGTCCACCTGAGCCCATTGCCCGTTGATCGCCTCCCGCTGCGCGACCAGTTCATTGTAGGTGTTCCTGGCCTGGACGCCGAAAATGAGACCCAGCACCAGCAGGACTCCGAGAATGATCAGTAGTATCCTCATAAACGTCTTTCTCCGTCCAGGGCCACAGGCCCTATCGCTATTCTCCCCTGCCGCCGGCTTCGGTGAAGAAGCGCTGCACGGCGTCTTACGTCTCTAGCCGGTCCACGGCTTCAACCACAGTTTCGATCTGCGCCAAATAATTCTCAAACAAAGCCTGCGCCTCAATCTGCTTGGGTTTGCGCTTCTGCTCCCGCAGATCGAGCAGCGTGTGGAACGGCTCCGGATTCAGACCGAAAACCTTGGCGCCCTGGTCCACGATCTCCCGCTTCGCATGTGGAGCCTCAGCCCCGCTCAGGCGCAAAGCGTGGCGGATCAGCACGCAAAAAGTAGAAAGCGACTCGGCCATGAGTTGCAGCAGCAGCAAGCGGTCCGCCAGTACGCAAGCCCCGCGCTGGCGCAACCGCAGCAACTTGGCGCGCAGCTCGTGCTCCACTTGAGCCCGGTAGAAACGGTCGTCGATCTCTAAGCCTTGAACCACGTCTTCGCCGAAAAGGATTCGGTGGCGCTCCTGGATGTCGTGGAACTCAATGGGGAAGCAGTCGGTCGAGGTCCGCACTTCCTCGAAGCTCAGCAACTTTCTCATATACACATCTGACCCACACGACGAAATGCA